>CBFDBP010000193.1:0-6958 GCA_965603065.1 uncultured Gammaproteobacteria bacterium
TGCGTGCCGGCGCGGATGCCTGTGAGCGAGTTGGCGATGGACTGGTGGCGGCACATATCATTGCCCGTCCTCATCGCGAAGTGGAGCCGGTACTCAGCGATGCAAACGGCAATCGTCCGTCACGCGGTTGAATGCACAGTCTGATTGATTGACATGTCGTCATGCTGCCTGTAAACGTTGATCAGCGCGTTCTCGGTTACCTCGGCAGGGCTTTGAGTCTGGAGCTCTCCGCCGTGCAGCTCTACAGCACCCAGGCAAAACTTGTTGAAGCCTGGGGGCTGGCCGAGGTGGCCGGGAAGCTGAGCGCTGAAGCAGGCGAGGAACTGGCGCATGCCGAACGTATCATCAGTCGCATGCTCGCACTTGGCGCGGCCCCGAATGCATCACAGTTACGACCGGTGCAGCTGGGCCGCAACCTGCAGGAATTATTGCAGGTAAACCATGCATTCGAATCGGAAGTCGTCAGCCTGTACGAAGCTGCAACCAGACATAGTGCCAGGGTTGGCGATCATGACAGCCGGCTGTTTTTCGAGGCCTTGCACGCCGAGGAAAAAGAGCACGCCCGGCATATGCTGGCTTGGCTGCAGGAGCTGCAAGATGTCGATGCTACAGTTTCCACTTGAACACTGGTTAGTATAGGAGTACAGCAATGAGTCAACAGTGGCAGGAACGGGCCCGGCCCGAGCGGTTGGAGCGGCGTTACCAGTTTGTGGATTATGAAAGTTTACGCGATTTTCTGGATCGGGCCGCCGCGTTATCGGAACGTGAAGGGCTGTATCCTGACATGGGTTTTGGCCGTGATTATGTCAATATGACAATTCACGGCTCCGAAGAGGACAACACACTGGGGGATCAGCAGCGTCGCCTGGCGCAGGAGCTCGACGCCCTCGCCATGAATAAAACCTGCTGAGGTTGGTGTAATGCCCGTGATTGCTCTGGTGGGTAACAAGGGCGGTGCAGGCAAAACCACGCTGGCGGTTAATCTTGCAGCAGGCCTGGCGCGGCGCGGCAGTGTGGCAGTGATTGACGCCGACCCGCAGGGTTCGGCGCTGCAGTGGAGAGCCATTGCCGGGGATGCATCGGCTCCGCCGGTGTCTGCAGCCGAGGCGGACCTGCAACGCCAGGCGAATAAACTTTTGCAGGAATACCATTGTGTGGTAATTGACTGCCCGCCCTCGGTGCACGCACCGCAGACCGGCGCAGTGCTGGGTTTTGGTGACCTGGCCCTGATTCCCGTGCAGCCTTCACCGATGGATCTTTGGGCAAGTGTGCACATCGAACAGTCGATTGAGGAAGCACATAAACTCAATCCCACCCTGCGAACACTCATGGTTATCAACCAGCTGGAACCCCGTACCACACTTTCGCGGCTGGTCCGTGATGCTTTGTCAGAGATTGCCTTTCCGGTGGCAGATACCGCCGTGAGGCGTCGCGCCGTTTATCGCAGCAGTGCACTGCAAGGCAAGAGCGTATTTGACATCGGGCGCCGTGGTGCGGATGCTACGGACGAGATCGAGCACTTGATTGAGGAGATATCGACAGCATGAGCACTACAGATAAAACCCGCCAGCAGCTGGTGGATTCTATGCGCAAAACCAAGGCCGGCGCGGCTGGAAAAACAGCCGCCGGAAGCAATTCGCCACGACCGGTGAAAAAAACTGCCAGGACCACTAAAAAGGCGGCTGCGACCCCGGCGGCAAAAAGATCCGCTAAAACTGCAGCAGGATCGCGGCCGGAAATGCGGGACCCGTACCGGGCAGGTCGGCGGGTGTGGCCGGATTGAACTACCATCCACCCATATATAATAATTGATATTATTGATAAAAAAGATCGATTATAATAAATGTTATCGAATTAACATAATCAAGCTGCACCTGAATCATCAAGCTGGTGCAACCGGCTATACCAGCCTGATCAGGGCAGTGGTAAGTGTATATTTCACAACTCTGGTGACCGGAATTGCAGGCCGGTTTGAACCAGCGTCCGGCTGCTGATCAAGCGGGGCACGTTATCGGCCGGCGAGGCCGTCACAAAAGGATGGGAGGCAAGATCGATGCAAAGGTTGTTTCCGCAAAAACTACTTACCATCATTACCATGGATACACTCGAGGAGACTCTGGCCGAGATGGTCCGGCGCCGTGGTTCCAGTGGTTACACCATTGTCCAGGCGCGTGGTGCCGGCTCCAGTGGCGAAGTTTCAGGCGAGCTGGATGTGATTACCAGTATAAAATTCCACGTGATCGTCCCCGCCGGCCGCATGTCGGGCATGCTGGACGATCTGGAGGGACTGCTGCGGGAAGGTCACCATATCACTGCATTCGTTTCTGATGTGGCTGTTCTGGGGTCGGAAAAATTTGAGTAAACACCGGCAGCAACCCGAACCACAACTCGATGAAAGATGCATCCTTCACTACAGGTAGCAAGGACTGATTGAATGGGTTCTTCTGACGACAACGAGTACACACCGGCCGCGGCGATGCCGGATTACCTGATACGGCATACCACCTTGCGTCAGTTACAGGTATTTGAGGCGATCGTCAGGCTCGGCAGTTTCACGCGTGCAGCGCAGGAATTGTTTCTGACCCAGCCAACCGTGTCCATGCAGATCAAAAAGCTGACCGATGCCCTTGGCCTGCCCCTGTTCGAACACGTCGGTCGCAAAGTCGAACCGACCGAGGCCGGTCTGGCGCTATATAAGTCGAGTCGTGATATTTTCGAAACGCTGGCAAACCTGGAGATGACGGTTGCCGACCTCAAAGGTCTTAAAGTCGGGCGCCTGCGCATGGGGGTAATAACCACGGCGAAATATCTCACTCCGGAAATTCTGGGTGAGTTCAGCCGTCTTTATCCGGGAATCGATCTTGCGCTCAAAGTCACCAATCGCGAACGTATCATTGAACGGATGCACAATAATGAGGATGACCTGTATATCATGGGTCAGGCACCCGCCGACGAACTCGATGTCGAGGCGTTTCCTTTCGCGCCGAATCCATTAGTCGTCATGGCGCCGCGCGATCACGAGTTGGTAGGAAAGAAAAACATTTCCTTGTCCGAGGTTATCGAGCAGCCGTTTATCATGCGTGAGCCCGGATCAGGCATCCGCGATGCCACGTTGCGCTTGTTCGCTGCCCATGGTTTGCGGCCGAAGGTGCGCATGGAACTTGGCAGCAACGAAGCCATCAAGCACGCCGTGGTCGGTGGTCTGGGGCTGTCGGTGCTTTCACTGCATACCCTGGCACTGGAAGGCCCTGATGGCCCTGTAGCTATCCTTGACGTCGAACAATTCCCGATCCACCGGCAGTGGTACATTGTCCATCCCAAGGGCAAGGAGTTGTCCCTGGTAGCGCGTACCTTCCTCGAATTCGCTATCGCCAGCGAAGCCCGAATCTGCGAACGCATGGTGTCCATGTGGCCGCTGTTAATGCAGCAACCCAAGGCCCGGAAAAAGCCGGCTGCCCGCAAGAAAAAAGCCGCGACGAAATAACCGCTATTCGGCCCGGCTTATCAATGCCAGGCTATAGCTCCCATTGCCAGAATCAATTAGTCACCGAACCCGACCGCTTCCATACTGACTGAAGATGGAGTCGTAATTCACGGCTCACAAGGCGGGTATTGGAAGCAATGCGGACAAACACAATCTTTAATGAAATAAGTTTGCGCAATCCCCGCGGCGATATATTCGGTGGCATAACCGCTGCTGTTATCGCCTTGCCGATGGCACTGGCATTCGGGGTAGCCTCCGGTGCCGGCGCTGAAGCCGGACTGTACGGCGCCATCCTGGTCGGGCTGTTTGCTGCGCTGTTTGGTGGATCACCGACGCTGATATCCGAACCTACCGGCCCGATGACGGTCGTATTCACAGCAGTCATCGCAAAACTTATTGCGTCGGATCCGGTTAATGGAACGGCTATGGCATTTACCGTTGTGGTCATGGCCGGTCTGTTTCAGATCCTGTTTGGCATTATGCGCCTTGGGAAGTATGTAACCCTGATGCCCTATACCGTTGTATCCGGTTTCATGTCGGGTATCGGTATCATACTCATCATCCTGCAAATCGGGCCACTGCTGGGCCATGCATCGCCGGCCGGGGGTGTCATTGCCACGCTGAATAATCTGCCAGAGTTACTGGCCGGTGTGCGAGTGCAGGAGACGGTGCTGGCCCTGTTGACGGTTGCCATCCTGTTTTTCGTTCCCGCCCGGCTGAAACGTTATCTGCCGCCGCAATTGCTGGCCCTGGTCGTGGTTACACTGGCATCGGTCGCGGTTCTGGGTAGTGCGGATATTCGCCGCATCGGCGAAATTTCGACTACGCTGCCGGAATTGAGAATGCCGGTATTCAGTGCGGAGCAGTGGCAGATCATGCTGCTCGATGCCATTGTGCTGGGCATGCTTGGTTGCATTGATGCACTACTGACCTCTGTAATTGCAGACAGCCTTACCCACACCCAGCATAACTCGAACAAGGAGTTGATTGGTCAGGGTGTCGGTAATGTCATGTCGGGTCTGTTCGGGGGGCTTCCCGGTGCAGGTGCAACCATGGGAACTGTGGTGAATATCCAGGCCGGCGCACGCACCGCGCTGTCCGGCGTAATAAGGGCCGGCATACTGCTGGTCGTGGTTCTGTGGGCGGCCGGGCTTACAGCGGTGATACCACTGGCCGTACTCGCCGGTATTGCACTTAAAGTCGGTATCGATATTATCGATTGGGATTTTCTCAAACGCGCCCACCGTTTGTCCGGAAAGGGCGCGCTGATTACCTACGGTGTTATTGTACTAACCGTGTTCGTGGATCTTATAGCGGCTGTTGGTATAGGTCTGTTCGTGGCTAACATAATGACGGTCACGCGGCTGTCCGAGCTGCAGGCAGACGATGTGAGGGCGGTCACGGACCCGCGGGAAACAGATCTGGCGTTGACAACGGAAGAGGGCAAAGCTCTGTCTGCGGCCACTGGCAGGGTTTTGTTGCTGCACCTGCGTGGCGCGATGATTTTCGGCACCTCACGTGTTATCAGTCGCAAGAACTCCGAGGTTGAAGGCATCACGACCCTTATTGTCGATGTTACCGATGTGGTACACCTGGGCGTATCGGCGGCACTGGCGATTGAGGAGGCGGTTTTGGACATGATTAATGCCGGGCGTGCCGTTTACGTGGTCGCGGCACAGGGGCAACCTCGCCAGCGACTGCAGAGAATGGGTATCCTGCAACGCCTGCCTAAGCAGAATGTGGTCGAAAACCGTCTGGCTGCGATGAAGCATGCGGTGTTTGGAGACGGGTCGCGGGTTGAAGCGACAGGTACCGCAGCAGAGGCCAGGCACAGTGTTGGATAAATCGGCGAGAAAACTTGTCGAGGTAGTATAGAGTCTTACTCTGACCGAAAGAGTATATAAGAAAGTACTGGAAGTTAACCACACGTCCCATAACAGGAGGATAGAGATCATGCAGTCAGCTCACAGTCGCGCATCGGTTCTGAAATTGCCTTACCTTGGCGAGCTTGAGAGTCATATAGAAAATACCCTGTCGGATCACTGGATTTTGCGTGTTGAGCATACTGATGATGTTAATCCTGTGCACATACAATGGCAGCAGTGGGGGGATTCGCTTTATTGCGTGCCTGACGCAAACCCTGTAATCCGTAGCATTCAGGCATGCCGGGCAAAATATCCGACGCACAGTGTTCGACTCTACGCGGAAAAGGCCACGCCCCGAACACGGTTCATATACCCGGTATATCGCCCGCAAGCGAGCACGGGTTCCGCCCAGATACTACCCGGAAAATGGGCGCAGCAAGTGAGCCGCTTCCGTGCCTGGTTGAAACCCCTCGACACAGGCGCTATCGCGGCCCGTAGCCGGTTCTGGCGTATTATCACTGTCACAGGTATGTTGCTTGGCTCATTCCTTGCGTTCGAAGAGGTTATAACCTGACAGGACTGGCGGATACACGACCGCCTTATTGTTCGATCTTTATCTCCTCGGCCGATGCCATCATGCGAATGGCATCCTCCAGATCGATCTGATCAGGATTATCGTCGTTTTGCTGTTGCAGTGTTTGTACCAGTTCCTCCTGCTCAAGGGTGAAATAATAGCCGTCGCTGTCCTGGATATAGGCTGCCCAGGGAACAAATTTTGTGAGCGGAAAAAGCTGGTCGGCCTGTGGCGAAATATCGATGTTCAGCCCGGCAATGAACAGGACCTTTTTGCCTTTATAGGCCTGTTCTTTCACGATCGTGCGAAAGGTGCGGTCGAACTCTATTTGCGTGGTAATCTGCGCGGCCAGCAGTTGGGGTGAACTCGAGGTGACGATTTGCGGCATGTAATCGATCAGATTGTGTTCGAGATGATGAGCACCTTCCTCCAATTGTGGAATATTGCGCCGAAAATAAAACATGCCAGCGGTCAGGTTGGCGCCAATCGGCTGCGGTGTGATGCCATTGAAAGCCATCTCGCCCATTCTGTCGACAAATTCCTGAGCCGGTGAATAAACCTTCGCCGTACTCAGAATCCTTAATGGAACGGGCGGTTCCCCCGCATCAGTGGCGATAAGCTTATCGAGACGCAATAACAGGCTGTTGTCGCGGTCCTGGCGCAACAACTGGTTATCGACGATGATTATTTTCTGGCCGTCTTCGTTAT
This sequence comes from uncultured Gammaproteobacteria bacterium, assembly GCA_965603065.1. Classification (GTDB taxonomy): domain Bacteria; phylum Pseudomonadota; class Gammaproteobacteria; order DSM-19610; family DSM-19610; genus Thiogranum. The sequence goes on from CBFDBP010000193.1 coordinate 6,632, forward strand.
GCAACAAAATGTTATGGCGGGCGAAATCATATTCGTTCTTGTACCAGGAAATGACCTGCTGAATCTTTCCACAACTTGAGCTGCATTCCATGTGCGTGGTCTGGGCGCGCCGATAGGTGCCGAACACCTGGTTTTCCGGGTCGTAGCCTACGTGACTGGCTTGCATGATGAGCATATCCTGACCGTGGGCGGCGTGGGGGACATGCCTGTCTGTGGCGACGATTCCACCGACCACACCATGATTGAACGGAAAGGTGCCGAAGTGTTTGGCGATCATTATGATGGGGTAGCCCTGGCTTTCATCGGAACAAAATGCACGCGATGGCA
>CBFDBP010000194.1:0-6903 GCA_965603065.1 uncultured Gammaproteobacteria bacterium
AATGTCGTTGAGTTTGGAAAGAGCGAGGTGATATAGATACAGGCGTAGAGTTGTTATTTCGCATTGCAGTCAGGAGACCGCTCTTGCGTATGAGTCACCAGTCGTTGCGTTGCTCTTGTAAGAGCGGTCTTCTGACCGCGATTACTGTTTCAGCGCGACTGTGGCTCCAGAAAAATTACAATCCGGTTGTTTTTTTCGGCAACCTCATTCCAGGTCTGTACCGTTGTCGTTTCTGATTTATCCGGGTATGCATACAGCGGATCTGTGCGTGAACCTGCAATCACTTCCATCGCCAGCGGTCCCTGGTTCAACAGCGGTGTACTGTTCACGAAATTGGCAAAACTCAGTGACTGGTGGGCGGCAGGTAAATCGGTTGGTTGTACCGGGTTGCCGACAAACTCGCATTGGTCGACCGTCAGTTCCGGAGCGGGCAGACGGAAGCCGGTTTCCTGGTTACCCAGCAAGCAGAATTCCCCTGCGTGGGTTTCGAGTATTATTTTACCCGCATAGCCGCTTTCGGCGAGTCGGGCCAACAGCTGTTCGACCATATCAGCACGTTGCTTGTCGAGGGCGATTTCATCGTAGGGGTATAGCAGTTCCTGGTTGATCGCCCAGCCCGCCATTTGCCAGGTCTTGTTTAGCAAACCCACAGTTTCCGCCTGGAGGGCTTCCAGATTGCTGATTGCCTGTTCTGCCTCTTGCTGGTTTGAAGCCTGTACATTATTGGCTGCCGAAACCGGGGCATGATCTTTTTCCTCCTGCTTGTGGATGGAAAAGTTCCAGGCCATGGATGCAAACAATAATGCGGTCAGGAGAACTGTAGGCACTATGGATGGTGTTTGAACCGGAAGCAGTTCCTGTTTGACGGCGTCAAGTTTTTCATGCAGTTCCTTGTTCAGCCGGTTGCTGGTTTGCTGCGAAACAGTATCCATGCTGAGCAGCATGTCCTTGCGGATCTCCACACGCTGTTCTTCGAGCAGACTACGTAAATGAGTGTCGAGTTGCCCGGCATCCAGGCCGCTGGATGAGCTTTGCATGCCCGGTTCGATGAAAGGTGTTACCGGGGAGGGCGTGATGCTGCGTCTTTTAATATCTTCGGTACGTTCGGAAGCATTTTCTTCATCCATGGTCCGGGCTTTGGTGCGCCGGTCTTTCACCAATCCGATTTTTCGAAGCGACTCGAATAACTCTGTGGGTGCCACGGTCTTTGGCAGTACACCCACTGCGCCCAGGGCGCGAGCCTGCCCCAGGTACAGATCACCGCCTTTAGACGTATACATCATAACCGGGATGGTGGCGGTTTCGGGGTTGTTCTTGATGGCTTTTACGGCTTCGAAGCCATCCATGCCAGGCATCATGTGATCCATGAAGATGACATCGGGACGATGGTGGATGAGAAAATCCAGCGCCTGGCCGGCGGACTCAACGGTGTCGACAGCAAGATCGTGTTTCTCCAGCATACGCCGTAACACCAGGCGTGCTGATTTGGAATCGTCAACGACTAATGCGCGTTTTTGTTTCGACATCGCTGTTCCATGGGAATTGACCACGGAAGACACGGAGAACTCAGTGTAATCCCTGGGTATGTCTTTGATCCATATGCATTCAGTTAACGGTCGATAGAGTATTTCCTGAACTTTCTCCGCCGATGCCCGAACAGGCCTTCAGACCAATCATAGTGTATTCCGTGCCTTTCGTGTATTTCCCGACTATCCCTGCCAGGCAAAGAATGCTTTCAGCGCCTGGTACAGGTATTCGCTATCCCTGGCGCCGGCCAGTTCACGAATCGAGTGCATGGCAAATGTAGCAACGCCGATATCGAGGGTGCGAACCCCGATATTGCTGGCCGTGAGGGGACCAATCGTGCTTCCACACGCCAGGTCACTGCGCACCACGAAAGACTGTAGCGGTACCTCAGACTGCTCACAAAGCAGGCGGAACAGACCTGCTGTTTCGCTATTGGTTGCATAACGCTGATTGGCATTGGTTTTTATCACGGGTCCCTGATTAAGCAAGGGACCATGATTGGCATCGTGTTTGTCTGCATAGTTCGGGTGGATGCCGTGGGCATTATCGGCCGAAATCAACCAGGAGCGGCTGATGCAACGCGCCATCGATTCAGGTTCAGGGCAGATACGCTCCAGTACCGACTTGAGAAAAGGACCGTCGGCGCCACAGGCCGAGGCGCTGCCGACTTCTTCATGATCATTGCAGACCAGGAGTTTTGGCTGACCGCCGGCAGAATCCAGCAGGGCCTTTAAGCCGATAAAGCAGCTCAGCAGGTTATCCAGTCTGGCGCTGGCGATGAATTCCTGGTTCAGACCGATCAATGCAGGTGGCTGACAATCGTAAAGCGACAGCTCAAAGTCCAGCACCGCTTCGATATCCAGATCCGCGTCCTGCTGTCTCGCCAGTTCGAGCAATAATGTATTGAAATCGACGGCTGAGTCTTCGTCGCTTTGCATCAGCACGGGCGGCAGATGTTGTTGGGCGTTGATGTTGCGTGATTTGTTGGCTTCCCGGTCCAGGTGAATCGCCAGACTGGGGATTACAGCGACCGGTGCGTCGAAGTTGATCAGGCAGTTACCCAGTTTCTGCTTCGAGTCGCGATAGGTGATGCGTCCGGCAATGGATAAATCGCGGTCAAACCAGGGGTTGAGCAATGCGCCGCCGTAAACTTCCACACCGAGCTGGTAGTAACCCTGTTGCAGGGTGCGCGGTTGTGGTTTTATGTGCAGGCACGGACTGTCGGTGTGCGCACCCACCATGCGCATGCCGTCTTTCGCCGGTTCGCTGTCGCCGAGCGTAAAAGCAATTATTGATGAATCATTGCGTATGACCAGATAACGGCCTCCCGGTTCCAGTGTCCAGCGTTCGGATTCCTCGAGTGGAACAAAATTCGCTGCCTGCAGTTGGCGGCGCAGTTCCTCAGTGGCGTGGAACGGGGTGGGTGATTTCGCAATAAAATGGAAAAGCTGCCGGGTGAGGGATGTCTGTGTCTCAGGCATAAATGTTAATACGGGAACCGGCAGGCGGTTTATCTTCGCAGCGTTTTTTGTCTTCACGCCGGTTTTCCAGTGCGCGCCGGTCGTGCTTGCTGCGTGTATCGAGAATGACTGGAATCTGTTTCTTGCGGCGGTCGCTACCCTGACGCCGCTCGTTCTGTCGCCGGTCCTTGAGGGGGCGGCGGTTGTCTGGTTCAGGGCGTCCGTCGATACGGGCTGAATGGGTGGCCGGGTAGGGTGGTACCGGCTCGACAACCGGCGTCGCGGCCGGCAGTCGATTGCCGGCTTTCAGGCGTTGGACGCCACCATCTTCAGAAACGAGTTTTATCCATTGCATATTTGAAGTATATAGCGCCTTATCGCTGAAATCCTGGACAAATTAACCAATTAACACGGGTGGTGTCAGGCCTTCCTGTGCAGTTTGACAACGTTATCGCTCTTTTCCAGTGGTTCCGGTTTGCTGAAGTGGTAGCCTTGGGCAAAGTCGACACCGATCTCTCGTAGCTGGTCGGCGATGGCCTTGTTTTCGACGAATTCGGCGATGGTGCGTATGCGCAAGGTATGTCCAACCTGGTGTATCGCCTCGACGATGGCCCGGTTCATCGGGTCGTTATTCATGTCCTTGACGAAACTTCCGTCGATCTTGAGAAAGTCAACCGGCAGGTTTTTCAGATAACCAAAAGAACTCAAGCCACTGCCGAAGTCGTCCAGGGAAAAGCGGCAGCCCAGCTTTTTCAATGAATGAATCATACGGCTGGCATTTTCCAGGTTGAATACCGCGGCGGTCTCCGTGACCTCGAAACAGAGTTGCCCCGTTTCGACCTGGTGCTCGCCGATTTTTTGTTGAATGTAGTCGGGCAACTCATCGTCGTTCAGCGAATTGCCCGACAGGTTAATAGAGTAGATGCCCTTGTCACCGCTGTTGCGGGTATTGCGCAAATATTGGAATGCCGAGTCGATTACCCAGCGATCCAGTGCATTCACCAGATTGTAGCGCTCCGCCGCAGGAATGAATGCACCCGGTTGCACAATGCTGCCGTCCTCGCTGCGCATACGCAGCAGTAGTTCGTAGTGGGGGATTTTTTCATCCTGTTTGAGCGTAGTAATCGCCTGTCTGAACAGGATAAAGCGATTTTCTTCCAGCGCTTCCTTGATGCGTGATACCCAGTGCATTTCACTGTGGCGTTCTCCGAGGTCGATGTCACTGTCCTCGTAGATGTGTATCCGGTTGCGTCCGGATTCTTTGGCAACATAGCAGGCGACGTCGGCAGCGCTGAGGATGAATGATGCATTCTGGGTTTCACGCTGGATTGGAACCATGCCGATACTGGCGCCGACATTAAAGCGTCTGTTTTCCCAGCGGAAAGTAAATGCGCCGATAGCCTGTAACAGCTGGGTGGCGATCTGCCGAGCCTTGTCGAGACTGACATCTTCCAGCAGGATGCCGAATTCATCACCGCCCAGACGGGCGAGTGAAGCATTGGTTGGAACCTCGGCGCGTAGTGTGCGGCTCAATTGTTTGAGCATCTGATCGCCGGCAACGTGACCACAGGTATCGTTAACCACCTTGAACTGGTCAAGGTCGAGATACAACAGCGCATGTTGCTGCCGACTGTTGCCCGCCATGCTGGTCAGCAGGTTAGCGAGTCGATCGGAAAATTCATTGCGATTGGCAAGGCCGGTGAGGATGTCGTGGGTTGCCTGCCACGTCATCTGGTGGGCCATTCGCCGTTCACGGGTGACATCATGGAATACCAGTACGGAGCCGATAACGTTGTTGTCACGATCAAAGATCGGTGCGGCGGAATTTTCGATATTAAATTCCTGCCCGTTGCGATTGATCAGCACGCATTGTTCGGTGTGGGTGGCGCCCTGGCCGCTACGCAGGCTGATATCTGCGGGACTTTCAATGCGGTGTCGTGTGGTTTCATCGATCAGCGGCAATATTTCGGTCAGTGGATAACCCTGGCCTTCTTCATGGGTCCAGGCGGTGACGGTTTCGGCCACCGGATTCATGTAATCGACACGCCCTTCGGCATCGGTCGTGATCACGCCGTCACCTATTGAGTGCAGGGTGACCAGAGCGCGTTCGCGCTCCTGGAATAATGCTTCTTCTGCTCGGCGGTGGTCGGCACGATCGAGTGACTTACGCAGTTCGCGTTCAATGGCGGGAACCAGGCGGGCCAGGTTATCTTTAATGATGTAGTCGTTTGCGCCCGTGCGCATCGCTTCTACAGCGGTTTCCTCGCCCACTGTGCCGGACACCAGGATGAAGGGGATATTGGGAGCGTACTCTTGCAGAATATGCAAAGCCCGGAGGCCGCTGAAACCCGGCATTGCATAGTCAGATATAACGATCTGCCAATCCAGTCTCTGCAAGGCTTTGAGTAATTTTTCCTCACTATCCACTCGAACATAGTCGGGCTCATAGCCGGCACGTCGCAGTCTCACCAGCACCAGTTGTGCATCGTCGTCATTATCTTCGACTATCAGGAGGCGTAATGGTGTGCTCATCGACCCAACTCTCCAGTCAGCTTGCCACGATCCATTGTTCGTTCTCTGTTCGACAAGGCGCTTTCATGGTTTTGACCGGCCCTGGTTAAATCAGGTGTTGGCAGCTCGTTGCCAGTGACCGGACTTGCCCCCCAGTTTTTCCAGCAGGCGTACCTGTTCAATCGTCATGCCGCGGTCAACCGCCTTGCACATGTCGTAAACAGTTAACAGCGTAATCTGTACCGCTGTCAGCGCTTCCATCTCAACGCCCGTTTGACCGCGCGTTTCAACGCTAACGCGACAGTGAACGGCTGGAGGCGTGGATTCGGTTTCCAGTTCGACCTCAACCCGGGTGAGGGCCAGGGGATGGCACAGCGGAATGAGGTCGGCTGTCTTTTTGGCGGCCATGATGCCGGCGACACGTGCCACACCCAGTACGTCACCTTTCTTGTGGTCACCCTGCCGGATGTGTGCCAGAGTGCCCGCCTGCATGCGGATTCTGCCTTCGGCGACCGCCCGGCGCGCGGATGTCTCTTTATCGCCGACATCAACCATGTGGGCTTCGCCGGCGGCGTTGAAATGTGTTAAATCACTCATGTGAACAGCCCGGCAGTCGCTCTCTGTCTCCGTACTCGTGGTAAACTGTAAAGGCGGTATTTCTGGAAGTTTTACCTGTAGTTAGCACTAACTATAGGTGTGTATTCCTTGTGACGCAATGTGGGTATGTCAAATGCGCATTCAAGTTCGTTTTTTTGCCGCGTTGAGGGAGCGGGTGGGAATCTCGGAACAAGCGATTTCAGTGCCGGAGAATACTACCGTCGCTCAGGTCTGGTCGTTGGTCGTTGAAGATAAACCATTGCCAGGCAACGTGTTAGCGGCAAGGAACATGGAGTATGTCGATGTCGACACGCAGGTCACGGAGGGTGACGAGATTGCCTTTTTCCCCCCGGTAACAGGGGGTAGTCGATGACAGTGGAAATCCTCGACAGGGCTTTCGACCCCTGGCATCACCTTGCTGAGTACCAGACCAAGGGGATACGACAGGCCGGGCAGTTTGGCGCCACGGCAGTTTTTGTCGGCACCATGCGGGACTTTAATCAGGATGACCCGGTACAGAGCATGCTGCTGGAGCATTACCCCGGTATGACAGAAAGTTACCTGGAAAAAATCAGCCGGGACGCTGTCCAGCGCTGGGATTTGATGGACAGTCTGATTGTCCACCGGGTCGGTGAGTTGCTGCCAGGCGAGCCGATTGTGCTGGTGGCTGTCTGGTCAATGCATCGCAAGGCGGCTTTCGAAGCCAGCCGCTACTTAATGGAGGAATTAAAATCCAAAGCCCCGTTCTGGAAAAAAGAGCAGCTCCGGGAGGGTGCCCGCTGGGTTGAACGCAATACGCCTGGTTGAA
>CBFDBP010000195.1:0-6839 GCA_965603065.1 uncultured Gammaproteobacteria bacterium
TTGAACAGGGATGGCTATCACCGGTTGAAGTTGGCGTACAACCTGCGTGGGAATGTAGTCTCAGTGGAACGGCTCGATACCGACGGGGCTTCCATCCTCCGGTTCAACCACAAATGATTTTCCGTGTGGCTATCAAGGTGTTTCCTACGCTCGTTTACGCTGTACATCGCGTTACTTTTTATCGCTGACAGGAAAAAATCCACGCAGCACCATATCGGTAAAGCTGACAATACCGACCACCCTGCCGTGTTCCAGCACCGGCGCACGTGACAGGCCAAACCTGTCAAACAGGCGCGCACAGTATCGTATATCCATATCGGGCTGCACCGTAATCACCGGCTTGGACATGATTTCGTAGACGTTCACACGATCCGGAGAGCGATCCACGGCAAGCACATGCTTGGCAATGTCCGACAGCAACACCATGCCGTACTCATCATTGTCGTGGCGCTTATCGACAATGAGTGTTTTGGTTTCCACATGCTTCATTCTCTTGAGCGCATCCGCGACCGTAACCTTGCCGTCGATCAGGTCAAAGCGTGACTTCATTACATCAGAGACACGAACCACTTTTTCTTCACTCATAATATATCCTCCACGCGATCGACCAGCTCTTTGACCTGGTGTGCAACACCAACAGCGTCTTCAACATCTATCTGAATTGCGATGCCGGATCCGTCCGTATCGTCCAGTTTCCCCACATCACATATGGTCTCGAGAATGTGCCGGCTCAGATGTTCCTCGACCAGAAACAGCAATACGTCCCGCTGAGTCTCCAGTGACAGACCAAGAAAGGTTTTACTTTTTGTTAATCCTTCACCGCGCGCATTACTGATAACTGTTGCACCGGTAGCACCGGCGATACTCGCGGCATCCATCACCTTGTGGGATCTGGAGTCTTCGACAAATGCAATAATAAGCTTGAAGTGCATGACTCTGTACTCGCTTCTCTCTATTCGGGAGGTCTGGTTCGCTGACGGTAGGCCCTGTATTCAGATATCTGCGCATAGGCCATGACGCTCATTATGGGAAACAGGCTGGCGAAAGCAATCAAGCCAAAGCCGTCGATCAATACGTTGCGCCCGGGCACGGTTTCTGCCAGGCCCAGGCCGAGTGCCGCGACCAGGGGCACGGTTACAGTTGAGGTTGTTACTCCACCTGAATCGTAGGCCAAGGGGATAATCAGCCGTGGCGCAAAAATGGTCTGTATTACCACCACAACATAGCCGGCGATGATGAAGTAATGAATCGGCAAACCGGTCACGATGCGGTAGGCACCAAGTGCAATACCGACCGCAACACCCAGTGCAACAGCGATTCTCAGACCCCATGCACCGATGGCGCCACCCGATACCTGATTCGCCTTCATGGCGACTGCCATCAAAGAGGGTTCCGCTATGGTCGTTGAAAATCCGATGGCAAAAGAAAATATATACACCCAGTAATAATCCGTCCAATGAATAACACCGGCCATCCGCTCAATGCCGGAATAGATGAACTCCGGATTAGTCAACTGGGTCGCCATCAACCGCCCCAGTGGAAACAGCGCCTGTTCGAGCCCAAGCAGAAACAGTGACAGTCCGACAAGGACATAGACAAAACCAATCACTACACTACGCAGATTGGGCATCGGCCTGCGGATCACCATGAACTGAAATACAGCAATCATGACGATGATCGGCAAAATATCCCCTACGGTATCCAATAGCGTTTGAAACACCTCGGACCACTGCATCAGTGCACCACCATACCGAATATCATGACGAATATTATCGGTGTTAATGATGCAAACGCAATCAAGCCGAAACCGTCGATCATCGGGTTGCGTCCACGAATGGAAGAGGCCAGCCCCACACCCAGGGCGGTCACCAGGGGGACAGTGATTGTCGACGTGGTCACACCGCCGGAATCATAGGCGATACCGATAATCTCGCTCGGTGCAAAAGAGGTAATGATAACCACCATCACATAACCTGCAATGATCATCCAGTGCATGGGCCAGCCTTTGACAATGCGTATCACACCAATGAGTATTGCAATACCCACCGCAAAGGCGACGGTCAGACGCAGCCCCTCTGCATAGGCTTCCTGTGCCGCTAGATTGTTACCGATCGCCCCCGCCTGGGCTGCAACCTCGGAAGCTTCTTCGGCAACGGCAATCAACGCCGGTTCAGCAACTGTAGTGCCAAATCCCAATAAGAATGCAAATATCAGCAACCAGAACAGACTACCCTTGCGCGCCAGGGCATGAGCCAATGACTCGCCGACGGGAAACAATCCCATCTCCAGTCCGTTAATGAAAAAGGTCAAGCCCAGTACTACCAGCAGGATACCCGACATCAGCTGCAACAGGTTTGGAATCGGCTGCTGCAGCACGACCAACTGGAAAAACACAACAACCACAATAACCGGCAGCAGGTCTCGCAGACTGCTGATCAGAGGCCTGGCCAATCCCCTCAGTGAGATATTCAATGGAAAGCTTTTACTTCAGGAGGCCTGCGCAACGCGCACAACCAGCTGCACGACACCCCATACAGCCAGGACAAACAGAAGTGTTGCAACAAGCCCAACCACAATGTAAGTGCTGGCATCACCCTTTACAAAATCTTCTTCATGCTTGCTGCTGCTCTGCACCCCGAACATGGACGCCGAAACGCTGCGAAACACACTGGCCAGTGACTGCCGCCCTTGCGACGGCGCTTTATCATCCTGTTGTGACATGCAGACTCCTCATCAATATTCCCGTGAATCAGTGTAACAGACGATGACCTGTCTAAGCTTATTGAAATCATACGCTTAAGTTTGACCCAATTCTGCCGCTAGCTACAAGCAGCACGTAATGAGAAATTGTAATTCTCTACATTTCAAAGCGTTAGGGAGCACCCCCTCGCCAAAGCGGCCGGCACGGAGGCTCCAGTGTTATCCATATGCTGTGATGAATCGAGGACGAAACATACCGCATGTCGACAATAGTCATATTGGACCGGGAATCATCCCGGCAGAAACACCTACTCAAGCTTATACGGCGAATCGATCCGCAGCTTCACATCGAGGCGTTTATCAAACCGGAATCGGCCTTGTCCTGGCTGCATTGGCACAACGCTGATCTGCTGGTCTGCGACAGCCTGTTCCCGGACATCGGTGCAGCAGAATTGGTCCGGCGTATACGGCAACTGCCCGATGGTAACGACTTGTCTGTACTCATGATGGCACCCTGGAGTGACCGTAATCGTCGCCGCCAGGTTCTCGACGCCGGTGCCAGCGATTTACTCGCAACACCTGTCGATGACTTGGAATTTCATGCCCGTTGCAGCAATCTGCTCACCCAACGCAGCCAACAAAGAATCATTCGCGAGCGGGCAAACTGGCTGGAACAACGCATCTCGCAAGCAACCAGTGAAATTCGACTGCGGGAACATGAAACCCTGCTGCGCCTTGCCAGGGCTGGCGAGTTTCGTGACGAAGAAACCGGCAACCACGTCATCCGCATGGCCAAGTACTCACGCATCATTGCAGAACAACTTGGCCAGTCACAGGCAGACTGTGAAGCCATTGAACTGGCCGCACCCATGCACGATATCGGCAAAATCGGCATAGCGGATGAAATTCTGCGCAAACGGGGTCGCTTGACGCATGATGAATTCGAGATCATGAAAACGCACACCATAATCGGCCACGAAATCATCAAAGACAGCCCGTCGAAATATCTGCAAATGGGTGCTGTCATTGCACTCAGTCATCACGAAAAATTCAACGGTACAGGCTACCCCGATAAACTGGGCGGCACTGATATCCCGCTACCCGCCCGTATCGTCAATGTTGCCGATGCCTACGATGCACTCACTTCTGAACGTCCCTATAAAACCAAATGGCCAATAAAAAAAGCACTGGACTATCTCCATCAGCAACGGGGTAAATACTTTGACCCGGACTGCGTGGATGCCTTCTTATCCCAAACCGACAGGGTCAGTAATATCCAGTTCATGCTGGGTGACAAACCAGACGCTGTAGCCGTGGGTCTCTGACCCGCTAAGTATCACCTTGAAGGCGTACCAGCGCAGAACGTAATATGTGTTCCCAGATGAATGATTGGGAACATTGCTTTTGAGTTTTCCGGTTCGACTCAGTAACCTGACGATAAAGATCCTGACCCTGCTTGCACTCGGCGCACCTGCACTTTCAAGCATCGCGTCGGACAGCATTCACCTGCTGCTGCCAAAACATCGTATCTATGCCAATGAGCTGGCGGTCATCATCAACGATAGCGATCCGCTGAGCACCCGCATCGGCCGCTACTATCAGAAAAGCCGGAATATTCCAGCACAGAACATCCTGCACGTAAGTTTCAAACCTGATCGCACCACCATGAGCAGACGGATGTTCGAGCGCATCAGGGCACGTGTTATCGCGCATACTCCGGACGGGGTTCAGGCTTATGCCCTCACCTGGGCTGAACCTTATCGTGTTGCATGCATGTCAATCACATCAGCGTTCACCTTCGGCTTTGACAAAGCCTACTGCTCCAAACAACGCTGTGCAGCAACCCGAAGCAGTCCAGTTTTCAATCACCCGACCTCAAGCCCCTATACGGACTACGGCATACGCCCGACCATAAGCATAGCCGCGGCCAGTTTTGAACAGGCCAAAGCCCTGATCGACCGAGGTATCCGCTCTGACAACAGCCAGGCTGACGGAACAGCCTACCTGCTCAGCACCAGCGACAAGGCGCGCAATGTCCGTTCTATCAACTATGAAAAAATTGAACACCGCATGGCGGGCTGGATTAAAACCGAAGTAGTCCAATCAGACGGGCTGAAAAACACCGAAAATATCCTGTTTTACTTCACCGGCAAAACCAGGGTGCCTTACCTGGAAACCCTTAAATTTCTCCCGGGAGCCATCGCAGATCACCTGACCTCCGCGGGAGGCCAGCTCAGCGGCAGTAAACAGATGAGCGCCCTGCGCTGGCTGGAGGCCGGTGCCACCGGCAGTTATGGTACGGTCGTGGAACCCTGCAATCTGTTAGGCAAGTTTCCAAGCCCTGGTCTGGCAATGGAAGTTTATGGTGCAGGCCGAACCTTGCTGGAAGCTTACTGGCAGAGTGTTCAACAACCGGGAGAGGGTATTTTTATCGGCGAACCGCTGGCGGCTCCATTTGACGGATATGAAATAGAAGAGCGGCAGGGCAATATTCTGTTACGTACTCGAATACTGTTACCAGGCCTGTACCGGCTCTCCCATGCAGAAAACCCGGTCGGGCCTTACCGGACTCTGCCCGGTTTTATAAAAGTCGTTTACCATCAACGTAAAATCACGCTGCCCAAATCAGGGCCAGGTTATTACAGACTGGAATCGGTCAGCATCGTCAGTCAGCCAACGCATAGCCGGCAAGGATCAGGCACCGCCCGTTCAGACGCTACTCAAACGGATGGCGTTTGATAATGGTCTCTTCACGATCCGGCCCCGTAGAAACAATATCAATCGGCGCACCACAAAGCTCTTCGATCTTTGCCAGGTAATCGAGCGCTGCCTGCGGCAGTTTATCCATGGACCTGGCGCCAGCTGTGGACTCACTCCAGCCCGGCATCTCAATCAATACCGGTTCACATTTCTCAAAAAGATCGGCGCCCACTGGCGGAATAACGATTTCCTTGCCAGCGAGCTTGTAGGCGACACAAATCTTGACCGTCTCCATACCGTCCAGCACGTCCAGCTTGGTGATGCACATGCCGGTTACACTGTTGACCTCCAGCGAACGGCGCAAGGCAACAACATCCAGCCAGCCACAACGCCGCTGGCGGCCGGTGGTGGCACCGAACTCATGACCCCTCTCACCCAGATATTTGCCGTCATCATCAAACAGCTCGGTCGGGAACGGACCGGCACCGACCCGGGTAGTATAGGCTTTGACAATACCCAGAATATAGTCCAGCGCACGCGGGCCCACGCCGCTGCCACTGGCGGCGCCACCCGCAGTGGTCGTTGATGAGGTCACGTAAGGATAGGTACCGTGGTCGATATCCAGCAACGCACCCTGTGCACCTTCAAACATAATGCTCTTGCCTTCCGCTCTCAGCTTATGCAGCACGCCGGGAATATCTTCCACCAGCGGTGCTATTTGTTCAGCCTGCGCCAACGCTTCATCGAGCACGTTCCGGTAATCAACGGGTTCCGCCTTGAAGTAGTTTTTCAGCGCAAAGTTGTGATATTCCATCACCTCAGCCAGGCGCCCCCTGAAATGGTCGGGGTCGAGCATTTCCCCCAGGCGTATGCCGCGACGTGAAACCTTATCCTCATAGGCAGGACCGATACCACGCCCCGTGGTACCGATAGCCTTCTTGCCGCGTGCCGTTTCACGCGCCTGATCCAGTGCGATGTGGTAGGGAAGAATCAAGGGGCAGGACTCGCTGATACCCAGTCGCTCACGGGCCGGCACGCCACTGGCTTCCAGCATCTGGATTTCTTCCAGCAGGGCCGTCGGCGACAACACGACGCCGTTGCCGATCAGGCAACGCACACCGGCGCGCAGTATGCCGGAGGGAATCAAATGCAAGACCGTAGTTTTACCGTCGATGACCAGCGTATGGCCGGCGTTATGGCCACCCTGAAAACGCACCACAGCCGAGGCGCGATCCGTTAACAGATCAACAATCTTGCCCTTGCCTTCGTCACCCCACTGGGTGCCGATCACTACCACATTTTTACCCATCGATCTTCAACCTTATCAGTTACAATACGCTACCCAAATCAATACTTTTGCCACCAAAAAGGTATTACCAAATCGGAAACAGGGTGGGCGACACCCCTTTGCGGGACTGTCGGCAGCAGGGATGCTGCCG
>CBFDBP010000196.1:0-6832 GCA_965603065.1 uncultured Gammaproteobacteria bacterium
GATTTCAGGAGGTCGATGTGCGGGCCGGACGCATGCGTAAAAAGCTTCAAAAGGACCCGGGCAAACTGCATGATTATCTTCGCGTGAGGCCGATTCCGATTGTGGTGAGGGCTAAGAAGTTTTACCTGGTCGATCACCATCACCTGATGCGCGCCCTCTACGATGCTGAGCACGAAACGCGCGGCAAGGATATCTGCGTCTACGTCAACGTGATGGGCAATGCCAGCACTCTGGAAGACCATGCACGAGCGGAACTTTGTATCTCTGTTCGACCGCTCCGGCGGCGGCCCGCAGCTTTCCAGAGTTCCGCGACGCGATTTGCGCGAGATGAAAATGTGGTTAAACCCGAGCGTTACTACTATCCTTAGCGTTTGGGGGGTTTGGAACCTGAACATGGCAAGCGCAAGCATATACAAGTAAAAAACCAGAGCGAGGAGAACTGCGTAATGAGCAAGCTCATCTGTAAAAGCAAATATCCCATGTGTCCCAAAGACGCCCAGCCCGGGGGGATCCACCAGTTGCGGATTGGCGATCTGTCTCCGACCCAGTTCGCGGTGGGTAAGGCGGAAGTGGACATCAAGAGCAAGCGAATGCGACACAAACACAAGCATAACCCGCAAAAACTTCATGACTACCTCGTCGTCCGACCGGTTCCCGTGGTGGTTCGAAAAAACAAGTTCTATCTGGTGGATCACCACCATCTGGTGCGCGCCTTGTACGAAGCACTCCATGACGAGTTAGGAAACCAGATATGCGTACTGGTAGAGGTCGTGTAGAATGCGAGTGCGGTCGAGAACGACGTGTATTTCTGGAAAACGATGTACGAACGAAACTGGGTGTGTCTATACGCAAGGGACGGCGGGGGGCCTCAACCACCCAAGCGTCTGCCAAAAAAAATCGAGAACATGCAGTATGATGCCTATCGCAGCCTGGCCTGGATCGTGCGCTCAAAACAAGGTTACATAAAGAACACTGTGCTTTTTTCCGAATTCAAATGGGCCGATTTTTTCCGCAAGCGGGTTCTCGAGGACAAGGACGTCCTCGCTGGCAAAAGCAGCTTTGACGACTTCGCGTTTACCGTGGATGAGGAAGGCCGTCTGCATTTAACGGCTGACGGTGAGGAGGTCGTTGAACAGGCCATGTCTCTGGTGCGAAGCTCGGAAGCGCGTGGCTTGCCGGGTTATATCGGTTGAACCTTTTGAGTCGAACACCAGCCAGAATTTGTCACCCGACAAAAACACTAAAAGAGTCCTGCGTATGCGTACAGCGCAACCAGTTAGGGTTCGTTAAATAAATTAGAGCTTCCGGAGGAGAATTTCATGGCAACAACCAATAGCAAATCCGAAGGTTTCCACCTGCCGATATTGCAAGGCCTGCTGCCGATAAAAGGCGCCCAGATCCCGGCCGAGCTTATTGCCGGCCTCACACTGGCTGCGCTGGCGATTCCCGAAGTGATGGGTTACACCAAGATTGCCGGCACGCCGGTGATCTACGGTCTCTATACCATCCTGATTCCAGCGGCTCTGTTTGCTGTGTTCGGGTCCTCACGACACCTGGTGGTCGGTGCCGACTCGGCGACGGCGGCCATTCTCGCCGCCGGCCTGGTGGGACTGGCGGCCACCGGCTCCGACGAGTACGTGGCGCTGTGCGCGGTGCTTGCCTTCATGGCCGCGGGGTTTCTGATACTGGCGCGCATCATCGGCCTGGGATTCCTGGCGGACTTCCTGTCGCGCACCGTACTGGTCGGTTTCCTGACCGGGGTTGGTATACAGGTGGCGCTCGGAGAGGTTTCCGGCATGCTCGGCCTGAAGGGCGGCGGGCACGGTACGCTGCAAAAAATCTGGAACGACATTCAGCAGATCGAGCAGGTCAACTTTTATGCGCTGGCTGTTGCCGTCAGTGTATTGGTGATCATCGTCGGTTCGAAGAAGCTTTCGAAAAAGATACCGGGGGCACTGATCGCCGTGATTGGCGCCATTGGCGTCAGCTGGGCGCTGGGTCTCAAGGAGCACGTGCACGTACTCGGCGCCGTGCCCAGCGGTCTGCCCCATATCGGGCTGCCGGACGTCAAGTGGAGCTGGGATCTCATAGGCAAACTGGTGCCGACGGCGTTTGCCATGTTCGTGGTCATTCTGGCACAGAGTGCCGCCACTTCGCGCGCCTATGCGGCACGCTATAACGAGCGCTTCAGTGAAGACACCGACCTGGTCGGTCTGGGTCTGGCCAATATCGGCGCGGGCCTGTCCGGCACCTTTGTCGTCAACGGCAGCCCCACCAAGACCCAGATGGTCGACAGCGCCGGCGGGCGCACCCAGCTGTCGCTGATTGTCACCGCAATTATTGTGCTGCTGGTGCTGCTGTTTCTCACCGGACCATTGGCCTACATGCCGGATGCGGTTCTGTCGGCGGTGGTGTTCCTGATCGGTGTCGACCTGATCGATATCAAGGGTATGCAGAGCATCTATGCCCAGCGTCGTTCGGAGTTCTGGGTCGCCCTGATTACTGCGCTGATGGTGGTGTTCGTCGGCGTGGAGCAGGGCATCATACTCGCCATCGTGCTATCGCTGATCGATCACACCCGGCGCGGCTATCGGCCGAAGAACGTGGTGCTGGTGCCGTCCGAATCGGGTGTCCTGCGCGCACAACCGGTGGCGACACATGCACAGGCCTTGCCCGGCCTGCTAATCTACCGTTTCACGCACAGTATGTACTATGCAAACTCCGAACAGCTGTCAGAAGAAATTTCCGCGCTGGTCAATAATGCCGAGCCGCCCATCCGCTGGTTCTGCCTGGATGCCTCCGCGGTTGACGATGTGGACTATTCCGCGGCAGAGACGCTGCGTTCTATATTCAGCACAATGAAGGAAAAAGGCGTGCGCCTGGTCGTTGCCCAGGTGCTCGACGACGTTCGGGAAAAAAGCCGCTATAAGCTGCGGCAGCTTTATGGCGAGGATGCCTTTTATGATACGCTGGACGATGTCGTGAAGGACTATCAGAAACAAACGGGGGATCACTAGCGATGCTGGGTGAGAAAATTTTTATCGCTTTGGCGATGATGTTTTTGTGTACGCTTATTCATGCCCTGTTTATGGTCGCCGGGACCCACACGCTCGACTGGCGCCTGGCGCGCTTCGGGCCTGCGAGAGGTCCTTTCGACAAGGTTGTACTGGTATGGCTGATCACCCTGTGGATGTTTATTGCCATTGTCATCGAGGCGGTGCTGTGGGCATTGGTGTACCTGTATACCCCTGATATCACCGCACTCCCCGACCCCCAAACGGCGTTCTATTTTTCCATGGTGACGTTCACTACGCTGGGCTATGGTGATGTCGTGCTGACCGATGAATGGCGCACGCTGGCGTCTATCCAGGCTGCCAACGGTGTGATCATGTTTGGCTGGACCACGGCGTTGATCTTTTACTTCATTCAGAAAATCTACAAGACCGATTAGCCACGGGGAGACAATAAAGCATGTATGAAACCCTGGCGTTGCTCGCGGTATTTGTACTGGTTTACAGTGCGGTGGCTGGTGCCGTTGAACGCACCTGGATCAGTGGTCCGATTATATTCACCCTGTTCGGTTTAGTGATAGGTCCGGTTGGATTGGATCTGCTGTCGTTGGAGACAGATCGGGAAATGATTAAAGCGCTGGCGGAGGTGACGCTGGCCATGGTGCTGTTTACCGATGCGGCCGGCGCCGATATGGGGGTGCTGAAAAAGACCAGCGGATTGCCGGCGCGGCTGTTGTTGATCGGTTTGCCGCTGACTATTGCGTTGGGCTTCGGCGTCGCTGCACTGCTCGTCGATAGCCTGTCGATACTTGCGATTGCTTTGTTGGCAACGATGCTGGCGCCAACCGACGCGGCTTTGGGTAAGGCGGTCGTCACCAACGAGGCGGTTCCCGATGAGATCCGCCAGGGCCTGAATGTCGAGAGCGGTCTGAACGACGGTATCTGTGTGCCGATCCTGTTTGTGTTCCTGGCGCTGGCGTTGGACAAGGCCGGTGATGAGGGCCCCTGGACGCTGGCGGTGAAACTGGTTGTCGAGGAAATCGGTATCGGTCTGGCCGTCGGGCTGGTACTGACCTTTCTCGCAGTCAGATTGTTGAAGTTTGCCCGGCAGAGGCAGTGGCTGACGCATACCTGGATACAGATACCGGTTGTCGCACTGGCATTGAGTTGTTTTGCGGTTGCACAATGGCTGGGCGGCAGTGGTTTTATTGCCGCTTTCAGCGGCGGCATCCTGCTGGGGATTCTGGATGCACATCTTTCCAAGGCGGTAAAGGAGGAATTCCTGCTCGCCTCGGAAGGGACGGGGGATACCCTGGCGCTGATCACCTGGGTGATTTTCGGCTCGGCGGTGGTGGGGCAGGCGGTCGGCAATTTCAGCTGGATGATCCTGCTTTACTCTGTATTGAGTCTCACGGTTATTCGCATGCTGCCGGTGTATCTGTCACTCGCCGGCAGCGGTATCGATACCGAAGGCAAACTGTTTATCGGCTGGTTCGGCCCGCGCGGCCTGGCGAGTATCGTATTTGCGGTCATCGTGGTGAATAGTGGGCTGCCGGATAGCGGACCGCTTGCCATGACTGTGGTGTGTACCATTATTCTCAGTATCATCGGTCACGGTATCACCGCGAATCCCTGGGCCAGAGCCTACGGAAAACGCAGGCGACAGGGATAATAGGGCAGGTCTTGCAGTGCCTTCCGCACTGATGCTGGGCCTTTTCGACCGACAGAGTGGTATGGAATGGCAGGAAAGTTTTTTCTCGTCGAATAAATTTGCGGTATTATTGGCGGCCGGTAATTACGGAAAACGACTGCCGGCACGGCCGCTACGAAATTCAGGTTTAATCCACCAAGCAGGGTCTTCAATCAGGTAGCTGAGAGTCAGTCTGGGAACAAAGGGTCAATGGAAAATAACAATACGTGGGGCCAGCATCTGATCCTGGATATGGGTGGGTGTAATGAAAATATCAGCCGCAAAGAGAGTCTGCGTGCTTTTGCGGCCGAGCTGGTGGATGCTATTGACATGGTGGCCTATGGTGAACCCGTCATAGCGCATTTTGCCACCCACAGCCAGGAGGCCGCAGGTTACTCGCTGGTCCAGTTGATCGAGACGTCGGCTATCAGTGCCCATTTCAGTGATCACAACCGGGATGTGTACCTGGATGTATTTTCCTGTAAGTCGTTTGACGAGAATATAGTGGTGCAGGTGGTGGATAAATACTTTGAGCCGGACAGTATCTATATGCTGTCCCTCGGGCGTGAAGCAAAACGCCCGGTGCAACCGCCATTCACCCAGCTGAGGTAGTGCGCCGTCCCAGGCCGTGAGTTCAGTGCAAACTCCCTATTACCTGATCGATGAAAGCCGCCTGCTGGACAACCTGAAAAAGATCCAGTTTGTCAGGCGCCATGGCAATGCCCGATCCGTACTGGCACTGAAATGTTTTTCCACCTGGTCTTTGTTCGGCCTCATCCGTGAATACCTGGACGGCACGACCGGCAGTTCCCTTTATGAGGCCAGACTGGGGTATGAGACTTTCGGTAAAGAAGTCCATGTCTACAGCGTGGCATTCGATGAAGCCGAGATAGAGCAGCTGAGATCTTTCTCCAGCAAGATCATATTCAATTCCGTTTCCCAGCTACAGCGGTTCCATGCCCTGGTCAGACAGCAGACACCCTGTCCCGACATTGGCTTGAGGGTGAATCCACAGTTCAGCCATTCAGACTTCGATCTGGCCGATCCGGCAAGACCCCACTCCCGCCTCGGGGTTATCGATCGTGACGCGATAAGCGAGGCGCTGCCACTGATCTCGGGTCTGATGTTCCACTACAATTGTGAAAACGAGGATTTCGACAATTTCTCTACCCTGCTCGACACCCTGGGTGAGACCTATGGGGCTCTGCTACGGCAGCTCGATTGGGTGAGCCTGGGCGGCGGGATAACTTTCACCCTCGAAGATTACCCGCTGAGTGCGTTTTGTGAAAAATTGAAAACCTTTTCGGAACGATTCGGGCTACAGGTTTACCTGGAACCGGGTGAGGCTGTGATCACCGGAGCTGGCTGGCTGGTTACCAGGGTGCTGGACCTGGTCTCCAATGAGGCTGACATCGCTATTGTCGACAGTTCTGTGGAAGCCCATATGCTGGACCTGCTGATCTATCGGGAAAACGCGGAAATAGAAGGGGCCGGCGAGGGCAGGTTTTGCTATACCATAGCCGGCAAGTCCTGCCTGGCGGGGGACCTGTTTGGCACTGCCTGCTTCAACAAGCCGTTGCGGGTAGGCGACACCATTCGGGTTGCCGATGCGGCGGGCTATACTATGGTAAAAAAGAACTGGTTCAATGGAGTCAGGATGCCGGCCATCGTGATCAAAAGGCTGGATGGCAGTATCGAGCAGGTCAAGCGCTTCGACTATCAGGATTATAAATCCAGTCTGTCTTGAAAATATACGCAAAAGGGTATTCGCAATACATGAAAAATAATTGTTTGATTATCGGTGCGGGTGGGGTGGCCAATGTGGTTGCCCACAAGTGTGCCCAGAACAATGATGTTCTGGGCGATATCTGCATAGCCTCCAGGACCCTGGAAAAGTGTTATGACATCATCGAGAGCATTCATCGCAAAGGGAATCTGAAACAGGCAGCGGGCCGGCTCTATTCGCGTCAGCTGAATGCCATGGATGTGGCTGCTGTTGTCGACTTGATCAGGGAGAGCGGTAGCCGGATTGTGATCAATGTGGGAAGCCCCTTCATTAATCTATCAGTGCTAAAGGCCTGCATGCAGACCGGTGTTGCCTATATGGATACAGCGATCCACGAGGATCCGG
>CBFDBP010000197.1:0-6750 GCA_965603065.1 uncultured Gammaproteobacteria bacterium
CTGGTAGATTTCAGGCAAACAGTTCCGCCAGTTTCTCGCCGGGCTCCTCGGCTTTCATAAACGCCTCGCCCACCAGAAAGACATCCACCCCCTTGTTACGCATCCTTTGCACGTCATCGCGGCTGTGAATCCCGCTCTCGGTAACCAGTAAGCGATCATCCGGAAAACCGGACAAAAGATCCAGGGTGGTATCCAGCGTTGTCGCAAAGGTTCGCAGGTTACGGTTGTTGACCCCGATCAGGCCGGCCGGCGTGGCCAGCGCGCGCGCCATCTCTGCGGCATTGTGCACTTCAACCAGGGCGTCCATGTGCAGATCAGCTGCCAGTTGTAACAATTCCATCAGCATGGCATCGCTCAGCGCCGCCACAATCAGAAGAATACAGTCCGCGCCCAGCGTGCGCGCTTCATAAACCTGGTAGGGATCGACAAAGAAATCCTTGCGTATTACCGGCAGTGAACAGGCTGCGCGTGCCTGCCGCAGGTATTCATCCGCGCCCTGGAAATAATCCACATCGGTCAATACAGACAAACAGGCAGCACCGCCCTGCTCATAACTTCTGGCGATTACCGCAGGTTCAAAGTGCTCCCGCAATACCCCTTTGCTCGGCGATGCTTTTTTAATCTCGGCAATGACTGCGGCCTGACCGGCGTTCACCCTGGCCTGCAAAGCATTGATAAAGCCCCGCGGGGACTCTGCCGCTTGCGCACGCTGACTCAGCTGACGCAGAGATATCCTCTCAGAACGCTCAGCGATTTCCTCAACCTTGCGGTGGAGGATTTTCTTCAGAATGTCCGGGGCATCGGTCATCAAGTGTTACTGAATTCAATCAGATCTTTTAATTTCTGTTTTGCCGCCCCCGATGCAATGGCCTGCTTTGCCGCATCGACACCGGCTTGCAGACTATCGGCAATGCCGGAAGCGTAGATTGCAGCCCCGGCGTTAAGGACAACGATATCGTGTGCCGGACCGTTCGTATCATCCAGTACCCGGTTGATCAAATTCAGGCTTTGCTGTGCATTGTTGACAGCAAGCTCTTCGATTTTGCCGATTTGTATGCCGAACTGACCGGGCGATACGCGGTAACAGCTCACCTTGCCCTGCTTAAGTTCGGCAACCCGGGTTGATGCACCAATACTGATTTCGTCCAGGCCGTCATCGGCATGTACCACCAGCACATGCTTGCTGCCCAGCTTACCGAGCACCTGGGCCAGGGGTTCCAGCCACTCGGCACTGAACACGCCCAGCACCTGGTTGGGCGCAGCGGCCGGATTGGTCAGGGGTCCGAGCAAATTAAACAGGGTGCGCACACCCATTTCCTTGCGCGGTCCGATGGCGTGCTTCATGGCGCTGTGATGTTTCGGTGCAAACAGAAAACCGACACCGATTTTTTCCACACAGCGGGCGACCTGATCCGCATCCAGGTCGAGATTCACGCCGGCGGCTTCCAGTACGTCGGCACTGCCACAGCTCGACGATACCGAGCGGTTGCCGTGCTTGGCGACCCGGGCGCCGGCTGCCGCCGTCACCAGTGCACTGGCAGTGGAAATATTAAAGGTGGAGGCACCGTCACCACCGGTACCGCAGGTATCCACCAGATAATCACCGGAAACAGGAACAGGCGTTGCCAGTTCACGCATGACGCTGGCGGCAGCCGCGATTTCGTCCACGGTTTCGCCTTTCATACGCAGACCGATCAGAAAACCGCCGATTTGCGCGGGGGTTGCCTGACCGGTCATGATCAGACGCATGACATCGGTCATCTCATCGCTGCGCAAATCATGATTCTCAGTCAGCCTGCGAATCGCTGCCTGCATCTCCATTATGACTACCTCGTATGAATCCTCGTCTATCGCAGGAACGGGCTGTCGGCCGTGATCGCGGCCGGCAGGTCGCTCCTGCACAGTTTGCTGCCAGACTTAGCCTTCGAGAAAATTCTTCAATATAGCGTGTCCCTGTTCAGTCAGAATCGATTCCGGGTGAAATTGCACACCCTCGACCGCAAGCGTCTTATGACGCACACCCATAATTTCCTCGATCCGCCCATCCGCGCCCGCCGTCCAGGCGGTCACTTCCAGACAGTCCGGCAGGCTGTCTTTTTCAATCACCAGCGAGTGATAGCGGGTTGCCTGCAAAGGATTTAACAGGCCTTTGAAAACACCCTCGTCCTTATGATAAATCATCGAAGTCTTGCCATGCATAATTTCCCCGGCGTGAACAATCCTGCCACCAAAGGCCTCACCAATGCTCTGATGACCCAGGCATACGCCAAGAATCGGCACACGGCCGGCAAAGGTTTTAATGACGTCAACCGAGATGCCCGCTTCTTTCGGTGTGCAGGGTCCGGGAGAAATCACGATCATTTCCGGAGCCAGTGTCTCGATTTCACTGACCGAAATCCGGTCATTGCGATAAACACGCACCTCGGCGCCGAGCTCACCGAAGTACTGCACCAGGTTATAGGTGAAGGAATCGTAGTTATCGATCATTAACAGCATATCACGCCTATCTATATCTGAATTACCCGGTTAATGTCTTGCCTGTGTCCATAGCACCTGCAACAGCAACCACTTCTTTACGCCACTACGCGACAATTTTCCACGAAATCGACCATCAGTGATAGCACCGGCTTTTTTGGCCATTTTGGCGCCCCTGCTGCTTACTATCGACGGAGTACCCATCCAGACTGATGGGCAGGAAGGTAAATCGGCACCTCACAGTTGAGAAACTGTACGGGTATAGCACCCGGAAAGAAACGCCGACTGCAGCGCAGCGCTTATGCGCAGTTCGCTTCCTGGAGAGTATATGATGTCTTTACAAGCGTGCCCGATCCCCTGCCGGTCTGGATAGCAAAAGAACCGCCAACAAGCTCGACCCGCTCCTTCATACTGCTGAGCCCCATGCCTTGATCAGCGTGATCGACAGAACCCGGCTCATCCAGCTGGAAGCCGATAC
The DNA here is from genome assembly GCA_965603065.1 of uncultured Gammaproteobacteria bacterium. Classification (GTDB taxonomy): domain Bacteria; phylum Pseudomonadota; class Gammaproteobacteria; order DSM-19610; family DSM-19610; genus Thiogranum. The sequence goes on from CBFDBP010000197.1 coordinate 2,954, forward strand.
CGTTGTCCTCGACGGCAAATTCGACACCGGCGTTCTTTTTCAGCAGGTGAACATGGATATGATCTGCCCGGCTATGCCTGGCCACATTGTCCAATGCCTCCTGCAGCACCCTGAAAATGACAATTTTCAACCCATCAGGAATCTTAACTTCTTCGATATCAATCGTGTGCTGGACGTGGATATCCGGGTGTGCATTATGAAATTCTCGGCAAAACCAGTTTATGGTGGCTATGATGCCCAGATCATCCAGGATGGAGGGCCGCAAGCCCATATAAATATCCCGGACCTCTTCTATCGCATCCTGAATCAAAGGAATAAGCACGTCGTTCAAGTCGCCGGGCGCCTCCCTGCTGCCGTGATCCAGTTTGTCCAGGATATGCTCCACCCTGAACTTCAGGGCGCTCAAGGACTGACTGACGCTATCATGCAGCTCCCGGGCAACGCGCTGCCTTTCATTTTCCTGTGCCGTTAATAGCTGAGAGGAGAGCAGCCTGAGTTGCTGCTCTGATTTGCGCAACGCCTCCTCGCTTTGCCGCCGCTCATCCAGGACGCGTTCCAGCAGCGCGTTTGTTTCCGTCAGTTCGGCGGTGCGTTGCTCCACCCGCAGAGCCAGACCGGCATGCGCCCGGTTTAACGCCTCCGCGGCGTGCTCGCCCTGGGCAACACCGCGTAGCGCCAGCCAGCCCGGAATAATCAACGCGACGGCACCAAAAGCCAGTGAGGTGACAACATACTCCCAGCGTTCAAACAACGGCTCGGTCTCATGGCCCGGGTAGAAAACAGGAACGACCAGGTCCTCCAAAACGAATTCCCAGGAGATGGCGACCAGCAACATGCCCAGAAAGGTCAGACCTAGCAGGTAATAGACGTGTCGTTTTTTAATATCCATGGCACGACTGATCAGAACTCACACAACGCCGATGTGAGAATAGATCCTGCCATACGGGTAGCGGATGCTTCTAAAGCCGGAATAGCGAATGGGGGTGCGGACTGTTAAAGCAGGCACGCAGCAAGATCCAGTCCGGCACCCGGAAAACAGTCCCTGGTGCGGCTGTTTTGTTGCCGCAAGAGTGCCCGGCGGCTTGTGCTGTTACTGTCCGCGCCTGAGGTGTTTTTCTCGACCACGGCCTTTTCAACCCAGGCGATGATGTCCCGCAGACATGAGTCGGCCGCCTTGGAAATAAAATGGTCCGCCCCGTTGCGAAAGGCCTGCTGGCGGTACTCCGGTATATCGTAGCCGGTGAGCATGGCGATCAGGGTGTGTTCATGCCTCATCTTTATTTTCCTGGTCGCCTCCAGTCCGTTTTCACCAGGCAGATTGATGTCCATGAAAATCATATCAGGGTGGAACTCTTCCACTTTCATCAGCGCGTCTTCCCCACTGCCCGCTTCTGCAATGTTCATCGTCTCGAAGTGCGCGCATAATGTATCGGCGAGCGTCTGCCTGAAACTGCTATTGTCCTCAACAAGCAAGATGTTGTATTTCATGTAAATAGCGCCTTCCGCAAAATAGCAACCAAGGGTTATCTAACCTTATACGGTTATCTAACCTTAAAATGAGCAACAAGTCAGGTAGGCAAACAGCCCATATCAGTGCCGGCTAATACCCCAACATAGGTAATAATACCAATACACCCCCAATAATGTTATCGTATACACTTACGCTTCTGGATAAAGATCAAATATGTGTTGGCAGCACAATAATATTTATAATATTACTGTAGTTATATTTGTTGGGCTTTGCGAACAACAAACTGCAACAGCCCGTTAGGCTATAATGGACTCCCCCTAACAAGCAAGTTTTTCAAGGTGTAAACCAGGACGATACAAACAAAGAACACAGGCCAGGGGGTTGGCTATGCAGAAACAGACCATTCTTGTAGCAGATGATCATGCAATACTTCGTGAAGGCCTGTGTGCGTTACTGTCAAGCACACCCGACCTCGAAGTCATTGGAGAAGCAGAGGATGGTCAGGACGCCATCGAAAAAGTCAGGCAACTCCAGCCTCAGCTTGTTGTGCTGGACCTGTCGATGCCGATCATCAACGGCACCGAGGCTATTCGCGCCATAAAACAGCGCAATCCGGAAATCAAGATCATTGCGCTCACCGTCCACAAATCGGAAGAATACGTCCGGGCAACGCTGGATGCGGGCGCTGACGGCTATGTCCTGAAGGATGACACCAGCAGCGACCTCTTAACCTCTATCAGAAACGTTCAAAAGGGCAGGGTCCATTTGAGCTCTGGCATCTGCGGCAAAGTGATCAACGGCTATCTCGATCGCCCCGCCAGGGGCCCGTCCATGCCGTCCTGGGACCAGCTAACAGTGCGGGAGCGGGAAGTGCTGAAACTCATTGCCGAAGGCAACAAAAACCGGGGAATAGCCGAGCGCCTCTCGGTAAGCGTCAAGACCGTGGAAAAACACCGCGCCAACCTGATGAGGAAGCTCGACCTCCATGGCGTTTCGGCGCTGACAATCTATGCCATCGATAACGGTCTGATCGGCCATTGAGGCGGCCCTGACCGTTAGGGCAAGGACCATACAACCTGAACGACGGTACCTGTGTCGTGACTGGTATCGACAGTGAGATGCCCGGAGGAGAGTTTTGCCCGCTCTTTCATGCTGCTCAGCCCCAAACCTTTGGCAACCCGGAAGTCCTCTGAAGAAATTCCCCGGCCATCGTCTTCAATGCGTAATTTCAGCGTGCCCGCTGTTCTCGCCAGCTCAACGGACACGGCACTTGCCCCCGCGTGTTTTCCGATATTGTTCAAGGCTTCCTGGACAATCCTGAAAACCACGATCTTCAGAATATCGGGTATCTCGAATTCCTCTAACCCGACCCGCTTTTCGATCCTGATCGCCGGGTAAAGGCATTCGAATTCCCGACAGAACCAGCCAAGGGTCGCTACCAGCCCCAGATCGTCGAGCATGGACGGCCTGAGACCCATCGAGATACTGCGCACTTCATTGATGGCATCACGAAGCTTGTCGACGACACTCTGCAAATACTGCCCGTTCTGTTGCGGCGTGTTCTCCCCACACGCCTGCAAAGCACTCTCTACACCGAATTTGATGGCACTTAATGATTGCCCGATACCATCGTGCAATTCCAGTGCGATGCGTTTTCGTTCCGCCTCTTGGGCCAGCAACAGTTTTTCCGAAAGCGCGCTGAGTTCACGCTCTGAGCGCCGCAGTCCGCCTTCGGCATTTTGCTGCGCGGTAACATCAATGACGCTACCCAGAATCAATGGCTCACTCAGACAGTGGATCTCGCTCAGGCTTCTTCGCAGCCAGATTGCCTCCCCCGCCCTGGTCGTACCCTCGACAGTATTTTCCTCGCCCATATCACTATTCCTGGCCATCTGGCCGGAAGTTGTCCCTTGCTTGTCCGAAGGAAACAGTTCAGGCAGATCGAGCCGGTAAATGTCATCGCGGTCATAGCCAAAAATTTCCGCAAATCGATTATTGTAGAAGACGACCCGATTGTTTTTTATAGCGTAAATTCCTGTCAACGTATTCTCGACGAAGCAGGCATACCTTTTCTCTGATTCCTTCAGTATCACCTTGTCCTGCATGTGCTCCCGGATTTCATTCTCCAATCGGGCATTGGCCGCCTTGATCTGTGCCGATTGTTCCTGCAGCTGCTTTTCCAGCTCCTGGTTATAATCCGCCAGTAGACGCTCCTGGCGTTTCTGCTGACTGATATCATCGATCAAAAGTAATGCGTAACCCTGCTCCGCAGCGCCGTCCCCGTAGTGCGAGTGGTTGACTCTGAACAGCGAAAGATGCAGATCAA
>CBFDBP010000198.1:0-6747 GCA_965603065.1 uncultured Gammaproteobacteria bacterium
CGACTGCGAAGCGGTGAACAGCGACTTTAATTTTTTCTGCAGAGGCCGTCCCCACAGCAGCCGGTCGTCGTCATCCCACTTTACCGACATGGCCTTGCCGATGGGATTGGGATGGCGTAACAGGAAATCCACCGTGCCGCCCTTGGCCCGTCCGCCGAAGGCTTTATCGTCGATGTAGTACCAGTCCTGCAGTGCGCGGTTCACGAACGGGCCGCGTACTTTGAGGGCTGCCACTTGCTTGTCACCCATACCGGCATAGACAAAGTCACCGCTACCGGAACCGCCCGCCGAGAACAACAGATTTCTGCCGACCTGCCCGCTATTATTGGCCAGCCCGTTGGCGTGCTTTGGACCCGTGGAACTCAACAGCAGGCGGCTGGTTTCAATCGCCTGGCAAGCGACGACAAAGATCTTTGCACCGACCTTCTGTGTCCGGCCATCGGCATCGAAATAATCCGCTGCAACGACTTTGCCCTTTGCATTGCTGACCAGCTTGTACACTTTTGAGTGCGGCCGTATTTCACAACGCCCTGTGGCAAGCGCACGATCCAGCAACGCGGCACGTGCACTGCCCTTGGCCCCGGAAGAGCAGCCATAACTGCCACAGTAACCGGAGTACTCGCAACTGCGGCGCTTGTCTTTCGCCCGGGACAGAATGGCGCGCGGCGTCGGCAGCGGATGGAGCCCCAGTTCCTGGCAGGTACTGTCAATGCGCTGCGCTATCGGATGCTCCTGGGTGGGAAGATACGGAAAATCGGCTGTCGAACGCGGCTCTGCCAGTGGGTGGTCAACAATTTTGCCGGAGATGCCCACTTCGCTTTCCACTTTGCTATACCAGGGTTCCAGTTCCTCATAACTGATCGGCCAGTCGGCGATGTTGGCGCCTGCCAGCGGGCCGAATTCGGACAGCAAACGGAAATCCTCGGGCTTGAGCCGATAAAAAAAACCACTCATAAAATTCGACGAACCACCGACGCAGTTGCCGTTCCAGAAGTCCCAGCCGGAGTCGGAGGTCGATTCCCCGACCCAGTCACCCTCACTGTCAAGATCTTCAATGACGTGCTGTTCATCAGTAAGTTCAGGTGTATAGACGCTACGCCGGCAACAGGCCAGTTCATCCTTGTAAAAGTCCTGTTCGGTCCACCAGGGGCCCTTTTCCAGCACCAGTACCGAATAACCGGCTTCGGCCAGTGTCAGCACCACCGGACCGGCTCCGGCACCACTGCCGATCACGCAGACATCGAAATCATGGTCCATGTCTCTATCCCTTGCGCTGGTAGCGCACCGGGGCGGCCAGTTTGTACCAGGATTTATCTTCCGGAGGTGTCGGGTAGCCGGGTTGGTGTTCCAGCCACTTCCAGCCAATTCCCCCGGGATTACCGCCGTAAACGGGATCTGCCAGCAGTGCCTCGAGCAGATAGGTCAATAGCAGCGACAACCAGTTTCGGCCCGCCTTGCTCTTCTCGATCTGTCGCAGCACGGTTTCCCGTTCAGATTCATCGAATTCGGTAAAGGACCGTTGATACCGCTCCCGGCTCAGATCGTTCAACCAGCCCACGCCGCTAACAATAAAGTCCTTGTCGTCGCCGTCTGCAGCCGGATTTTCGATGCTGTTGCGCAGGTAAACAATGGCCTGGAAATCGCTGGCGCCGGGGCTGTCTTGTGTTGCTGGAAACAGGTGCTGCTGGACGGCCGCGATGGTTTTCCAGGGATCCTGATCGAGCCAGGCCTGTTCATTGGCTGAGATGGCCTGCGATCGAAGCCGCTCCAGGGCCACCGCCGGATAACCGGCCGCCAGTGAACCGAGTAGCGTCAGCCGGGTTATGAATTCGCGACGGCTGATACCCTTGTCCCGCTCATTCATTCTGACTACCCCAGTGATCGAGAAAACCCAGAACGCGCTGTTGCGAATACTCGCCGTTCCGCAAAAACTCTGCCGTGTCCTGTGAGTAAACGATGGAACCGTCGTTGCCGGTAATATACATGTGCGGATAACCCAGTGCCGGCGGGAAAGCGGAGAGGAACCCGGCATTATCATTGCTGTCGTCGACGTTCACCTTCAGTACCACAAACCTCTCATGTAATTTTGTCCTGATGGCCGGATGCTGATTCAAAAAACGATCCAGCGCATGGCACCAGCCGCACCAGTCACCACCCACTTCGATCAACACCATGCGGCCGGTTTGCCGGGCAAGGTTCAGTGCAGCCCGACCGTCTGAAAAAGGATCGCGGGCAGGGTCGTAGCCCAGGCTGTAGGCGGGAAGCCCCTCTGCCTGTAACGTTTCAAGCTGCCCGCCCCACAACAGCAGTCCGGCCAGGCAAATAACCCACATTGAACGACGCATACAGCCCGCCGCTACCCCCGTAATGTATTTTAAATTAGAACCTTATGGTAAGGGGGGAGTTTCCCGCGACTGACGCTGAAATACAACTCAAGCTGGTCAATCAGTGGCACTTTTTGTCCGTTTTTTGATGTTTTGGAGTGATCATTAACTGGTAATTCCTTGATTTAGGTCAATGCCGGACCGCGCCGATTTCGCGCAGTGTGTCGCTATCATGGCAGGAAATACAGGGGAACACCGATGACTAGCGATGAATTCCACTTGCTGAGGGGTTGCTCTCCATCCAGACCGGTACCCCGCCGTCCACCGTGGGCAATAGCGGAACGGTCCTTTATTCAACAGTGCGATCAATGCGGTGACTGTATCCGCGCCTGCCCGGAACAGATTCTGGTTAGCGGCCGCGGCGGCTACCCGCAGATTGATTTCTCCCGGGGTGGCTGCAGCTTCTGCGGCGAATGTGTACGTGCCTGTCGCCAGGGCGGGTTGCGGATTGCGGATGAACATCCCTGGAATCAGAAAGTCTTCATCGCGCAAAGCTGCCTGTCGAACCAGGGAACCGAATGCCGTGCCTGCGGTGAACGCTGCCAGACCTCAGCGATTCAATATCGTCGACAGGCCGGTCGTAGCGCCATGCCGATGCTCGAACAGGCTCTGTGTAACGGTTGTGGTGCGTGCATATCAGCATGCCCCGTCAAGGCTATCGACGTACTCAGCTGTATACAGGAAGGCGGCTTGTTGTCATAGTGGTCAAGGGGGAGTTCAGTACTTGCTGTACTCCGCTCACCAGAATGCGTTTTGCCAACGACACCACCGGCTTCGGTCCCGGTGCTCAGTTTGTTTAACTTACTTGTACACCACCCTCACCTGCGACCCGCCGGCCAGTTCACGCAGCCGATGCAACAGCTCATCGGTGGGATGCACCCACCATCGCTCCCCCAGCGTCATATGTGCTTGCGCAGAGGCGCCGTGATACTGGATACCGACCGGACAATTGCCCTCACAGAAGGGCGACAATATGTCCGTCAATGATGTTACAAAACCGTTACCGGCTTTTTTCTCACCGATATCCAGCACCAGGCGTTTGGCATAAACTTCCCGTGCCTGGTCTATTTCATAGATCTTGTTAGCGTTTAAACGCATACTGCCGGAGAAGTCATCGAATGCCAGGGCACCCTGAACCACCAGCACTTTGTCGTTCGCCAGCATGGCGCGGTATTGTTCGAACACCTTGGAGAAAATCCGGATTTCCATGCGTGCGGAACGATCATCCAGCGTAATGAATGCCATGCGTGATCCACTCTGGGTATTGCGGGTTCTGAACTCCACCACCAGGCCGGCCAGCACAACGGTCTTCTCCTGACCGCGCTGTCGCGAGGCACCCGCTGCCGGCAGCTCTTCATTCAGCTCGGCCAGCGAACCACTGATTATGCTGGCGAGTTCTTCACGATAGCGATCGATCGGATGGCCGGTCAGGTACAGGCCCAGGGTTTCCTTTTCACCCGCCAAACGCTGCTCTTCATCCCATTCAGGCACGCAGGCGCGGGCCAGGGCCTGGGCTTCCGCGGGTGCGACGACACTGCCGAACATGTCGGACTGACCGGCGGCTGAATCGCGCAAATCCTGTTCGGCTGATTTCAATGCCTCCGGTAACTGGACACTCAGCGATGCCCGGTTCTCGCCCAGCGTATCCAGCGCGCCGGCCTTGATCAGCGCTTCATACACGCGGCGGGTTACTTTGCGCGAATCGATGCGGCGACAGAGGTCCACCAGTGATTGGTAAACACCATTGGCCAGCCGCTCCTGAATGATGACTTCAATCGCCGCCTCGCCGACCCCCTTGATGGCGCCGAGGCCATAGATTACGACGTCACGGCCTTCAACTGTAAAGGAAAAACCCGAACGGTTGATATCCGGCGCCACCACTTCAAGCTGCATGTGGCGGCATTCGTCGATCAGGGTCACCACCTTGTCGGTGTTATCCATGTCAGCCGATAACACCGCGGCCATAAAGGGTGCCGGGTAGTGCGCCTTCAGCCAGGCGGTCTGATAGGACACCAGCGCATAAGCGGCGGAATGCGACTTGTTAAAACCGTAGCCCGCGAATTTCTCCATCAGGTCGAAGATATAGGTCGCCGTTTTTTCCTCGACGCCGTGCTTTAACGCGCCTTCGGTGAAAATGACCCTCTGCTTGGCCATCTCCTCCGGTTTTTTCTTGCCCATGGCGCGGCGTAACAGGTCGGCGCCACCCAGGGTATAGCCCGCCAGCACCTGGGCGATCTGCATGACCTGTTCCTGGTAGAGAATGACGCCGTACGTGGGCTGAAGGATCGGTTCAAGGTCCGCATGCGGATACTCGACCCTGGCGCGACCGTGTTTGCGGTTGATGAAGTCATCCACCATGCCCGACTGCAAGGGACCGGGCCGGAACAACGCCACCAGCGCCACGATATCTTCGAAGCTATCGGGTTGCAGGCGCTTGATGAGATCCTTCATGCCACGCGATTCGAGCTGGAACACGGCGGTGGTCTGGTAGGCCTTCAACAGCTCAAAAGCCGCCTCATCATCCAGGGCAATGCTACTGATGTCGAGCGCAGCTTCGCCCTGTTCGGCGCGTTGCTTGTTCACCGTCTGCAGTGCCCAGTCGATAATGGTCAGGGTACGCAGTCCGAGGAAGTCGAATTTCACCAGACCGACGGCTTCCACATCATCCTTGTCGAACTGGCTGACGATGTTGACGCCACCCTGCTCACAATAGATAGGCGTGAAGTCGGTGAGTTTACTTGGCGAGATGACCACACCGCCGGCGTGCTTACCGGCGTTTCTCGCCAGACCTTCCAGCGATTGCGCCATGTCCAGCAAAGCCCGGACGTCTTCATCCTCTTCATACAGCTGGCGTAGGGCTTCCTCCTGCTCCAGCGCCTTGTCCAGCGTTATGCCGATTTCAAAAGGGATCAGTTTGGCGATGCGGTCAACGAAGCCGTAGGGATGGCCCAGCACACGCCCGACGTCGCGCACCACCGCCTTGGCCGCCATTGAGCCATAGGTGATGATCTGCGAAACTTTTTCACGCCCGTAGTGCTCGGCAACGTAGTCGATTACCCGGTCACGCCCTTCCATGCAGAAGTCGACGTCAAAGTCCGGCATGGAGACGCGTTCCGGGTTCAGAAAGCGTTCGAACAACAGTTCGTAGCGCAGTGGATCCAGGTCGGTGATGGTCATGGCATAAGCCACCAGCGAACCCGCGCCCGAACCGCGCCCGGGGCCGACCGGCACCCCGTTTTGCTTGGCCCAGCGGATAAAGTCGGAGACGATCAGGAAGTAACCCGGGAACCCCATGGAGATAATGACGTCCAGTTCGGTCTCCAGGCGTTCGTCATAGGGCTTGCGTATTTCTGCAAAATCGTCCGCCTGTGGGTCAAACAGGGCCTGCAGGCGTTCTTCCAGCCCCGTCCGCGCCTGTTGACGGAAAAACTCTTCCATACTCATCCCTGCCGGGACCGGGAAATCGGGCAGGTAGTTTTCGCCGAAGGTCAGTTCCAGGTTACAGCGCCGGGCGATCTCCACGCTGTTTTCCAGTGCTTCGGGCAGGTCGGCAAACAGTGCCTGCATGTCTTCGGGTGATCGCAGATACTGCTGTTCGGAATGGCGGCGGGGGCGGCGCGGATCGTCCAGCGTGCGTCCGTCGTGAATGCAGACACGTGCCTCGTGGGCTTCGAAATCCTCTGCCTTGATAAAGTGTACGTCGTTAGTGGCAACCACCGGGACGTTGTGTGCGGCAGCCAGATCGACCGCTGCATGCAGATAATCCTGCTCACCCTCACGGCCGCTGCGCTGGACCTCCAGATAAAAATGTGACGGGAAAAGGCGCAGCCAGGATTGCAGGCGTTGTTCGGCCAGTGGTCGGTTTCCGGCCAGCAGCGCCTCGCCGATATCGCCTTCACGGCCGCCCGACAAGGCGATCAGTCCGTCACTCGCCCCCTCCAGCCACTCCAGGCTGAGCATGGGTATCGACTGGTGCTGACCTTCCAGGTAAGTACGCGAAACCAGTTCGGTCAGATTCCGGTATCCCAGACGGTTTTTACACAATAGCAGCAGGCGCCAGGGCCTGGTCAGCTGCGCGGGATTCCGCACCCACATGTCGACGCCGATGATGGGTTTGATGCCCGCTGCCATCGCCGCCCGGTAGAACTTGACCATGGCGAACATATTGCTCTGGTCAGTGACAGCGACAGCGGGCATGCCGGCTTCGGCAACCGCTTTGACCAGCGGCTTGATACGCACAGCGCCGTCTACCAGCGAATATTCGGTATGCAGATGCAGATGGATAAATCCGGGAGCCATACGCGAAGTGTCCGGCTTTGCGACCGGCGTTTCAAGGCTTGACAAAACGATGAGCAGGACTGCT
>CBFDBP010000199.1:0-6698 GCA_965603065.1 uncultured Gammaproteobacteria bacterium
AAATGATTCCACAAGAGTACGACGATGACTACAGGGGCGTCAGGCTTTACTACTCCCCGTATTACCGTTACCCGCCAAAACCCCATCGCCGCCATTTTTACCGCCGCCCTGTGAATCCCGAGCCGTATTCATCACACCACTATGGCCGCCCCGGGCATGGAGTACACACAGGAACCAACGCGCGCGTTTACATCAGGCAGTAAGTAGCTTTTTCTACCAATCCATCTTGATGCCGAAAAACACCGCCCGGTCATTCTCGGTCGCATCCCTGAGTTCAAGCGCCATTATCTTGCTTTTATTCAGATAGAGTCTGGCGTCCTGTCCGACTGCCAGGCCGGCGGCTGCACCCATGAGATTGACCCCCGTTTTGGGGATGCCAATCGAAGTCAGGGTGCTTTCCGAGTAGGACTTGACAAAGTCACGCACGATACGCTGATTGTGGCGATAGGAACTTCTGTAGTCGCCCGCAGACATGTCACCGCTTACGGATTGCCATTCCTGCCGATCGGGCTTATGGCCGGAAGATTGAGAACCCCTGTCTGCAGCGCATAGCGAACACGACACCGCCAGAAGGAAGGTAGCTGTTATTATTCGATGTTTCATGATTTTACCCCCCAATAACCCCCCACTGGCAGGCTTCTTATCTGGAAATCGTCTCCTGCTACCTTGAGGGCATTTTTAACAACCTTATACCCTTACCGGTTGGCAATCAAGAAAATAATTAAAGTTTTTCTGGTGAATATTAAGTGCATTAATAACAGATAGATACTTAATATACTTGAGGTAAAATCGATATTATGTGGGCAGCGGCCAGCGCAACCGCGGCAAGTTGCAGGTTGCTATATCAGGGCGGCCTTAATCACTCTGTTGCACCTTCCTGATTTCCGCCGCCTTAATGGCCACGCAGCGTTCATACTCTTCCTGCGCGGATTTCATGGCTTCCATCTTCAGGGCACTCGTGGAACCCTTGCCGCCCGTGCGCATACGCGGTTTGCGGTAGGTGCATTCTTTTTCGGCCTGCTCGATATAAGCCCGGTCAATTTCTGCTGTTTCGCTGCGTGAAGACGAGGCCGCCTCTGCGGCAGCTGATTTATCTATCTCTACACAGGTATAAGTACCGTCAAGGTTGTGTGTGCAATCGAGAATAATCGCCAACGCAGGCTGGTAGACGATCAGGGCCAGAGGGGCAATCAACCAGTTCAGGGTTTTCAACGCTGTTGTCTCCATTCTACCTGTCTGTTCTTCCACGGAAGGCCTGCCTCAGGCGGGATACAATGCCTGCCGCTGCCTGCCCGGCATTGTATCCCGCTTTCCACCGCCCAGTCAGGTGGTGCGCGAACTGTCATGACCTGTCCGGCCTTGTCGCCATGTTTCGCGCCTCCCGCCTGTACCAGGCATAACGATGGCCTTCCTCAGTGTGACACCAGATGGGCCGGGCCTCGATACCAGGAACCATCGGGTTGCAGGCAGGCCGTGCCGTAGGCGTCCGCCGCCTTGCCGCCGACGATGACTTTCATCTGGTATTCCCGCTCCTGAAGGCAGGTCGAGGTGCTACCCCCGGTGCTGTATGGCGCCGCCGGGTAGGGGGAGCTGGCTGATGGATAGAGGGTGGGCTGGGGCGCATCCGCTTGACTGGCGTTGCTGATCGCGTAACCAAACACACCGCCCAGCAACAGGCCAATCAGCAGTTTTTCGTCATCGTCACTGTCGTATCGCCGGTAGCTGTAGCCGGGCTTGTAGTGACGTTTGTATTGCTGGTGTTTCTGATGATGGCCATTGCCGTGTCTGTCGTAATGATGCTTACCCCCGGCCCAGGCAGGGCCGGAAGCCGTGAGCGTCATGGCCATCATGGTGGCCAGCACAACGGGGATTTTGAGATGAAAATTCATGACGGGTTCCTCGTTTATCCGGTATACACTGGCAGCTAACGCACAGCTGCGAAAAAGGGTGACGTCGTGTTAGGGCCTAACAGGCCCTCATTCACCTGGAAAAAACGATGTCGCCATAGTAGGCCACGGCCTGTTCCCGGGTATTGTCGGTATCGGTCATGATGGCGACTGCGGAAATGGGGCTGCCAATCAACCTTGCTGAACCCGTCAATCAAGGAGTATTGGCATTGTCCAATATCCTGCGCCAGCGCTTATCGGCCAGGTAGGCCCAGCTGGCAGGGTCAGCGAGGATTTGATGCTCGAAGAAGCTGGCGTAGTGCTGTACCGCTGCTTCGGTGTCGGTGGTGATGATCGGCTTGCCGATGACCACCGTGTTTTGTTGCCCCCTGCTCTGGAAGTAGCAAGGTAGCAGCGGGACATCCATGCGGGCTGCGATTTTTGCTGCCCAGCCAGCCAGCCCGACCCGTTGTCCGAACATCTGCACCACCACCCGTTTATCGGTGTTGTCGAGATTGTCCAGGGTGGCGGCAACCACTTTCCCCGTCCTTAGCACCGAAAACAGGATGCGCGACAGCTCGAACGAATTGCCGCCGCGCACCATCAGTATCGGCACCTGCATACGCTCAAAAAAATCCAGCGCAATCCTGGTACGGGCAATCGTTGGCGAGTTTCTGGCGACCACCAGTAACGGAAAGGCCTGATTCAGCTTGAGGCTGGAGAATGCGCTGGCGATGTTATGAGGTACGGCGAGGATCACGCCGCCGTGCGCCTCCGCCAGGTTGCGTATCAGCGCGCTGTCCTGCGGCGCGAGCGTGATGCGCTCTGCGACCTGTTCGATGCCATAGCGGTGGAGGCGGAAATAATTTTCCATGACGGCGAGTGCGTTAGTCAGGAATTGCCGGTAGAGCTGCTGTGGCTCATGCCGGTGTGCCGGGTGGGCCGCAATACGGCAGATGGCTTCGCACGAGAGGCGCAGGGGATTTCCGGGCCAGCGGTACAGCAGGCGCATGGCCCACACCAGCAGGCGCACGGGGACCAGCGCAACGCCGGCAGAGGTGTGCCGCAGTGCCCAGTGCAGAAGCGGAAAGAGCAGGATTTTCAGCCGGGTACCGCTCAGCAGGCGGTGTCCGCGGCTACCCTCCGCCTCGGTGACCGTTATTTCCTTCAGGAACAGCGCCGGGGAACGGATGGTTTCCGAGCGCAACTGCCGGCGATGCTGGGAGCTGGCCATCAGGTAGTCGAAAACGGCTCAGAGTACATGTATTCACCATGTCGGTGACTGCTGACTAGGGCCTGTAACTTAAAGGCGGTACTGGCAAATTGCAATGTTAAGGAATTTAACGTGTTAACAGTCGCTCATCGCCATCGGGCTGTTATTGAGGGTTATTTGATAGTTTGCTGATTTAAATCAATATACGCTGAAAACCATTGTTCTAGTTTATAGCGTGAATGCGTTTATCAGCGTGTACTGGCAGTTGAGCCACTGGAAGAAGCAATTGGATCAGAAACCGCACAAGCTCTGCCCCCGACCCCGACAGGGGTGTCATTGCTGTGCTCTGGTCGCAGGCCTTGTATTTATTGGCGCGCTGCTTGCGTTGCCGCGCCTTCATGCCGACAGCATGTCACTGGCGCGTGTTGCAGACCCGGTAATTATTACCGGGCAGGAGCTGGCGCCCGTTCTGGGAAGTGAGATCGGTAATATTCGGCTGTTTGCATTTGATGGGGTGAAAAAACGTGTTATTCCGTTTCAGATCGATGAGCGGGATTCGGCGGGTAACTGGGTCTGGGATCGAGTGATCGGGCGTCCTGATACGACTTTCGCCAAGGATCCCGGCCAGACCTCCACGCCGATGATGGTGCAGCAGCATGTGCACAGTCGTGATGACGAAGATCCCGCCGGCAGCGAGCTTTTCGATGCCAACGACATGCTGGTTTTCCTGGCCAGGGATATGGGTGACCGGCATGCGGACTTGTCGGGGTGGCTGCATGGAGACACTGTTTTAGAGATTGAAGTGCTGGACCCGCTGGACGGCGCAAGGGGCTGGGTCTATCTGGCGTCATTTGCCGGCGATCCGCCATCGCTTTCCGGGGTGCGCTACCTGCAGCATTCCCGAGAGCAACGGCGTATACAGACACCGAGCTATGAATTCACCTATTCCGATATCCATGTCGCGTGTCTCGATGACTTGCGTATTAAAGGTTTTCCCGTCGTGGATCGCGTCAACATCAGGGGGAAAGTGGATATCCAGTTCGGATTTTTAAAAGATTCCATTGAGTTTGGTGAGGAAGATATTCATGGCTATATCGAAGGGATCATCGAAGGGCCGGTTCGAATTATCAAGAGGAATGTGGTTCACCTGGACATTGCTTTTGTGCTACGCACACCGGACACTGTCTGCGAGCATTTCTATTACCCGGACTATGCGAAAGTGCCTTTGTGTCTTCCGATCCGCTTTCCTGTGACAAAAGCATCAGTGCTGCTTTTGACCAAACTGAACGAGTCGACAATCCTGCGTACCCTGATTGGTGAGATGGATGGTAGCGTGACCAGGCGCGGTAACATTATGGATAACTGTTCCCCTGTTCACCAGTTACCCGTCGAATGGATTGCATTCGATACCGAGCGGGGGGCTGTCATCAGCATGCTTGAACTGCCGGATACCATAGCGATGCACGCCGATGCCAGGCCGTGTCTGTGCGATGGTGGGGACGGCAATGTCGAAGTCGGGCTGTCAACAGGGTCGGGTCCGGTGGCGGGCTTTGCGGTGACGTCCAGCAAAGGATGCCCGGCCGGACCCCACGTGATACACGGCACCTATTTGATTTCAACCTTGCCTTACCGGCAGGGCGACGAGGTTGCCGCCTACAACCTGTCCCACGAGCCGCTGACCTTCAAGGTGCGGCAGCTTGGCAAGGGTAACTGATCCATTCGGGTTTGCTGTCTCTCAGGCGAAGGGCATGGCCCGTGAAACCGGAGTGGCAAAGGTGTCGTTTTCCCTGTCGTGCTGCTGAATCCAGTCGAGGATGTCTGCCCACGGTGCCGAGTCACGCTGCGCAGCAGACTCGGCAAGTTCGTTTACGCCGATGCCCTGTTCCGCTGCGTGCACATAGTTCTGTGTATCCCGGATCTGGGCAATGACGGGGATATCCAGATTGCGCAGAAACCGTTCCAGTTTGATCATAGAGCGGGTACGGATGCGGGTTCGATTGGCAATGATCGCGATCTGTTTGCCGCGAGCGCGTGCTTTACCGATCAGCAGCAGGTCACGAATGAAATTGGCGGTGGAATGCATGTCAATAACTGAAGGTAGAACGGGAATGAGGATGAGGTCAGATTCGTGAACCCGGTCCTCCAGCTCGATACCGCTATACCCGGCCGGGGTATCCCTGATGACATAGCGGGTCTGTGGTGGAACCCGCAACTGCCATGAGCGGGTGATGCCGGCTTTAGGGGGTTCATAGGCTGCGACCCCGTGGATAGAGGGATAGCCCTGTGTGCGGGATTTTAGCCAGCGGGTTCCGGATCCCTGCGGGTCATAGTCGAACAGGGCCGTAGCATAGCCCTGTGAGGCACAGTAGCTGGCAAGGTTAGTAGCGACCGTGGTTTTGCCACAGCCGCCCTTTGCATTCATGACTCCAACTCGCAGCACGGCAGTTGACCAGAGGGTTCGGATAAAACGGATACTCGTCAGGTTCCGGTTTGTTATCGGCACTTTCGGAAAATAATGAAGAAAATCAATTTGCCAAGCCAGTGAACAGTTCCTGGCTGGCCGTGCTGCTGCTATTGTGACATGTTAGCAATGCGGTGACGCAGGTGTGCGTACCCGGCCAGCGGAATCTGTGGCAGTGGAGTGAGGCGCATGAAGGTGTTATTGGGGAGTTTGGCAGTCGTTTGTCTTTGCATGGTTGCAGGCGGCTGCAGCTGGGTGAAGTCCACCGAGTTGGGAGCCCGGGTGCGAGTCGTCACTGCCGGCGAGGTTGAGGATTGCGCCGATGCCGGGACCACGCATGTCTCGGTGATGGATAAACTGGGTGTGGTGGAGCGTAACCAGGCCAAGGTCGCCAAGGAACTTGCAACACTGGCACGAAACAGTGCGGCTCAGCTTGGCGGGGACAGCGTTGTAGCGATTACGGAAATCGTCGACGGTACGCAGACCTTCGCGGTGTACCAATGTGGGCGTTAGCGCGTCGCTGAACCGGTTACGCCGGCGGTCAGTGTGAATCGCATGGCCTCTTCCATATTCATGTCGAGCGGTCGCACGGCACTGCGGGGCACCAGTACCGCATAGCCGCCGATCATGTAACTCAAGGGCAGGTAGACCAGGATGTTGTCCTTTTCACGGAAATCTTCCGGCATATTTTCCGGCAGCGCCTGGGTGACGAAGCCGATCACCTTCATGCCGGTATCGCCAAAGCTTACCGCCACGACCTGTTCGAATTCTTTTTCCCGGGCCGGGGAAAAATATTCCAGGAAGTCGCGGATGGATCGATAAATTGTTTTGATCAACGGCAAGTGGTAGAGGACCTGCTCACCCCTGGCAAACAGCCTTTGCACCACGTAGGCATGCATCAGCAGTCCCACGGCAAATATCACCGCCAGACCGGCAATCACACCCATGCCGGGCCAGTACAGATGGTCCGGCAGCATCAGCTGGATCAATCTGCCCAGCACGGACTCCGCCGATACCGCCAGCCAGTAGAACAGGTAAAGCGTGAGTACCACCGGCAGGATGGTGACAAAGCCCGTCAAAAGGGTTTTGCTTATGGATTTCAGCATCTCAGTCTCTCAGTTCAGGGCGGGGTACACTA
>CBFDBP010000200.1:0-6673 GCA_965603065.1 uncultured Gammaproteobacteria bacterium
ACAAGGTGAATTGCGCAGCAAGAGAGGGTCCTCTGGAGGAGAAGGCCCCTTGGGGGGGAGGGTGCCCTGGGGTATCGCACTAACCACGAAGGTCACAAAGGACAAACGGTCGTGCTATCGCGGCTAGCAGCCTGCCAGGGTCAGTTTGTGGTTACGACTATTCTCCTTTATGCCCGTCGCGGTGAGAAACAGAGGCCGGTATTAGAACAGCAGGGTGTCAGTGAATGTCTGAATGGGTAGCAGTTACCGGGGCGAACGGTTTTATAGGCCGGACGATATGCCGCTTGCTTCATGAGGGGGGCTGGAAGGTGCGCGCCCTGGTACGCTCCGAAGCCCGTACACAAGCTCTGAAAGGTTGTGTCGATGAATGGATGCTCGGTGATCTCGACAATCGTGTGTCGCTGCAAAAGCTGATAGTCAACGCTTACGCTGTCGTGCATTGCGCGGGTGCCGTTCGTGGTGCAAGCCAGCAGGCGTTCGATCGGGTCAATGTTGACGGTGTACGGAATCTTGTTGATGTCATATTGGCCAGCCATCACATCCCCCGCTTACTTTGCCTGTCTTCACTGGCAGCACGTGAACCCGGGCTGTCTTTTTATGCGGCGAGTAAACGTAAAGGTGAGCAGGTATTGGAACAACAGGCTCAGGCGTTGAGCTGGGTCGCATTGCGGCCGCCAGCCGTTTATGGTCCGGGGGACCGTGAGTTGTTACCCTTATTTCGACTCATGGCTAGAGGAATCGCCCCCGTGCTCGGCAACAGGGATGCGCGTTTTTCGATGATTTATTCTCAGGACATCGCCCGCCTTGTCCAGGCCTGGCTGCTGAAGGTTTCCTGTCCAAGCGGCGTCTACAGTCTGCATGACGGTAAGCAAGGTGGTTACAGCTGGAGCGACGTTTCGGCAACAGTGTCTCACCTTTGTCAGCGTTCCGTGCGCGAGTTTGCAGTACCCTCGGTGGTGTTGAGTGTTCCAGCCTGGATCAATCGCAGACTGGCGCCGTTGCTTGGGTATGCACCGATGCTGACACCGGAAAAGCTGCGCGAATTACGTCACCCCGACTGGGTATGTGACAACAATGCTATCCAGCAGGTATTGGACTGGCAGCCCAAGGTACAACTGGAAGAAGGTTTGAAGTGTACCCCGGGGTGGTGCCGGCTTCTGAAGTAATGCCTTTACCCCGCCAGTCCGCATTTCTCACCACGAAGGTCACAAAGGAATTAAAGTTAAAGGGGTATCCAGGAGTGTGGATCCTAAGCGCGCGGCATCACATGTTGTGCCCGGTGAAATTGTCGCAACGAGCATTTAACCGGTTGTTCCTTTGTGACCTTCGCGCCCTTTGTGGTAAGAAATGAGGGTTACGGTGGTAGAACTCGATTACTGAGGCTGATTGGTCAATGTGTTGGCATCCGGCAATGTCTTGCCGGGATTGAGGATACCGTCAGGGTCAAATTGTTTCTTAATGGCGTGCATGAGATTCAGGCTGGTCTGGTCCAGTTCTTTGGCGACCCAGTCGCGTTTGACCAGGCCTATACCGTGTTCCCCGGAAATCGTGCCTTCCATGTCAAGAACGGCGGCGAATACATCTTTGAGACAGGCTTCGGTGCGTTGTTTCTGATCGGGCTTGTCGGGGTCATAGAGTAGATTGACATGCAGATTGCCATTGCCGGCGTGGCCAAAGTTCACAATCTGAATCGCGTGTTTTTCCGAAAGTATGGCAAGCTGGTCCACCAGCTCGGGAATCCGGGACACAGGAACGACTACATCTTCATTTATTTTTTTCGGTGCCACACGACGCAGGGCCGGAGACAGGGCCTTGCGTGTTGCCCATAATGCAGTCACTTCCTGCTGTGATCTGGCCTGCCGGATGTCCAGTGATCCTTCCACCGATGCCGCCTCAACGATCCGTGACACGAGTTCATCCAGCTGGGAATCAATCCCATCGACTTCGATCATCAGCAATGCGCCGGCATCCCGGGGCAGGCTGGCTGGAGCATCGTTGCGCACCATACTGATGGCGTTGGCATCCATGAACTCCAGGGCACAGGGAAGGACCGCTTGTGCCATGATGTTGGAAACCGCGCAAGCGGCACTGTGGACGTCTCGATAGATTGCACGCAGGGTGCGTTTTGCGGGTTGTAAGGGTGTAAGTTTCAGAGTGGCTTCCGTGATAATCGCCAGCGTACCTTCCGAGCCGATCAACAGCCGTGTCAGGTCGTAGCCGACAACGCCTTTAGTCGTTCTCACGCCGGTATGAAGCGTTTCACCAGTGCCGGTGACTGCCTTTAATGCCAGTGTATTTTCCCGTGGTGTTCCGTATTTTACTGCGCGTGGACCCGCCGAGTTATAGGCCAGGTTGCCGCCAATGGTGCACACCGATGCACTGGTAGGATCCGGTGGCCAGAAGAAACCCTGTTCGGCGGCAGCGTCCTGTACCGCCTGGTTTGTTACACCGGGCTGGACCACCATAAGCCTGTTATCCCGGTTGATTTCTATAATGTTGTCCATGCGTAGCATGCACAGTATCAGCGTGTGCCCGTCCACGGGAACCGTTGCGCCTGTTGTGCCGGTGGCCTGTCCGCGTGTAATCAGGGAAACCCCGTGTGCCCGGCAGGCTGCCACGATGGAAGCCACCTGCTGGTGTGATTCAGGCAAGGCTACGGCGATCGGTTGTCCCTGCAGCGTGCTGTTGTCGTAGCCGTAGGCGCGACAGTCAGCCGGGTCGGTGAGCAGCTGGTGCTCACCGAGGCGTGTTGCGAGCTGCGCGATGAAGTCAGGCAGCAATGTAAGAGCTGATTGGACTCAAGGTCTTTTTAGTCCAGATATTCGAACAGTTTGACGATGCGCTGTACGCCGCTGACCTGCTGGGTCCGGGTGACTATGCCATCGGCTTCCTTATGATAAACCATACCCATAAGAAAAACTGTCCCGTTTTCGCTCACAACTTTCACCCTGGACGGGTCAAAACCCTTGATATCCAGGCCCACCAGCGAACTCTTGACCTTGGTCGTGATCCACGAATCACTGGAGCGTGTCATTGCCGAACTCGGCGCGGCAATCTGGATCTCGTTATGTACGCGCCGGACCTGTTTGTCACCACGAGCAATCTCGCCGGCGCGCGTACGCAAGGCCTGTCCCGGCGCCTCCCCCGAAAGCAATACGATGCCGTTGTAACTGGTTACGTTAATATGGGTCTGTTTCGCGATTTCCTCGTCTTTGCCAAGCGCGTTCTTGATGCGTAACTCAATAGCCTGGTCTTCAACAATTGAACCGGTGGTACGCCGGTCGTGTACGACGGATGCTGTCGCTGCGGCGCCACCAACAAGCACCACAGGTACGCAGCCGCTCAATAGCGGGCTCGAGAGGCACAGGGCGCTGAGTACCAGCCAGCTTATTCTCATAAATGTATTCTCCAGTTCACTAGTTGTTGACAGGCTGGAACGCATCGGGAAGCCATTCGATTTTCATTTCATCCGGCTTCCCTTCGATGGATACGACATCGAAGCGTGCCGGCTCGTTCCAGCTATGATGAATATTCATATAGTACCGGGCGCAATGGATGATCCGGGTCTGTTTGATTCGGGAAACCGTTTCTGCGGCGTGCCCGAAATGCGCCTGTTTGCGGTATCGTACCTCAACAAACACCAGGCTGTCGCCATCCTGCATGATCAGGTCGATTTCTCCTCGCCGGCAGCGAAAGTTCCGGCTTAACAACCGCAGACCGCGGCGTTTAAGATACCCGCAGGCCAGTGATTCAGCGTGGTTCCCAATCCTCTTCCGGTTCATGATGTCCCTCCCTGGACGTAAGTTTTTCAGGTGCTCCCGCGCGGAACTGCGCCCACTCCAGGGCACGGTGTAATTGTTTGCGCTGGTCCAGGGTCAGGACACCGGTTGCCCCGGGGAAAGAGGCGAAGCCCGGCATACTCAGTGTGTCCAGCCAGGGGATCACCTGGTAGGCGTCAAAGCCTAATGCAAACAGACGCTGATGATGCTGATTGCGGCCCGGCCAGGCCGAGCGCAGTTTCTCTCGTTGATCGGCCCACTGTCCTTCATGATCGAGTACCCAGGGTATATCGCAGAAAATCAGTCCATCCATGTCGCGATCAATCGAGGCGGTGGATGTGGCGCTGAAGACATGCGATGTGCTGTATACCGGGATATCACCGGCATGATGGAAACGTAACTGTGGTTTTAGCTGCCGTGCCTGCTTGGGGAAAGCAAGCAGGAAAACAGCCTCTGCATCCTGGCGGCGCCGGGGTTCATACTCCAGTTTCTGGCCCAATAGATGTTCCAGTGAACGGTGGCGGTTTTTGCTGGCGTCCAGGTTGAGAGCGGTTTGTATGGGGATTTTGAAGTCAGCACTGTCGGGGGTGTAACGGCCCGTCTCAAGGACTTCGCCACCCAGAGAGCTGAGCTGTTCCTGGAAGGCGGCTAACACGCGTTCTCCCCAGCTGGTGTCGGGTACCAGCGCGACCACCTGCCGGTGACCGTCGTTGATGGTTCTTTCCGCGACCTGACGGGCTTCGTCTTCCGGTGCCAGGCCAAAGTGATATAAGGGCAATTCACCGGTATCTTCTTCGCCCGTCTGGTTGAGTGCCAATACCGCTACCGGCAGCTGTCCTGACTGTTCCAATTGCTGGATGCTGTCTTTCAGCAACGGGCCAAGCACAAAGTCAGCGCCATCCTCTACGGCCTGCTGGTAAACGGACCGGATCAACTGTGGATTAGCGCCAGTGTCGTAGAAACGCAGTTCGGGTGTTTCCAGCTCGTCCTGGTAGTAGGCAGCCATAATGCCATCGCGGATGGCGGCGGCCGATTCGCCGGCACGCCCGCTCATTGGCAGCAGTATGGCAATCTGTTTTGCCCGTGCACCAAACCGCGCCACCTGATTCAAAATGTCCGGTAACAGGGCTGTTTCGGCGCTGTGACCTGGATAGCGTGCGCGCCAGCTATCGAGTTCCACAGTCCACTGCTGCCGGTCAGACCGGTTTTGACGGGTAATGAGCACGAGTTCCATCCAGCCGCTGAGAGAATCGGGGGGCGGACTGGTGCGCAATTGCTGTAAGGAAATGTCTGACAGGCTGGAAAGCTGTTCCCAGATCCGGTACTGGTTTTCCAGTTTTTGTTGCTGATTTTCAAGCAGGCCGTCCAACCAGATCAACTGCCGGGCCGCTTCCAGGGCATTACCCGTCATCGCATAAGCCTCGGCACGCAACTGGTAGTAGCGTTGTCCATGATTCGGCAGGGTTTCCGGGCTGGTGATTTTCTGTAACAGTTCCAGCGCCACATCAGGCTGGTGCCCGGCGAGCGCGCGTTGGGCATCCAGCAGTCGATAGCGGTTTTGCTGCACCGGCTCAAGGCGGTCAGGGTCGATGCCGGCCAGCACCTGTGCCATCTGTTCCCACAACTGGCCCTGCGCCAGGTACTCTGCAGCGCTCAGGCGCAGCGGAATGCGTTGTTTTTCAGGTGCTGTTTTCGACTCGTTGAGATAAAGTTGGGCGGCTGCCAGATAATCCCCGCGTTCAACATTGGCACGGGCAGCCTGTGAAAGTGGATCTTCGGCAGGCGGTTGCGGGCGTTCCGGGGCCGTGGTGCAAGCGGTGATGGCTAGAACAGCGACGAACAGCAGTGAATATAATCGGTACACGATTCCTGGCGGCTTGGGTAACCTGGTAAGCTGGCTATTGTAAAGAGGTATGGATGCTTATGCATGCAATTTTCCGGCTTGGAACATGAATTCTAACGGGTGACTGACAGCGCATGATGGCTTCCAGCCGGGTATCGGCGAATATCGGTATTCTGTACATAGTTGCGACACCCATCGGCAATCTGGCCGATCTGAGTTCGCGGGCTGTCGAGGTGTTGGGCAGCGTGGATCGCGTCGCGGCTGAGGATACCCGGCACAGCGGCAAGCTGATGCAATACTGTTCGATTCAGACGCCGATGCTGGCCTTGCATGAGCACAACGAACGGAAGCTTGCTCCCCGCCTTGTGGAGGATATGCTGGAGGGGCGGTCAATTGCGCTGATTTCGGATGCGGGCACGCCCCTGATCAGCGACCCCGGCTTTAATCTGGTGCGGCTGGCGCGCGAGGCGGGTGTGCAGGTTGTGCCGGTACCAGGTCCGAGCGCCTTGATTTGTGCCTTGTCAGCGTCCGGTTTGCCTACTGATCGCTTTGTTTTTGAAGGGTTTCTGCCCGCGAAAAGCCCTGCGCGCAGAAACCGGCTTGAGCAGCTTTGTGGTGAAACACGCAGCCTGGTGTTTTTTGAGTCCAGCCACCGGATTGTCGACTGCCTGCAGGATTGCCAGGCTGTGTTCGGGGCACAGCGTCAGGCCGTGGTGGCGCGCGAGCTCACCAAACAGTTTGAAACCATACACAGCGACACGCTGGGAAGGCTTGCGCAATGGGTGAGTGATGATCCGAATCAGCAGAAAGGGGAAATTGTGCTGCTGGTTCAGGGGCAAGCGGAGACAGAAAGCCACCAGGTGTCGCCCGAAGCAGAACGGATACTGCTTGTTTTGCTGGAAGAGCTGCCCATAAAAAAGGCCGCCAAGCTGGCAGCGCGCATAACCGGTGTTAACAAACGGGCACTGTATGAGAGGGCTCTGCGCAGCAAGGAAACCTAGTGCAGCGCGCAACTGATTTGACTCGTTCAGCCGGAATTTGTCATACCCCC
>CBFDBP010000201.1:0-6673 GCA_965603065.1 uncultured Gammaproteobacteria bacterium
GACCACCGGGTGGTCATCGACCACCAGGACGGATAGCGTCGCCTCCCCTACATTAGTCGCCTCCCCTACATTAATCGACCGGGTCGACCCGGAATCACTCTCACGTACAGACGTCAGCATCATGCTTCCCCTCTCTATCCTGCTTCGGCCATTGACACGGCCTGTTGTTTGTGGCGAACGAGTTATTGGCCACTGCTTCCGGCGAACAACAACTGTCGCCTCATAGCGACAATTATGTTTAACAATACAATAAACGTACCAAATGCGTCAAACTGTCGCAGCCAATTACTTTTTATATTCATGAACAATGGCTTAAAAAACATGGCATCAAGATCAAGCTGTCACCGCTGCGCCTGTGTTAGTTGTGTTACTCAGACAGCCTTGTCAGGAACTGTCTGCCAGCACTGTCATGAATGGCAGACTCAACCCTGCCTGTTGACATGGGTAATTTTACCTACACGCTTCTTAATTATTGCGAATTTTTTCCTTTTATTTCTGACGCCGGGCCTTCATCCGACTTGCGCCGCCCGGGCCTTCAGGGCCTCCAACTCGGTACTGGCCTGCTCGAACGCCTCCGACAATTGCACCACCAGTGCCGCCTCTGCCACATCGCGGTCGCCGCAGCCCCCGGCATCCTCGAGGCGACCGCACAAATCGGCCATGCGGGCCATCCCCAGCTGCAGGCAGGCCCCTTTCAGGGCGTGCGCCTGCTTCGCCAGCTCATGCTTGTCGCCCTCCTGTTCCAGCGTCTCGCGCATCGCTGCCAGGCTGCCGGCGGTGTTGTCCAGAAACAGGTCCACCAGCCTGGCCATCGCTTCGGGCCCGGCCGCCTCCTGCATCTGGCGGAAAGCGGCTCCCACATCGCCGTCCGCAATCGCGGTAGCTCCGCTTTTCTCATCCCCGAGGGCCGCCCCCGGAAACCACCGCTTCAGGGTATTGCGCAGTATAGCCTCACTGACCGGCTTGGACAGGAAATCGTCCATGCCCGCCGCCAGACACCGTTCCCGCTCGCCCTCCACGATCAGGGCCGTCATGGCAATGATCACGACGTGCCGGTCGTCAGGCTCGCGCCGGCGGATGGCGGCGGTCGCCGCGTAGCCGTCCATGCCCGGCATGAGGCAATCCATGAAGACGACATCCTGGACCCGCTCCCTCAGCAGATCCAGGGCCTCCTCAGCGGAGCTCGTCAGGGTCACTTCGCAGCCCAGCGGCCTCAGCATGAGCTGCATCAGCTCCTGGTTCACCGGCTGGTCTTCCACCACCAGGACCCTGAGCGGCCTGGCCCCTGCACCTGCTACAGCGCCGGCGGCCAACTCGCCCTCAGCCGCGGGCTGCTCGTCCATCAGCGTCCGCAGGGTGTCGGGCAGCTGCGATTGCCTGATCGGCTTGGGGCACTGCAGCTCGAAGCCGACGCGCTGTTGCGTCTTGCTGGTGATGGGGATGTCCACCGCTGTCAGCATGAGCAGGCGTGTCGCGGCGAGTGCCTGGTCCGACTTGATGGCATAGGCCAGGCTCAGGCCGTCGATGCCCGGCATGTCCACATCGACAAGGGCAAATGCGCAGGGATCCCCATCGGCAACGGCCCGGCGCAGCGCCTCGAGTGCCTCGGTGGCACCGCCCACGGCCTCCGCCCGCGCACCCAGCATCTCGAGCTGGGACTGCAGAGTGCTGCGCGCCAGCGGGTTGTCATCCACTACCAGGCCCCGCCGCCCGGCGATCAGGTGGCTGGGCGCCGTCTCCCCCTCGGTGACCGTGCCGATGGCATAATCCACCTCGCACCAGAACAGCGAACCTTCCCCCGGCACGGATTCCACGCCAATCGCGCCCTGCATGGATTCGATCAGCGACTTGCAGATGGACAGTCCCAGTCCGACGCCCCCTACATGCCGTCGCTGCGCGGCGACGTTGTGGGTGAACGGCCGGAACAGTTCCGTCTGGCGTTCGGTGGACATTCCCGGCCCGGTATCGCGTACCGCAAAGCGTAGCCGGCAATGCCGCGGGGAATGTGCCGCCACACTGACGCGCAGGTCAACCACGCCGTGCTCGGTAAACTTGATGGCATTGCCGAGTAGATTGAGCAGTATCTGGCGCAGCGCCAGCGCATCGCCACGCAACCAGCCGGGCACATCCTCATCCACCAGCGACAGCAACTCCAACCCCCGTTGGCAGGCCCGGTAAGCGAGCATATCCAGCATGGCCTCCACCACCGCGTGCAGCTCGAACCCCCTGTCGCGTGGGGTGAACCTGCCGGACTCGATCATCGTCAAGTCCAGCAGGCCATTGATGATGTCGAGAAAAGCCGTGCCGCTTTTGTAGATCGTCGCCACATAGTGCTGCTGTTCGGCTGAGAGTGTGGTCTGACCGAGCACATCGCTCATACCGATCACCGCACTCATGGGTGTGCGCAGCTCGTGGCTGATGTTGGCCAGGAACAGGGTCTTGGCGGCGCTGGCGACTTGCGCCTTGTCTCGCGCCTCGACAATCTGCGCTTCCATTTGTTTGCGGTCGTCGAGCTGATGCCGGAGCTCGCGCGTGCGTTTTTCGACGCGGATTTCGAGCTCATCATGGAGTCGTCTCAGGCGAGCAGCCGACCCGATCAGCAACAGGGCGGGGACCACCAGGGCCAGGGCTGCGAACAGGGTGGCTGAGATAACATACTCCCAGCGTTCATACGCGGGCTCGGGATCAAACCCGTCGATAAATAACGGCAGTATCCGGTCCTCCAGAACGAACTCCCAGGTGAGTGACAGCAGGAAAATACTGATCAGCACCAGGCACAGAGCGTAAAGGATTTTCGTTGTCTTCATGCCGTAAAAGAACTCGATGGCGCACAGTAGTCGATGCCATGAAACGGTTTTTTATTATGTTTTCGCGATAACAAGCCGCCGCTCGTTGGCCATACCTGCACCCTCACCGCCTCGCGAGCGCGAATATCAACTAGTATAGCCTACTCATGCGCACAGCCAATCTCACTGCGAAAGCCGTTGAACTGGAGAGAAAGATCGCGCGTAAAGCTCACGGTGCTAAGATATTGGTATCTCGCTGCCGATGAGTTGTTTGCCCACAAGGGCTTGCACAGCCACCACACAATAAATATAGAGTGAACGGCTAATCATATGACTGTTCATACACGTCACCCGATTTCGTCAGTGTTTGCCCTGATGGTGCTCTTCAGCGCCCCGCAGGCCCGGCCCGAAGGGCAACAGGAATTATTGTTCTTCCTGAGTGCAGGTCCCACTTATCATGAGGTCGAGCCGGATGAAGGCCCGGAGGACTATGAATTCGCTCTGGATGCCGACATCTTATACAGCTACCTGAACGGCCGTTTCCGGCTGCTTGGAGAATACGTTGCCTCTACCGATGAAATTGAGCTGGAGCGGTTTCAGCTCGGTTGGCAGGCTGGGGAAGAGACCATTGGCTGGATCGGCCGGTTTCATTTACCAAGCCGCTACTGGAATGCGATTTACCATCACGGACAATTCCTGCAGACAAGTATCTCGCGACCGTTTCTTGAACAGTTCGAAGACGATGGCGGCATATTACCAACCCACTCGACGGGCCTGCTGTTCGAAACCGCGCATAAGCTGGAGCATACTGCTGACTTTCGATCGGCGTTCTCGCTCGGTGCGGCACCGACAATCGACCGCACCGGGCTCAAGCCCTTTGATCTGTTAGACCCAGGCTCGAGCAACAGGGCGGCTGCCGACATGCGACTCGCCTATTTGCCGGACCAGTTGGAAGAAAATCAGATCGGACTGGTTTTGAGCTGGTCCGACCTCGAGGTCGACGGCAGCCATACCGCGGAACAACAGGGGCTGCGGCGCGTTGAACAAGTCTCAATCGGCGCGTATCTCGACTGGCGTTGGCAGGACTGGAGATTCCTCTCCTCTGTGGCGCCTGTCATCAATCAAATGAAACGCCAGGGCCACAACCAGACCGATTCATTCCTGTCGGGTTATTTTCAGACCGAGTATGAATTCAAACACGATTGGACTGTGTTTGGGCGCCTGGAACAGACCAACAACACAAACAGTTCGGATTATCTCGAATTGTTCCCACACTCCGTAACTGACCGGCAAATGCTCGGACTGAGGTTTGATCTGGCCAGCCAGCATGCGCTCTCACTGGAGGTCTCACGCGCTCAAACACCATCCGACGGCGATTTCGAGCAATATCTGCTGCAGTGGAGTGCTGTTTTTCCGTGAGCCCGGCGAGAGCCCTGCAGATCTGTTGCATGGGGATTGTGCTGTGCACGCAGGCGGTGGTGGCGGAGCGGCAGGTTGTTCTGGTAGCGTCTGCGACCAGTCCACTGCATGATCTCGACTCTCTCGAGTTGCGAAAGATCTACCTTGGCTTCCCCGTCAAGCGCGATGGACATACCGTATCGGGCTTACGCAATACCGGGGATGAGGATCTCAACCACATCTTCCTGCAGGCCGTGGTCGCCATGTCGGAGAAGTCCTATTTGCGCCGGCTGCTGTCCCTGCCACTGAGACAGGGTATTCCGCGCCCGAGCGAATATGACAAATCCGATAGGTTACTGGATGCGTTGTCAGACGACCCATACAGCGTAACTTATATGTGGAAGGATGCTGCGATTCTCTCACCGGATGTAAAGGCGCTTAGGGTGTTATGGCAGGAAAACTGAACACCCTCGCTGCGCGTGTGATTCTTATCGGCCTGGCCATCCACGCCGTGCTGCTGCCGCTGCTGTTCTATGGCCTGTTGTATATTGTCAAGCAAAGCCACGAGGAACGATTTGTTAACGATGTGCGCAAATACAGTCGTTTTCTCGCCGATTACTTTGAGTTCGAGGGTACCGTGAGCAACCGGATGCGGGCTGTTCGTTTACTGGATAGCGCGGTTCTTGGCAGTGATGGCGTTTACGCTGAACTGATAGAAGGAGACACCCTGCTACGTAGTGGATTGTTACCAGATGACTCGGCGGGCATCTATGAGGAGGATTTCGCCTTTGGGCAGCATGGGGACCATATCTATTTTCTTTCCATACCACTCGACATCCCTGACCGACAAGTCTCGTTAAGAATGGGTTTCGATGAGCTGCCTACCATCGAGCAGGTCAAACTTGCCCGGCAACGGCTGGCAATTGTTCTGTTCCTGTATCTTATCGTGTCAATCATTGCGCTGGTTTTTCTGAGTACGCGCATGACGCGACCTTTGCGGGCACTGCAAACCGCCTCCCGGAATATCGCCAAGGGGCAACACTCCGATCACCTGCAGGTTGACAGCCAAATCACCGAGATCAGGGAGTTGGCGACAGACCTGGAGTCCATGCGCTCTGAACTGGTGGGCGTGAATGCTTCTCTACTACAGGAAATCGCTGAAAGAGAAGCGGCGGATAAACGCCGGGAGGTGCTCGAAAGCAAGCTTCGACAAGTGCAAAAGCTGGAAACAGTCGGGGTCCTGGCGGGGGGCATCGCGCACGAATTCAATAACATCCTGGTACCCATATTCCTGTACACAGAGCAAGCCCTGCACGATCTGCCTGCAGAGAGTCCGGTTCATGCGCAGCTCGATCGAGTACTGAAATCTTCGAACCGCGCCAAAAGCCTGGTCCAGCAGATTTTGACCTTTAGCCACCAGAGCGGAAATCCGGAGCACGAACCGGTAGACGTAAGACCTATCGTTGAGGAAGCGCTTGAATTGTTGCGGGCGTTGATACCGTCGACGGTCGACTTACATCAGGACCTGGCTGCCGTTGATTGTATTGTGCTGGCGGACCGGAATCAGATTCACCAGTTAGTCATGAATCTGTGCAGCAATGCGTACCAGGCTCTTGATGAGACTGGCGGCTCCATCTCTGTGGTTCTCGACCGCTGCGCTGTCGACGAGCAGTTCTGTCGAGATCACCCCCAGCTGCGGGCCGGCGGATATGTAAGACTGAGCATTCACGATACCGGGCACG
Source organism: uncultured Gammaproteobacteria bacterium (assembly GCA_965603065.1). Lineage (GTDB taxonomy): Bacteria > Pseudomonadota > Gammaproteobacteria > DSM-19610 > DSM-19610 > Thiogranum. The sequence goes on from CBFDBP010000201.1 coordinate 5,927, forward strand.
GCATAAGCCGCAACAGCCTGGACAGGATCTTTGAGCCATTCTATACGACGCGGGCTGTCGGCAAAGGGACTGGCCTGGGTCTGTCTGTGGTCCACGGCATTGCCGTGTCCCATAGCGGGGATATAACGGTCGAAAGCGAACCTGGCAAAGGAACCACATTTCGTGTCTATTTACCGGAGAAAAGTCCAACAATGAGGTAAGATGGCTGCCTGGGGTTTAGGTGTCGCCAGGGTCGACGGGGATATTGATATGGCAAGCATTCTGATTATCGATGACGAGGAAGATATCCGCGACGCCTTGCAAATGGTATTGGAAAGCGCCGGATACGAGGTAAAGGTTGCGTCTAATGGCAACGAGGCTATCGAGCTTCAGCGTGAAGAGCCCGCGCAGCTCGTCATCACCGACATTATAATGCCGGAAAAGGATGGGGTACGCACCATTAAGGAAATGCGACAGGAATCCCCTGGTCTGAGAATTATTGCCATTTCAGGGGGCGGCGGTGTTGAGCCGCTCGCGTATAAACCCGGCGCAATAACGACCACAGCTTACCTGGCTGCTGCAAAAGAAGTCGGTGCTGACCGGGTATTTACGAAGCCTTTCGATCGCAAGGATCTGATCCAGGCGGTGGATGACCTGCTTGGCGAGTTGCATTAAAGTCCGGCCCGTTTTTTAGATAAAACAATCATTTGACATAAGGGAGCGATTTGGCAGAATAATTGTCCTAAACTTACCCCTATAAATCTGTAG
>CBFDBP010000202.1:0-6672 GCA_965603065.1 uncultured Gammaproteobacteria bacterium
CACATCCGCCGCACGGTTGGCGAAGATGCCCACGGTGACGACCCCCGGGATGTTGTTGATTTCAGTTTCGAATTTGCACGGCTCCATGATCTCCAGACCCTTGACGTCGAGGATGATGTTGCCGTTGTCGGTGGTGAAATCCTGGCGTAATTCCGGCTGGCCGCCCAGTTTTACCATTTCGCGCGCCACATAGCTCTGTGCCATCGGGATCACTTCAACCGGCAGCGGGAAATTGCCCAGTATCCTGACCAGTTTGCTGTCGTCACAGATGCAGACAAACTTGTGGCTGGCGCCGGCCACGATCTTTTCGCGCGTCAGCGCGCCGCCACCGCCTTTGATCAGCTGCAGCTGGTCGTTGGTTTCGTCGGCGCCGTCAACATATACCGAGAGTTCGCCGGCGGCGTTGAGATCCAGCACCGGGATGCCGTGAGCTTTCAGGCGTTCGGCGCTGGCGATCGAGCTGGCGACAGTGCCGTCGATTTTGCCCTTGATGCGGGCCAGTGCGTCGATAAAGAAATTGGCCGTTGAGCCGGTGCCGACGCCGATGACGGTGCCCGCCTCTACATATTCAATGGCAGCTTCCGCGACCTGCTTCTTGAGTTCATCCTGGTTCATGGCAATCTCCGAAAAACGAATTTGCGCATCATAAGTGAATTGGCGTCAGACTCCAATTCCGCGTATATCGCGGTCAGGCGACCGCTCCTGCAGGGCGTAGAAACAGGCGCTGGAAACCACCCGTAGGAGCGATCGCCTGACCGCGATTGAACTTGTGTTTACACCTGGATTGACTATTACCCCACCACTGACTGTATTATCCCATCATGTCCAATAATTACCTGAAAATGATCCTGAATTCCCGGGTCTACGATGTGGCCAGCAAGACGCCGCTGGATTTCGCCAAAAACCTTTCCCGGCGCCTGGCTAATGACATCTGGCTGAAGCGCGAAGATTTGCAGCCGGTGTTTTCCTTCAAGCTGCGTGGCGCCTATAACAAGATCGCCAGACTCACCGAGGCTGAATGTGCCAACGGCATTATCGCCGCGTCGGCGGGTAACCATGCCCAGGGCGTGGCGCTGGCGGCACAGCACCGTAACATCAAGGCGCTCATTGTGATGCCGCGCACCACACCCGGCATCAAGGTCGAGGCGGTAAAGACCCTGGGGGGTAAAACCCTGTTGCACGGCGATACCTACGATGAGGCCTACGCGCATGCGCTGCAGCTCGCTGAACAGCGCCGCATGATATTCATTCACCCGTATGACGATCCCGAGGTCATCGCCGGCCAGGGTACGATTGCCATGGAGCTGTTGCAGCAGCACCGTGACGGGCTGAATGCGGTGTTTGTGCCGGTTGGCGGGGGCGGGCTTATCGCTGGAATCGCGGCTTATATCAAAGCCCTGCGTCCTGACATTCGCGTCATCGGTGTGGAACCGGATGACGCGCCCTGCATGTACGAGGCGTTGAAACGTAAACGGCGGGTGGTGCTGGACCAGGTGGGGATATTCGTCGACGGTGTCGCGGTCCGCCAGGCCGGCAAGGAGCCCTATCGGCTGGCGCGCAAATATGTCGATGAGGTCATACTGGTCAGTACCGACGAGATCTGTGCCGCCACCAAGGATATTTTTGACGATACCCGCGCCATGGTGGAGCCGGCCGGTGCGCTGGCCGTTGCGGGGATTAAGAAGTATGTCGAACAGAGCGGGGCTCAGGGTCAGAAGCTGGTCGCCATCAACAGCGGCGCCAACATAAATTTTGACCGTTTACGGCATGTTGCGGAACGTGCCGAGCTCGGTGAGCGGCGCGAAGCCCTGCTGGCGGTCACCATTCCGGAACGTCCCGGCAGTTTCCTCAAGTTCTGTCGCACCATTGGCAAACGAGGCATGACCGAGTTCAATTACCGCTATGCCGATGCCGCCAGAGCGCACGTGTTTGCCGGTGTGCAGCTGGCCCGCGGTGACGAAGAGCGGGTTGAGCTGCTGGACAGCCTGCACAAGGAAGGTTACCCGGTTGTCGATATGACCGACAATGAAATGGCGAAAACGCATATTCGTTTTATGGTGGGGGGCAGGTCATACAATCTGCGCAACGAGGTCCTGTACCGCTTCGAGTTCCCGGAACGGCCCGGCGCCCTGCTTAAATTCCTCTCCAGCATGGGCAAGCGCTGGAATATCAGCCTGTTTCATTATCGCAATCACGGTGCAGCCTATGGGCGGGTTCTGGTCGGCATCCAGGTGCCCGGGGATGATCGCAAACGTTTCCAGCGCTTTCTCGATGATCTGGGTTATATCTATTTCGAGGAACTGGAAAACCCGGCCTATTCGCTGTTTCTGGGCAACGGCTAGCGGGTCAGAGCTAATGGCACTGACTTAAGTCGAAATGTAGGGTGGGTTAGCGTTTTTTGCGTAACCCACCAAGCGTTGCGAAGCAACACAACGCATTTTTTAATGAGTGCCTGCCGGCACGTCCGGTGGGTTACGGCACAAACTGCGTGCCTAACCCACCCTACATCGATTATGGAATCGCCTAAGTGTAAGATCCCGATTAACAGTTCTCCAGCTCCAGCACGAAATCCCACTGCGCCTTGCTGAACGGCATAATGGACAGGCGGTTGCCCTTACGCACCAGCGGGCAGTCTTCAAGCTGTTGGTAGCCTTTTAATTCCGCCAGTGTAATGACGCGTTTGGTGCTGCGTTGATATTGCACATCGACCATGTACCAGCGTGGATTATCCGGGTCGCTCTTCGGATCGTAATATTTTTCTTCGGGATTAAAAGCCGTGTGATCAGGGTAAGCTTCACGTACCACTTTCATGATGCCAACGATACCGGGTTCAGCGCAGTTGGAGTGGTAGAAAAAAACCAGATCCCCCTTTTTCATTTCATCGCGCATCATGTTGCGGGCCTGGTAGTTACGCACACCGTCCCAGTGGTCGGTTTTTTTCGGCAGCTTTTTCAGATGATCGATACCGAATACGTCGGGTTCGGATTTCATTAACCAGTAATTCATTATGTAAAGTTCCCTTAATTATCCGTGCATTTTCGTGGCCCGACTATTCGTCTGGCAATCGAACAGACAAGGAGCGGCCTCCTGGCCGCGATATCGCGCCGAAGGGCGGCGCTCCTACAGTAAGAAATCGGTCATTACAAAGTCAAACAAAGCCTGCATGAATGAGGCACCCCTAAGCGCGGAATCTATACCAGTCTGAATCAGTGGCAACCGCGGTGAGTGGAACATCCCAGGGCTGGACGGGGAGTTGTGGTATGAGTTGAAAGTCGTAGGCGAGGCCGATCAGCCGCGGTTTGCACCAGTGTTTCCGGTTCAGCAGGTAGCCAAAGCTGCGGTCGTAGAAACCGCCGCCCATCCCCAGGCGGTTACCGTTGCGGTCAAAACCGACCAGTGGCGCCAGCACAATATCCAGTGCGTGCGCTGCAATGCGCTGCCGGTGAATGAGTTCGGGCTCGGCGATGCCATAGCGGTTGCTGACCAGCCGTGTGTCGGGTTTGAAACGTGCAAACCACAAGCGGTTATCGAGAAAAGGCGCCAGCACAGGAAGATACACCTGCTTTTTCATACGCCAGGCAAGCTCGATCAGGGGTTGCGTTTCGATTTCGCCATCGGCCGGCAGGTAAGCGGCAATTTTGCGGCTGGCACGAAACAGCGGTTGCCGGGAAAGCCGTCGACACAATGTCTCGGAACGTTGCAGCCGTTCGCTGTCATTTAGAGCACGACGGCTTGCACGCAGCTGTTGGCGTTGATCAGAACGGTTAGTCATAGGTTGGTATTAAAAGGCACCTTCCGCGAATACCGTCGCAGCTATTGCCCTTGAACCAAAGGTTCAGGTGGGAATGAGTGTCAGACTTAAGGCTTTCCGCACGTGGCGGACATGCTCACTGATCTGGCAAACCGACTCCCGGGGACAATAATTAGGCTCAAGGAGATCTGAGCTGCTAACGAGCACCACAGAAGGTACGGCTATCAGTATACAACGGAAACTAAATTAATTGGGGCCGGAGTCAGTTTTTTTATTGTGCGTTGAGTTAATTGGGGTCAGAGCCAATTTTTTATTGCCCATGCTGATTTATCCGGGAAAGAGAAAAAATTGGCTCTGACCCCAATTAACTCAGAATTCCAGCTGGTTACCCTGATTTAACGCAATATCAATCTTGTCCTGCAAGGCGCGAATACGCTTGCTGATACTGTGCTGGTAGTCGTCTTTTGAGGTTTTATGTTCCAGCAGTTCGTGGGCCATATTCAGCGCTGCCATGACGGCGATGCGGTCGGCACCGACGATTTTGCCGGAATCGCGGATTTCCTTCATTTTGGTGGTCAGGAGTTCGGCCGATGCAAACAGGGCCTCGCGCTCATTTTCGGGGCAGGCAACCAGATATTCCTTGTCCAGAATGTGTATCCGCATCGGCTTGGCGCCGGTCATGCGCCTTGCTCCATGGCTTTGAGGCGGTTGATCATGGCCTCTACACGGGTGCGGGCCGTTTCATTCTTTTCAATGAGATTGGCGCGTTCGGATACCAGTGAGTCCTGCTGGTTACGCAATGAGCGGTTTTCTTCCTTGAGCCGCTCAATGGTGTTAACCAGCTCTTCCAGACGGACTTCCAGTTTCTGCAGTTCCTGTTCGGTAACGGATTGTGGTGTTGATTGAGTCATGTGCCAACTATAGAGAAGGGGTAAAAATGCGTCAATGTCAGTGCTATGCAATAATTGCACAATGACACAAATTCAAGGCCTTGAATACCATGATGTCGCAGAGACACTGCGGCGTGCTTCGGTTTCGGTGGATGCGGCTGATTGCCAGGGCCTTTTGTGCGGCCTGATCTGTGCTGCCGGTTTTGCGGATCAGAAAATCTGGGTTGCCGAGATTTTCGAAGCCTATGATCCCAAAGATCTGCTTCAGGCCGAGGCTTACAGGTTGCTGCAAAAACTCTACGAAGAAACGCTGATCCGCCTCAACAGTCCTGAGCTGGATTTTGAGCTGCTGTTACCGGATGACGAAGATGCCCTGTGCGAGCGCACCGAATCCCTGGCTAACTGGTGTGGCGGGTTTCTTTCCGGGCTGGGCATGGCGGGGGTGCCGGCGCAGGATCAGCTGTCCGACGAGGTTGCCGAGCTGTTGGGGGACCTGTCGCAAATATCCACGGTGGACTTCGATCTGGACGACCCCGACGAGGAGGAGCAGGTCGCTTTCGAGGAAGTGGTGGAATATGTGCGGGTTGGTGTGCTGTTTATTCATGAAGAGCTGCAGCCCGGCACAGCCGCCCAACAGACCATTCAGTAGCCGATATGGATCAGAAAGAATTCGCCCGCCGGCGTAAACAGTTGATGCACATGATGGGGCCGGGTGCCATCGCTATCCTGCCGACGAACCCGGAGCAGTCGCGCAACCGCGATGTGGATTTCCCGTTCCGGCCCGACAGTGATTTTTATTATCTCAGCGGATTTTCCGAGCCGGAGGCCGTCGCCGTGCTGGTGCCGGGCCGCGAGCACGGCGAGTACCTGCTGTTTTGCCGGGATCGTGACCCGGATCTGGAAATCTGGAACGGGCGGCGTGCCGGACCGGAAGGTGCAGTACAGAAGTTTGGTGCCGACGATGCTTTTCCGATCAGTGATATCGATGACATTCTGCCCGGCCTGCTGGAAAGCCGCGAGCGGGTATTTTATACCATGGGGGCGACGCCTGATTTTGACAAGCGCGTGATTGGCTGGGTGAACCGGATTCGCAAGCAGTCGCGTGCCGGCAAGCATGCGCCGGACGAGTTTGTTTCGCTTGAGCATTTCGTGCACGACATGCGCCTGTACAAGAGCCGTGCTGAAATCAAGGCCATGCGTCAGGCCGCCAATATTGCTGCGCGCGCCCACAAACGCGCGATGTGTCTGTGCCAGCCGGGTATGATGGAATACGAACTGGAAGCCGAGTTTTTACACGAATTCCGCAAAGCGGGTGGTGAGCCGGCCTATCCATCCATTGTCGGCGGCGGCGACAATGCCTGCATTCTGCATTACACGGAAAACAATGCGGAATTGAATGATGGTGACCTCGTGCTCATCGACGCCGGCGTGGAACACCAGTGCTACGCTTCCGACATCACCCGTTGCTTCCCGGTGAACGGGCGTTTCAGCGCGGCACAACGGGCGATCTATGAGCTGGTGCTGGATGCACAGCGGGCCGCTATCGAGGAGGTCTATCCGGGTAACAACTGGAATGCACCGCATGAGGCGGCAGTTAAAGTCATTACCAGAGGGCTGGTGAAACTGGGACTGCTCAAGGGGCGGCCGGCAACACTGATCAAGGAGCAGGCTTATCGGCGATTCTACATGCACCGTACCGGCCACTGGCTGGGTATGGATGTACACGATGTCGGGGATTACAAGGTTGGCGATGAATGGCGGGTGCTGGAGCCCGGCATGGTGCTGACGGTGGAACCGGGTTTGTATATTGCTGCGGGCGGCAAGGGTGTGGCGCGCAAGTGGTGGAATATCGGTGTGCGTATTGAAGACGATGTACTGGTGACGCGCAGTGGGCACGACGTATTGAGCAAGAATGCGCCCAAACAGGTGGATGAGATCGAGGCGTTGATGGCTTGATGCACGCTCTCGGAAGTCAAAAATTAACTTGGCAGAGGCCTTCTGGATGCTCACCCGGGTCTCTCACCACAAAGG
>CBFDBP010000203.1:0-6615 GCA_965603065.1 uncultured Gammaproteobacteria bacterium
GCATAGACGGCCTGCTCGCTGCTTCGACTATCGCTTCAGCATCATGTGCATCATTTTTGTTTGTCTTGACGAAGGGTTTTACGAACTGCGGGCTAATCAACTTTACTACATGGCTACTGCGCTGGAAGACCCTGGCCCAGTAGTTGGCTCCGCCGCATGATTCCATCACAATGGTGGATGGATGCAAATTCGCGACATAGGGTGAAAGTCTATTTCACGACAAGCGCTTTTTCAGAACCGCCTTAACCGCATCATCAGTACCGTGAAGCTGAAACGTATTCTTCGCAATATCGATACCCAGTACTGTAATAGTCATGTTAATCTCCCATCCCGAACGAAAGTCCCTCAGCCTCACCATCAATCTGCTGAAAAGCAACTTCCTGGCGCTGAGGGTGGGTGGGGATGGTTCATTACATTAGCACCTGGCGGGACTTTCAAAGAGATCGCCCTCGCCGCTTGCCCCTCGCTGTCAGGATATCCAGGCGGCTATGGGGGATTACGCCGCACTGACACTGGATGGAGATTGATTAGCATGCACCGACAAACTGATACCGCGGAGAAATCAGAATGCCCATGACAATGGATATCGTGGATATCGAAGCAATCAACAACCTGGCCGGACTACTGAGCGCACGCGTCGAACGTTCCCCCGAGGCAATCGCCTACCGTTATTACGATAACGACAGCGATGAGTGGACGGCTATTGACTGGGAGCAGTTTACCATTGAGGTATGCCGTTGGCAGACTGCTCTGTTATCCGAGAATATTGACAAGGGCGAGCGTGTTGCCATTATGGCCACCAACAGCCCCGGGTGGGCCGCCTTCGATATCGCCGCCCAGGGACTCGGCTTGGTGCTGGTGCCTCTGTATGTGAACGACCGGGCGGAAAACATCAGTCTGGTGTTGGAGGACTGTGGTGCCAGACTGCTGGTGGTCGGCAGTCCGCAGCAATGGCAGGCACTTGAGCCGGTTCACGATACGCTGTCCGGCCTGAAGCGTATCGTTGCACTGCATCCGGTCGAAGCCTCCGCTTCCGGGTTACAGCCGGTTGCGGCACAGGACTGGCTGCCGGCAAGCCACGACACCCTGCATGTCGAACCGCTTGACCGCAACACACTGGCGACTATCGTCTACACCTCCGGCACCACCGGCCGCCCCAAGGGCGTCATGCTCAGCCATAGCAATATCCTGTTCAATGTACAGGGCGTGCTGGAGCGCGTTCCTGCTTACCGCGCAGACACTTTCCTGTCGTTCCTGCCCCTGTCACACATGCTGGAACGCACCTGCGGCTACTATCTGCCGATGGCCGCAGGCGCCACTGTGGCCTATGCACGCTCGGCAAAGCAACTCACTGAGGACTTTGAAGCTGTGCAGCCCACCGTCATCATTGCGGTGCCACGCGTTTTTGAACGGGTCTACACGCGCATCAATGAGCGCATGGCCAAACAGCCGCTCGCCAAACGGGTATTCCTCAAGGAATTGGTCAAGGCCGGCTGGAAAAATTTTCAGCACGACCAGGGGCGCCGCCGCTGGAGTCCCGATATCTCGATCTGGAAAAAGATCGATGAGACACTGGGCGAGAGTATCCGCTACAAACTGGGTGGCAGTCTGCGCGCGGCGGTAACGGGCGGCGCAGCGCTTTCGCCGGAGATCGCGCAGTTCTTCATCGGCCTCGGCCTGCCCATCCTGCAGGGCTACGGCGCTACGGAAACCAGCCCGGTGGTGAGCAACAACACCATTGAGAACAACAGGCCGGACAGCATAGGCATCCCACTGCCTGGAGTCGAAGTCCGCATCGGTGAACGGGATGAATTACTCACCCGCAGCCCCAGCGTCATGCTGGGTTACTGGAACAACCCGGAAGCCACCGCCCAGGTCATCGATACAGACGGCTGGTTTCACACGGGTGACTGCGTGCGCATCGAGGATGAGCATATCTTCATCACCGGGCGCATCAAGGAGATCATCGTCATGGCCAATGGCGAGAAGGTGCCACCGGGTGACATGGAAAACGCCATCGTACTGGACCGTCTGTTTCTGCAGGCAATGGTACTCGGTGAGGCGCGCCCGTATCTCACGGCGCTGGTGGTGCTGGACAAGAAGGAGTATGCCGAACTGGCAGCGGCAACGGACCTGTCAGCCGACATCACCGCCGAACGGCACGACGAAAAACTGGAACAGCTGCTGACCAAACGCATCGCCCAAAGACTGCGCGATTTCCCCGGTTACGCCAAGATCCCACGCGTGGCGGTGATCGAAAAGCCATGGTCGGTCGAGGACGGCTATATGACGCCCACCCTGAAACTGCGCAGGACGAAGATACTGGACGCGTTTGGCGATGAGGTGGAACGCCTCTATGCGGGACACTAGCTTCATACCCACGGGTAGCTGCAAAGATGTGACATTGATCTGTATGTCTGTTGTGTTCCCGGCTAAAAGTGTGAGCCTGGCAAACCTGTTGCTTTGCTAAGGCGATCTGTTTTTTTCCTATGTGACCCTGGTGTTCTTTGTGGTTGTTAAGAGGCACACTTTTCTGAGCTGGTTGACAGACCGAATCATTCTCGAGCCGAGTCGACGCGAGATTACCGTACCTCATAAGCGGCGTGTGCTGCTGTCACACGCTGACGGCCACCTTGAAGCCTGGGTGCATCGAGTTGGCGCGGACGCCGAGACACGTGATCCGGACCTGTACGTGCTAATTTTTCCCGGCACGGGCAGCCGTGCGGAAGATTCGACCCCTCTGGTGGACAACTGCTGGCCGGAACTGAGTGTGGAGGTGTGGGCGGTTAACCCGCCGGGCTACGGCGGCAGCACCGGGACCGCCAGCCTGCACAATATTCCCTCCATGGCCAGCCGCGCGCTGGACGGGCTCAGGAGCCAGGCTGCGGGGCGTCCGCTGGTAGTGGCGGGCGGTAGCTTGGGCTGCGTCAGCGCGCTTTACCTGGTGTCGAGACACGCTGTCGACGGCATGTTGCTGGAGAATCCACCGGCGCTGCGCGAAGTGATCCGGGCGCAGTCGGGTTGGTGGCAGTTCGCGTGGGCCAGGACTGCGCTTGCCCGCCATATACCGGAGGTGCTGGACAGTATCCGCAACGCGTCACAGACAAGGGTTCCCGCCGTATTCATCGTGGCCCAGCAGGATCGAATTGTGCCGGCCAGGTGCCAGCAGCAGATCATCGACGCCTACGCCGGTCCGAAGCGGGTGCTGGATCGACCCGAGGCAGACCATGACACACCTTTGTATGAGGGCGATGTGCGACAGCTTCGTGAATTGGCGGCCTGGCTGCGCCGCGGCTGGACCGGCGATAAAGTGAATCAGCAAAGCAGGAAATAAAGACATGAAGCATTACAGAACCCTGACACTCAGGCAGCTGCTGAAGTGGGCCGAGGACAACACAGACATTATGCGTCTAAGAACCGAGCGTGATGTTTTACCGGGCGGTTACATGGCAGCGTTTGCTCCAGTGCTGGTTGCCTGGCAGGAAAGTGAACTGCGTGACCACGATAGCCATGTCATCCTGCGCAACGTGAATTACGGCGGAAATCCGGTGGAACGCACCACTGTGTTGCAGTCCGTACGGGTACCGCTGGACGGCATTGAAGCCGCCGAATTCGTCCTGGTACCGCTGAACGCGCGTGGCAGCGTACACCATGCCGAAATTCGCTTTATTTTCAACCCGCATCGTTCCCCCGAGCTGCTCAATCTGGCCGGTTCACAGACCGGCACCGACGCCAGCTTTCCTGACCTGATATTCAGCTGGGAGGCCTGGCGGCCGCCGCAACGGAAATTCAGTCTCAGGGAAGGCCTGGACGAGAGCGCCTATGGGCTAACCCTGCGCGCTTTCGCAGGACCGCAACTTTTTCTCGAAGACAGTCTGCGCCAACACGACTGGTTTGCTTATCGTCTGCGTTTGCCGGCTGAAAAGACGGGCTTACAGGAGCTTTTGAAAGTCGTCCTTGCGCTGGGGGACGGTGTGGCACGCAATACCATCCGCTCGCTTTTGCAGCAGGACGAAGAAACCTGGATGGCGCATGCGCCGGCAGGAAAAGTTGAAACGGAAAACGACAGCAAAGCATGGCAACAGCTGGAATCACGTCTTGCCAATGCGCCCTCGGAAACGGCCGCACAAGGCTTGCCGGAAACCGAGCAGAGCTATCACGCCCTGGTACGCTCCTGCGCTACGCTGGCACGCTACGCGGTGTTGCTGACGACATGGCGCTTGATAGAACAGGGTCACACAGATAGCGTGAATCTGGATCTGCTGCCCAGCGCGGAATTACCCCAGCTCGAAGACTGGATGAAAGCGGTCGCCCACGCCGATCTGCGACGCCTTTTCCTGAGCGCGCCGGCAGCACTGCGTTTTCTGGCCCGCAACCCGCAGGTACGACCCAGCAGCATTCCGCAGGAACTCGATGCTGCCGGACTACTGGTGCGCAAGGGCGGCAAGCCGTGGGAGATCCATTACAGCCGCAGCACTACGCGACCCTACTCAGCCAATGGCATAAACCTTATCAACTGACGGTATCGCGATCCAGCTGCGCCGCCGCGGGCTATGCGGTAATTCCCTCCGCGTCATAAGGCCGGTTGCCGCTCCAGGAATATTCGCGTACCTGTGCCTTGTCGCCCTGCCGCGCCACCAGGCCCGCCCCGGCGAGCTCATCGGGAATCTTGTTCGGTAGTGTCTCCGGATGGCTGAGAATGTATCGCAGCACCAAGGGCGCCCTGAGGAACAATCCCTTCAGATTTGTACCCGCCATGTCTCCCATCCAGGATTCAGGTTCTTTCAGGACCGGCGCGGGCAACTCTTTAAGTACAACACCGTCGCTGTAACCACGCTGAATCAGCCGGCTTACAGCCACCAGTACCGCGTAGCGCGTCAGCGTGGAACAGGATCTAACCAGCGTCTGATAACGCTCTTCCCCGGAGCCCAGTCGCAGTGCCGGATCGTCCGAGACCTTTGTGTACTGCGCACGGTCTCGCAGGATCTGCCATTGCCGCAGCGTCCGCGCATCGTCGTCGCCGGGTGGAGCCTGCCTGAACCAATCCGCTTCACCCTGTTGCAACAGTCCTGAAATGGTATGTCGGGCCACGCCGTCACCCAGCGCCAGGGCAACTTTCAACAACTCGCTAAGCCCTTCCCTGTCGCCCGGCATGCACAGGCGATAGCTGAACCAGTTCTGCTGGTGCAGAGTGTCTTCGAGGAAACGTTGCGGTCCGGCATAGGCACGCAGGCTCAGACCGTAGGCCGCCGTATCCATGGCGCTGACCACGTCAAAGCGTTTATCCGGGCTTCGCCACGATTCCCAGCTCAGAATCAGGTCGGGAATGCGGGCGTCGGTGCCGGTTTCGGAAGCGGCCAGATTCAACAGCCGCGCTTCGCCGCCAGCCTCGAACACAAAGCGCAACTGAACATGATACCAAGGTGCAAAACGCCCGCCGGTTTCCCGTGGCGGTGGCACCAGGACAAGTTCCGCGAACTTAACGGCATCGGTGTTAAGACGCAGCGAATGCAACACAGTGACCCTTTCCAGTGGGTTGCCGCCATAGTTGACATTGCGCAATACCACGTCAGCTTCAGCGCCGTCGCCGCCAACAGATCGCCAATCGACCAGCAGCGGTGCCATAGCTGCCATGTATCCACCCGGAAGCACATCGCGAAAGGTCCTCAGGCGCATCACCTGCGTATTGTCCTCGGCCCAGGCCAGCAGCTCGGCCGGGGACAGGACGTGGACATCATCTTCCAACTTGTTTTTAACCATGAGTGTCCTGGTCCAGCGAATGTTTGTGCCCGCCGATCGAGTCATAGCTCTCGGAATCTATTGTCGTTATTGTATCCTTCGACTTCGGATTCTTACAGAACTCGTTTTCGGAGGTCACGATGCTCACCAAACAGGAGGAACCCCGGATCCCGCTTCCCAAGGGCTGGCCGTTTTGCTGGTGGATGGCGGTGGTCATTGATCACTACTCTCGACGCGCTATGGGCTTTGCGATATTCAGGCATAACCCCACATCGGTATCGATTCAGTCCTTCCTCGAAAGCGTCATCGTCAACGCAAGCGCCGCGCCAAAATACATTATCTCCGACAAGGGCCAACAGTTCTGGTGCGATGCGTTCAAGGCCTGGTGTGATGACCAGGGGATCACACCCCGCTTCGGCGCCGTTGGCCAACACGGCAGCATTGCCCTGGTTGAGCGATTCATCCTAACCCTAAAGAATGAATGCACGCGGATCATCCTCGTGCCACTTCGCAGGGAGGCGTTGCATCGGGAGCTTAGGTTCTTTGAAGTCTGGTTTAATCAACATCGGCCTCACTCTGCGCTCGAGGGCAAGACGCCGTATGAGGTGTATCATGATGTGTTGCCAGGGCGTGAGCGTCCTCGATACGAACCGCGCGTAGGATGGCCGCGCAGTGCGCCCTGCGCATCTCCGCACGCACCGGTCGCCAGCCACTGTGACACTCCCATTCGCCTTGATGTGCGCTATCATAGAGGGTGGAAACACCTGCCAATCGTTGAGTTGAGACGCGCGGCGTAGAAAAAGCGTTTATGCAAATCTCGGCATCGACGGCACCGGACGGCGTCGATTGTTTTCCTTGTACTCCGATGTCCGTCAG
>CBFDBP010000204.1:0-6599 GCA_965603065.1 uncultured Gammaproteobacteria bacterium
GAGGGGGTAGTGGCGAAAGCTGTGCCGGTTCGACTCCGGCCGTCGGCACCAATTACGAAAAAACATAAACTTACGCATAATCCAACAAAAGGCCACTTATTGCTGTAACTGACTGACTTTTAGTGTGTTATCGGCTGGTAGCCGGGCAATAAGTTCACACGTTACACCGCATACTGTAAACTGCTTCTACGACAAATTTACGGCAATGTCGTAAAAGGGGCGGCGGATGGCGTCATACAGGAAGCGAAAAGATCAGTGGCAGGTTCAACTCTGCGTCAAGGGTGTTCGCCGGGCGGCGACGTTCACGACCAAGCGGGAAGCGCAGGCGTGGGCCGCTCGCGAGGAAACCACGCTGCGCGAGGATGCGGCTGGCCAGATCCCAAACCGACCGTTCCGTGACCTGCTCGAGCGTTATAGTCGCGAGGTAAGTTCGAAGAAGCGTGGTTGTGCTCGAGAGCGGAAAATGATCGCGGTCATTCTACGCGATGCAATCGCTGACGTGTCGTTACGCGTGCTCTCGCCAACAGATGTTGCTGCCTGGCGGGATCGGCGATTACAGCAAGTCTCCGGCTCGACGGTAGAGCGGGAGATGACGATTCTTTCACATGCCTGTTCGGTGGCGCGGCGCGAGTGGGGCTGGCTGCGTGTCAATCCCGTCAGTGATGTGAGGCGGCCACCGCCAACGCCAGCGCGCACCCGGCGGCCGACGGATGATGAGTCGGAGCGACTGATGCATACGCTTGGATATTCCAGGGAAACACCGCCTGAGACAATATCCTCACGTGTTGGTGCAGCCTATCTGTTCGCCATCGAGACGGGAATGCGTGCGGGTGAGATCTGCAGCCTGGAGTGGCGGTATGTCAATGAGCGGCATGTGCATCTGCCGCGGACGAAGAATGGCCACGTGCGGGATGTACCGTTGTCGGTTGAGGCGCGGCGTATCATCGAGCAACTACGATCTTTGACTGGCGATGAAGAGACTGTGTTCCGTGTTTCGACGGCCAGCCTCGACGCGCTGTTTCGCAAGGCGAAGCGCCTCGCGCTGATCGAGGATCTGCATTTCCATGATACGCGCCGCGAGGCGTTGACGCGGCTGTCGAAAGTTTTTGATGTGATGGAGTTGGCCCGGATCAGCGGGCACCGTGATCTTCGAGTGCTGCAGAATGTTTATTACGCGCCATCGGTGAAGGATCTGGCTGACAAGCTCGGCTAGGCGATCCGGTTCTCCTGGTGCTTTTCCGTCCAGGCGATCACTTCTTTGGCTTTCCACAACGGCTGCCCACGGCCTTTACCACCGGCGACAGGCAGCCGTATGGCCTGGGGGAATCCGGGCAGGGCAGTGATCCGTTCACGCACGACCGCCTCGGAACGCTTCAGATAGGCGGCGATCTCCCTCACTGTCCACAGGTCCACGGTGATCGGGATGCGCGGGGATAGGTTGTTGATCGCGTCCAGGAGCATTTCAATCTGATTCATGCTTGTCTCCTCTACTACCGCTGGCGTCATGCCAGGCTATTCAGGGTGATAGCCATGGCTTTGTCGGTTTCGATCGGACATATTGTATTGGTTCGGTCGCAAGAGAATTAGAGTGCACACCGTCCAGCCAGATTCCCTTTTTACGCCTTGCATGCACTGCATTGGCAGTATCTCCGGAAAGGGTGCAATACCTCGTTAGTTTTACCCATTTCATAATTACGATCGCTCCTGCTTGCATGGTCCCGCTAAGTCTGGCATTCGCCAGGACGGTCTCAGCTATCTTGGAGCAGGACTTGTTCGAAGTCAGGCTCGAAAGCCTGTCCCGAGAGTCGATGTTTCCAGCTTGATTTATCGTCTTCCTATCTGTTAAGCGCAAGCAGGTTCGGTTCCACTGAATTCAGTTCATTAGGCTCTCCCGGCGTTCGCGAAACCACTGAGGTAATTCACTATTAGCGACTTTGCCAAATTCTGAACCGAATCCTCACCCACATCACCGAGTTTCTGAGTGATTCCCAGTATGCAGATTCCGTGTATACCGGCCCACAGTGCGCAGGCCGCCTGTGAAATCTCACTTTCGGTCCGGTGTGGCGCAAGTGGTTGGAGCGTCTCTTCGACGATCACAAACACGCGCATGACTTTTTCGGCATACCAGTCTGGCATGGGTCGGTCATCCGTCGGGCGATGCTCAAATATGAGTGCCCAGCAGTGCGGGTCACTGTAAGCAAAGTGGATGTAGATCTGACCGAGCTGCATTAGACGATCTTCTGGTGCCAGGTTTTGTGTTTCTCCATCGGTCATGAGCTGGTGGAGCCGATTCAGTGTGCGCGCGTTGATATGCATGATGAGATCATCGAGGTTCTCGAAAACCAGATAAAGCGTACCCACGGTGTAGCCGATTTCGCTTGCGACTTTGCGCGCGGTCAGCCCATCATGGCCCTGTTCCACAATAATGTGTTCAGCCGCCGCCAGGACCATATCGCGAATCTCCTCATGGCTGTGGTCGCTGCGTCGGGCCATTCTCGATTCTCCGGGTAGGGCAGCCTTCAATTAGGGCGTTCGGCCATCTTGGATGGTTCTTATTTCTAGGGCTTGAGTTTAATTGAACAACGTTCACAATTCAAGAAAAGCGTGCATGTGTCTCAGAACAGAAAATCCTTACGGCGGATAATTAAACGACGTTCACAATCGTGGGTCTTACCATCAGGGTGGTTGGGAATCAAGTCGGAAAGCGGGTCTCCCGGGGCGTGCTTTCGAGCATGTTCATTTCTGTACCGACCGCTAACATGCGCAGTGAAGCAGTACAGCAAGGAGAAGACGTAATGAAAATCGATTTTTCCAGCGTCAACCTACAGTATTTGATTCACGTTCGTGACATCGCACGGCAAGATCCCGAAGTTGCGGCGCCTCTGCTGGGAATGTCGCCAGAACTTGCCACCTTGCTGGCGCAAGCGCCTGGTGAATATCTGACCAAAATCGCAGAGGTCAAAGTTCCGCTGGTGGCCGCACGCGGTGATGCGGTCTGGTGGTATCGGCTTTTCACGGCGCTTGCCGAAGAAAACCCGGAAGAGATTGACGCGGTACTCCAGGCTGCGAGTCTGGCCGTGCTCTCCTGATTGGCGGCGGGACTTGTTAAATGCGTGTTGGTAACCACGACCAGTTGCGTGCTCTCATTGTCGGGGTGGAAAGAGAATCAAGAATTCTCGATAACATTGAAATCGTCACTCAAGCACGAAACACCCTTGAGGCCGTTCATTTGGTTCAGTTGGGCGCCCGGGTCGCACTGGTGTGCAAGCTGACCGGCCTGACGAAGAAAGTTGTCAGCCGGCTGTATCCAGTGCTGACCGGGATGCCATCACCACCCGGGCAGGCGCCGTTCACGGATACGTGGTACCTGAGAAGCAATCGACGCATGTTGCACGCGAATGTCGTGTGGTGTCTTTATCAACAGCTGGAGAAAATTGGGCGTAGCACATCCAGTGTGCTGATTCATGTGTACGAGGCGTATACGGAGATCATGGATGCACCGCTTCTGACGCTAACACGCGCTTTCTTCGTTCCACGTCTGGTCACCATCAACACGTGGTACGAACAGTCTTGTGATCACTGTGGCATCTCTTATATCGGCCCACTGAGAAACGATGGATCGACCTGTCCAGCCTGTGCAGAATACTTTAATTATCGTTGTCACAACTGCGGAATGGCCATCCAATTTCATTCACCCGGCAGGCAAAAATCAGTCTGTTCTGGATGTTATAAAAAGCAGAAGCAACGTCGTAGACGTTTAACAAGTGGCGGCACCAATGTCTACGAATGATGCTAGTGCAGGCCGGGTACAGGGTGTCCTTGATGAGAGTGGTGTGGCGATACTGGATGTGCGTTGTATCAAGTCCTATGAGCGCAACCCACGTCGTAGCAAGAATCCGGAGTATGATCGAATCAAGGATTCCATTCGGGCGAACGGTCTCGATCAGCCGTTGGTCGTGACCCAGCGGCCACAGGCAACAGACTACATTGTTCACGCCGGCGGCAATACCCGCCTACTTGTCCTGAAAGAATTGTTGGATGAAACCGGTCATGCTCGGTTTGCCCGCGTTCCCTGTTTGTTCAGGCCCTGGCGCCGCGAGTCGGATGTCTTGTTGGCGCATCTCCGGGAAAACGATCTACGCGGTAATCTTACTTTTATCGACAAGGCGCGTGCGCTCCAGGATGCCAGCCAGTTACTCGGGGAGGAGATGGGGCTTAAAACGGTTTCGATCAGAAGGCTCGAGGTCGAGTTGAGCAAAGTGGGCTACCGCATCAGTCGTAGCAGTATCTGTCGAATGGTATATGCCGTCGAGACCTTGTTGGAATTGATTCCACAGGCCCTGGAAGCCGGCTTGGGTCGGCGTCCAGTCGAACGGATTCGAGCCCTGGAACGAGCGGCCCGCACGTTGTGGAAACACTATTGTTCAGGGGGCGAGGGTGCATTCAGTGAAGTGTTTGCAGCCTTATGCCGTCGTTACGACGGCGTGGATTGGGATACGGACATGTTGCAGGGCGCCATCGAAACAGAGATTGCCGAGGAGGCGGAGACCAGTATCCATACCATCCGGGTGACGCTCGATGCCGAGTTGGCCGGGCGGGAATTGGTCATCCCGGCGTTCGTGCCGATCAAAGAGCCACCCAAGCCAGAAAGGCGTGATAGCGATCACGAGAATCCGGCTACGGCCGAAGCGCTCAATGACAAAGAAGAGGGTGACACCGAGTTAGTTCAAGCGGGTAACACACCCTCAGACTCAGTTGCAGCACCGATTCAACCACAGGACCAACCCGACGGCGCTACTATTGATGTTTCCGAGTCCCTGATTGACGCGAGTGATTCCAAACCCACTGACCTGAAGTCTTTGCGGGCTAGAGCCTGGACTTTGGCGGCACGCCTTGCGCAGCGCAATGGCATGGGTGATCTGGTCATGCCACTGTCGGGCAAGGGACTTGGCTTTGTGTTGCGTGATGTGCCAGACCCCGCCCTGGCGGATCAACTCGATGAAGATGCCTTGGCCCAGATCTGCATCCTCTGGTGGCAGCTCGCAGCGTGTGCGGAAATGACCTTCGCACCGATTGAATCGATCATACCCACCTTGCCAAGTGATTCAGTTCTTCGGCATGCCCTTGAAGACCAGGATGCTGAACTGCTCTTCAATAGTATCTGGACGCTTGACCCCGGGCATACCGGTTATCGCCTGTGGCAATCCCTGCATGATCGGGACTGGCGTGACCTGCTCAATCTCATGGATACCTACCGGTCTATCCGTCACCTGGCTGCCGATACCGGCACTTTGATCTGGGATTAGATGCAATGGACGGCACCAAAGAAGCAGATCTGATTACTGCTGTCCTGATGTATGCGATGCGTTGTCTGGCCGAAGGCGACCAGACAGCACTGCGCAACATGAACTTCGGTATCAAAGAGATCGAGGCCTTGCGCGAGATGCGTGTCGCAGACCTCTATCGGATCGAGTCGCTTCGTGCCCATTGTTTGGAGATTGTTCTGAATCGGCAGGTGTACTGGCCCATGGTCGAACATCTGGGTGAGCAAAGGGAGATGGAAGATACGATTCAGACACTGATTGCCGCGGATGCTCCACAAGAGATGATGCAGGTATTGTTTGGACTGAATCAGCGCGACTACACACGGTTGCGTAGAACCCTCTTGGTCGACCCCACCATTGGCCGCCCACCTGAACTGGACGAGGAGGGCTCGCATCAGCTCTGGGAGGCCTGGTCGAGCCGGGTCGATGGTGAGGAATCCGGTTTGCTGACACCCGTGCAGTACCTGGACATCCATCGTGAAACCGGCTTGTCCATGCGCGCTATCTGGAACCAGACACAGCGTTGGGCTCAGTACGGAAACCTGAATGGCCAGATCGACAAGGAAGCTGTTCAGGCGGGTGCCAATGAATGAAGGTCCAGCTGCCATTCGATCGGAGACGCTTGCGCTCGATGCACTGATTCAGGAGACCATCGCGCAGGCCGAGGCCTCAACGGGTCAGGGACCGGCCGATAGAATGCTTTTTCTCGGGAACCGACACCAGTCGTTCCCGACCGCCGTGATTAAAGACTCCGTACTCGAACCCGTCGACAAGCTGGTCTGGATGGTCATCATGCTCTCGGTTCATGAGACCGGCGGTAACACCGCTTTTCCAGGCTATGAGGCGATCGGCAAGATGGTCAACGTGTCGTCCCGGTCAACGATCGCCCGCGCCATCGCCATACTGCGTGCGACACGCTGGCTGACCCTGTGCGCCCGGCTGCGAAAAACCAGTGGACGATTTCGTGGTGTTGTCTACGCGCTACATGACGAACCGGCGCCGCTCGTCGACGCACTGCATCTCGATGCCGACTATATGTCCTTTCTTGGTCATTCTCTTAGCCATGGTCACGCCCGTGTCCGTACGGTTGCGCAAGCCGTGCTCGATTCAATGGATGAGGATATTCAGGCAGGCCAAGCTGTCTGCGCTCAAACCCATCCGATTGAGCGGCGGATCCAAAGCACGGTGGCCACCAAAGGTGGTCAATCGCGTCGCTTCTTTTCATTCACCAGGAATGTCGTCAAACGCCTGCGCAGTGACTCAACCGAACACAAG
>CBFDBP010000205.1:0-6598 GCA_965603065.1 uncultured Gammaproteobacteria bacterium
TTCCACCAGTTGGGCCAGATCCTTGTGGGTTGCCGACAGTATGCGGACATCGACGGGCACTTCCTTTTGTTCGCCGACCGGGCGTACCGCTTTCTCCTGGATGATGCGCAGCAGCTTGACCTGCATATGCAGGGGCAGTTCGGCCACCTCATCCAGGAACAGGGTGCCGCCGTCAGCGGCCTGGAAAAGCCCCTCCTTATCGCTGACTGCGCCGGTGAAACTGCCTTTCTTGTGGCCGAAAAACTCGCTTTCCATGAGTTCCGAGGGGATGGCGCCACAGTTGACCGGCACAAACGCCTTGTCATTACGTGGTCCCCTGGCGTGAATCAGCCGGGCCACCAGTTCCTTGCCGGTGCCCGATTCACCACTGATATAGACGGGGGCCTGGCTGCGCGCCAGTTTGGCAATGGTGGAGCGAATGGTCTGCATAACCGCCGAATCGCCGAGCAGGGTATCGCGGCTGCGGCGGTCGCGCTTGGGGAAGCTGCCCAGCTTGAGCGCACCCTTGACCAGGTTACGCAGCACCTGCAGGTCAACGGGCTTGGAAATGAAGTCGAAGGCACCGACTTTCAGGGCCTGGACGGCGGTTTCCATGTTGCCGTGTGCAGTGATGACGGCAACGGGCAGATCCGGATGCTCCTGCTGGATGGTTTCCACCAGTTCCAGGCCATCGCCATCCGGCAGCCGCATATCGGTCAGACACAGGTCAAATTCAGATTCGCCCAGCAGTTGGCGGGCGTCGGTGAGGTTGGCCGCCGAGCGGGTTTCCACACTCATACGTCCGAGCGTGAGCTCGAGCAGCTCGCGAATATCGGGTTCGTCGTCGACAATCAGTGCCAGTGGTGTGCTCATAAATTTATCGGCTCAGTGCTCAATACGGCTTTATTGTATAGGGTTCAGCCCGCCATCAATCTGATTAACGGCTGCTTGTGGCTCAGGCTGTAAAGCGAATTCGAAAGCTGCTGCCCCCCTCCGGCAGCGGGCGATAGCTGAGTCGTGCCTGATTGATTTCGCACAGTTCTCGCACAATATACAGGCCCAGTCCAGTGCCCGATGAGGCTGTCGTGTAGAAGGGTTCAAACATCTGTTCCGCTGTTCCGGCTTCAATGCCGGGGCCATTGTCGACCACATCCAGCCAGACCACAGCCTTGTCACCTGTGCGGACCTGCAGTCTGACCGCCGTCTCAGCACCGGCGTGTTCGAAGGCATTCTGACACAGGTTGGTTAATATCTGGTGCAGATGGCCGGGATCAACGTGGATTCGGGCGTCTTCCGGCTCAATGTCGAGCTCCAGTTGTTTCGACCGCAGCCCGTCCATTTGTACAAACTCCTTCTTGAACTCGATCAGCCAGTCCGTCAGAGCGAGGTCCTGCGGATGGCTTGCCGAACGCCGGGAAAGCTGCAGGACATTTTCAATAATGGTGTCGACCCGTTTACTGTGGTTGCAAATGATCTCGGTCAGGCGTTTGTCACCCTGGTCGAGTTTATCGGATTCCGCCAGCAGTTGTGCAGCATGACTGATGGCGCCCAGCGGGTTGCGGATTTCATGGGCAATACTGGCGGTCAGTCGTCCCAGCGATGCCAGTTTGATCTGCTGGGTCTTGTGGGCGAGCTGTGCACTGTCTTCGAGCAGGATCAGGGTGCCTTTGCCCCTGGCTGTCTGCAGCTCGCTGAACCTTGCTATCAAAGTGCTGCCGGCCCGAGGGGACTGAAAGGCCTGCGGTTGCCAGTAGCTGTCGTTTTTCCACTGGTGCAACTGTTGGGCAAGGCCCGGTGCTGCCTGCTCGAGCCGCATCCGGGGTTGCTGGCCGAGTTCCAGCAGTGTGTGGGCGGTTTGGTTGGCCAGGCGAATGTCGTTATCCGGATCGACGACCAGCACGCCGGCCTGTAATTGCTGAATAATGTACTGGTTGAGCTGTTGCAGATTGGCCAGATCTATGCCGCGTTGCTGGGCCAGTGCTTCACTCTCGCGGATTCGAATCGCCAGCACGTGGGCAAGCCCGGCGGCGGCAAACAGGACCAGCCCCAGCAGTCCTGCGCGGGTAATATCACCGGCGCCGGCTTTTTCCGGTGACAGGCTGGCGAGTCCGGTCTCGAACAACAGTATAAGGGTTGCCACAGCGGCAAACAGATACGCCGGTCGTCCGGGTAAAATCAGCGCGCCTGCCGTGACGGCAATGACCAGCAGAACGCCCAGGGCACTGGTCGCCCCGCTGGTGGCGTGCATCAGCAGGGCAATCGCAGCGATGTCTGTCAGTATCTGCAGCAGCGCCTGAAACTGATACCCCGGCCAGCGTAAACGGGTGCTGAACCCGGCGGCTATGGCGAAAACGAGGTAGGCCACCAGGGTTGCACTGAACAGCTGGTGATTCTGGGTATTAAACGGATTGCTGTCTTGCAGAGCGAAGTACAAAACCGACAGCAGGCCGGCGAGGACGGCCCGGTAGAAGGTCAGTATGCGCAAGGGCTGCCAGCTTGCCGGGCCGAACGGAATCTCCGCAGTTGACGGGGTCGCCTCGGTCATCGGTTCACTGTACCTCGTTACAACTTTTGGTCTTGGTCCCGGTGCCGGGTGCAGCAGTAGTAGCGATCGCTGTCCTGTATTGCTTCATGACGGGGAACATACACGCCACAGTGTGTGCAGCGCACCATATCGCCAACCTTTTTGGCGGATTTCTTTTCCAGGCGAGGCGTTTTTGCCAGCCGCATGAGAATCCAGATGACCAGGGCTATGCCCAACAGGTAAATCAGAACGCGTATGCCAAACATCGCGGTAGTGTACCCGAATTTTTATTGTGCCGAAGGGCGACGCGATCAATACTTTACTCAGACCCCGTTTATTCAGGAGAATACAGGCTTTCAAATAAACGGACGCTGCCATGCATCTCCACGAGTATCAAGCCAAACAACTGTTCGTCGACTATGGCGTTCCGGTTCCGCAAGGTCGTATGGTCGAATCCAGCCAGGATGCTGCAGCGGCGGCCAAGGCACTGGGTGGTGAGCGCTGGGTCGTGAAGGCCCAGGTTCATGCCGGCGGGCGGGGTAAAGGCGGCGGTGTCAAACTGGTTGAAGGTGTCGAAGCGGTTGAAAAGACAGCCAATGCCTTGCTGGGGTCTAGCCTGGTGACCCGGCAGACCGACAGCCACGGTCTGCCGGTACATCGTCTGTTGATCGAAGGCGCGGTTGCAATCGAACGCGAGCTCTATCTGGGCATGCTGGTTGACAGGGCGCGGGAGCGGGTCATGATCATGGCGTCTGCATCCGGCGGCATGGATATCGAAGAAGTCGCAGCGCGGGACCCGCGCGCTATTCTGACCGAAGCCGTTCATCCCGCCGTTGGCCTGCAAGCTTATCAATGCCGTAATCTGGCCTTCGGTGTGGGCCTGGTGGGGGACCAGATAAAAGCGTTTACCCGCTTGCTGGGCGGTCTGTACCGTCTGTTTGAGCAACGGGATGCCAGTCTGGTGGAAATCAACCCGCTGGTGGTCACGGCGTCCGGTGATCTGCTGGCGCTGGATGCCAAGCTGGAACTCGATGATAACGCCTTGTACCGGCACCCGGATATCAACGATTTGCGCGACCACAGCCAGGAAGATGAAAAAGAACGCAGCGCCAGTGAACATGGGCTCAACTACATCACCCTGGACGGTGATATCGCCTGCATGGTGAATGGCGCAGGCCTGGCTATGGCGACCATGGACCTGATCAAGCTGCACGGCGGCGAACCGGCTAATTTTCTCGACGTCGGCGGTGGCGCCACCGCTGAACGGGTGGCGGAGGCCTTCAAGCTGATCCTGGCGGACACCAAGGTTCGCGCTATTCTGGTCAATATTTTTGGTGGTATCGTGCGCTGTGACCTGATCGCCGAGGGCATCATACAGGCGGTGCAGGACGTGGGTGTCGATCTGCCGGTAGTGGTGCGTCTGGAAGGCACCAACAGGGATGAAGGTAAAGCGCTGCTGGCAGCTTCCGGCTTGAGTATTATCGCCGCGGAAGGCTTCACGGACGCTGCCGGGAAAGTCGTGCAGGCAAGCCGGGAGACAGCCGCATGAGCATCCTGGTTGATCAGCACACCCGGGTGATTTGCCAGGGATTCACCGGCAAACAGGGCAGCTTCCATTCCGAGCAGGCACTGGCCTACGGCACACAACTGGTCGGTGGGGTCACGCCGGGCAAAGGCGGACAGAAACATCTGGATTTGCCGGTATTCAATACCGTGCGGGACGCGGTGGACGGTACCGGCGCCCATGCCAGTATGATTTATGTGCCGGCGGCTTTTGCCGCAGACGCTATACTCGAAGCGGCTGACGCCGGCATCGAGCTCATTGTCTGTATATCCGAAGGCATTCCGGTGATGGATATGCTGAAAGTGAAAGCCGCGCTGTCCGGCAGCGGCGCCAGTCTGATTGGCCCCAACTGCCCGGGCATCATCACACCGGGCGCCTGCAAAGTGGGTATTATGCCGGGCGCCATACACAAGCCGGGCACCATCGGTATTGTCTCGCGATCCGGTACGCTGACCTATGAAGCGGTCTACCAGACCACGCTGGCGGGCCTGGGGCAGAGTACCTGTGTCGGTATCGGCGGTGATCCGATTCACGGGCTGGATTTTATCGACTGTCTGCAGCAGTTCGAGCGCGACCCCGGCACCGAGGGCGTCATTATGGTGGGCGAGATCGGCGGCAGCGCTGAAGAGGAAGCGGCCGTATTCATACGCGATCACATGAACAAACCGGTGGTCGCCTACATTGCCGGGGTTACCGCGCCAGCCGGTAAACGCATGGGGCATGCGGGCGCCATTATCAGTGGTGGCAAGGGTACCGCAGAGGCAAAGTTTGCAGCGCTGGAGCAGGCCGGTGTCGCGGTTGTCCGTTCGCCGGCGGATATGGGGGTGCGCATGCACGAAGTACTGGCGGCTTCATGAAGGGTCGCTGATATGCAGGCTGATTCACGCCCCGAACAGGCTGTGTTGCGTCTGGTGATGGCGCAATGTAATTTGCTGGTCGGAGATATTCCCGCCAATACCGAGCAGGTTATCGAATCCGCACACCGTGCACGAGATGAGCTGGGTGCTGACCTGATTGTTTTTTCCGAACTGACACTGACCGGCTATCCGCCCGAGGATTTATTGTTACACCCGGGTTTGCAGGATCTGGTGGACGCCGGCTTAGCCAGGATTCGATCCGAGGTGTCGGGTATTCACGTACTGGTCGGCCACCCTGAACAGACGGCTGAAGGCCGCTACAATACGGCTTCGCTGATCCACGATGCCCGGGTGGTTGCACGCTGCCGCAAGAATCATCTGCCCAACTACAGCGTTTTTGACGAAAAACGCTACTTTGTTGCCGGTGATGGCTTCTGTGTTGCGGATGTGGCGGGTGTGCCGGTGGCTGTAACCATCTGTGAAGACATCTGGACGCCGGAGTCTGCCCGCGCCGCAGTCGATGCAGGCGCCAGACTGCTGGTGAACCTGAATGCGTCACCTTTCCATACCGGCAAGGGCAACGAGCGCGAAGCCGTGGTCGCCATGCGCGTGGAAGAAACGGCGTGCCCTGTTGTCTACGTCAATCTGGTGGGTGGGCAGGATGAGCTGGTTTTTGACGGTGGATCCTTTGTGCTGGATCAATCCGCAACCACGGTGGTGCGTGCACCGGCCTACCAGCAGGGCCTCTACCCCGTCGATTTTGAAATTGCACAGGGAGAACTCAGGCCCATACCCGGGGAGGTAACGCCACGCGACGATGAACGTGCCAGTATCTATCAGGCTCTGGTTCTCGGGGTGCGTGATTACATTGACAAGAATGGTTTCAACGGCGTGGTCATCGGTCTGTCCGGCGGTGTTGATTCTGCCCTGACCCTGGCCATTGCTGTCGATGCCATTGGCGCAGAGCGCGTCGAAGCGGTGATGATGCCATCGTGCTATACCATCGATATGAGCCTGGAAGACGCCCGTGCCGAAGCGCGGGCACTGGCCGTGGACTACCGCGAAATCCCCATCCAGCAGCCGTTTGAGGCTTTCCTGGAGACCTTGTCCGACGTGTTTGCCGGTACCGAACGGGATGTGACGGAAGAGAATATCCAGGCCCGATGCCGGGGGGTGATTCTGATGGCCCTGTCCAACAAGCAGGGGCGGATGGTTCTGACCACCGGCAACAAGAGCGAAATGTCGGTGGGTTATGCCACCCTGTATGGGGACATGGCCGGCGGTTTTGCGCCGATCAAGGATGTGCCTAAACTGCTGGTTTACGACTTGTGTCAGTACCGTAATTCGATAGCGTCGGTCATTCCGCAGCGTGTGCTGGAGCGACCGCCGTCAGCCGAACTGGCGCCGGATCAGAAAGACGAGGATTCCTTGCCGCCGTATTCGATACTGGACCCGATCCTGCAGGGTTATATCGAGCAGGATCTGAGTATCGAAGAGTTGGTCAAACGTGGTTTTGACGAAGTGACGGTGTGTCGCATTGCGACCCTGGTGGATCGCAATGAATACAAACGCCGTCAGGCGCCGCCCGGAATCCGCATCACCCAGCGCGCCTTCGGCCGCGATCGGCGCTACCCCATTACATCGGGTTTTCTAATGGCTCAGCTGCGCAGCCAG
>CBFDBP010000206.1:0-6588 GCA_965603065.1 uncultured Gammaproteobacteria bacterium
TCATCGCCGCGACAGCTGCCGCACTCGATTACCTGACACAGCTCCAGCAACGTTTTGATGGTGACTGGCTGCTCGCCCTTGCGGCTTATAATGCAGGCCCCACGCGCGTGCAAAGGGCGATCCGGCACAACCGCAACAACGGCAAACCGGTGGATTTCTGGCACTTGCAACTCCCCAAAGAAACCCGTGACTACGTGCCGAAATTGCTGGCACTGCGGGCGCTTGTCGTGGCGCCGGACACTTACGACCTGATCCTGCCGGCCATCCCGGATACCGGCTATTTTTCGGTCGTCGACAGCGGCGGGCAGCTCGACCTCGAGGTGGCCGCCCGGCTGGCCGGGACCTCCCCGGCTGAGATCCGCCTCCTCAACCCGGCCTTCAGCCGGCAGACCATCCGCCGCGGTGGATCTCACAGGCTGCTCATCCCGACAGCGTGCGCGGCCACCTTCCGCACGCAACTAGCTGGGCTAGCTGAGCAACAGCGGGTGCAGTGGGTCCGTCACGCCATCCGCGCCGGCGATACCCTGAGCGCCATTGCCCAACGCTACCGGATAAAGGTTGCACGCCTGCGCGAGTTCAATCAGTTGCAGGACTCGAGCATCAGGGCAGGCGATCTGCTCATCGTGCCCGTTGCCCGGGGCTAACCCCGTTTTTTCACCGCAAAGGCACAAAGAACGCAAAGTCTATGAGCTCTGTACCGACTGGCACTTATATCAGAGCGGCCCATCGTCTTTTCATGCACGTGATCAGCCAACCCGACCAGAGGAATCCAGACATGAACGCGACCAAGCATCACTCGAGCCCCATCACGGGCACGGGAAAGGTATCGGTGATGGCCGGGGCAACATTCCCCTGCCTGAGTTCGGCACGAAATGGTCGCGCTGTTGCCAGTTCTTTTCGCCGGCGCTGCTGGCCGGGCTGCGCGAGCGGGATCAGCGCTTTCCGGCCGAAAAGAGTGGCTTTTGCTGACAGCCAGGATCAGGCCCGCCGGCGGGTCAGCCAGCTGAGTGCAAGCCGGATGTCCGCCACGGACCCTGCCATGTGGGCGTATTCAAGTCGTTGATAGGACAGACGATACAGAGTTGGGCAACGTTACAGTTAAACGTGACTCCGCCTGGCTACTGTCGTTACGGCCGGCCAACGGGCAGATACGGAGATAGGTCAACATGAGTGCGCGGCATATCCTGTTTGTGGAAACAGAGGGCGGTACCCTGCAGACCCTCATGCGCGGTCTTGCCGGCAGCCACGACGACTGGCACATTGTGCGTATCGCCGAGCTCGATGCTGCCGTGGAGATGTTGTCGCAGCGTGCGTTCTGCGTGGTCTTGGCAAGCTGTGGCGCAAAGCACGCAGATTGCGAACACTTTCTGCACCAAGTTCAAAGCCGCACTCCGGCGGTGATGCGCTTTGCAGTGTTGCCGGATACTGCCGGGGCCCACGGCTCGATCGAGTTGCCGTCCGCCTGTCAATGCTTCCCGGCGCACTGCCCGCCCAGCGAGATCGCTATCGCTATCAGCCGTGGGATAGAAGTCTGGCTACAGTGTCGGGAAAACGCGCGGCTTACCAACCTGCTCGCGGATCTCGATAATATTCCCACTCCACCGCGACTGTACTTCGATATCCGCGAGGAACTGAACTCGCCGAACAGCGACGCAAGAAGTATTGCAGCGATTATATCCAGTGACCCTTCGATCTCGGCGAAGATACTCAAGGTCGCCAACTCCGGGTTTTACGCGTTGCCACGCAGTGTCACGGAGATACGTGATGCCATCACCTTTCTGGGTGTCGACACGGTCGTAACACTGGTGCTGGCCGCTCATGTATTCAAGCGTCTGCCAGTTCCCGGCGTTAACCTGGATGCACTATGGCAACACAGCCTCTCGGTTTCCGCGATGGCACAACAGATCGTGGTACAGGAAGGGGGCGATCGGCTAACCGTCAACACGGCAGGTGTCGCCGGTCTTCTGCATGACATAGGGGAGTTGATCCTGCTCGCCAATGTCCCGGATGTTTACTACCCCATGATTCGCCGCTTCGCTGGCGACGAGGACGCCCGGCTGGCGATGGAACTTGAGCATTTCGGCGTCACTCATGCACAGCTCGGCTCAAATGTGCTTTCACTCTGGAGCCTGCCGGACGCCGTTGTCGAAGCCGTTGCGCTGCATCATGATGTCTCACGGCATGCCGGTGATAAAGCGTCTCTGACAAATAAAGCCGTTTTTGCGGCCGAGAGGTTTCTGCAGGAAGAGTCGCCCGGTGACCGGGAGACGGAGTTGCATGACAGGGAACTGGAAAACTGTCTAGGCAGCACACGGAAGGAAATCCGGCGCTGGAGAGAGGCATGCGCTCAACGCCTGTCGAAAACACTTTAAGCTCGGGAAACCTGGCTTCTACGGCCTGCGTCATCAAGGCGAAGCGGTACTATTGATATGCGTTCGAGACAAGCACTAGAAAACTATCTCCTCTCGGTACGCTGCCTGACAGGGGCCGACACAGCGTCCTTGTTGCTCAGTTCCGGCGCCGGTCAGCGCCGGGATTTCGTCCTGCACGAGGGTGACCTGCCACCCGTCCCCGAACTGGAAAGCGAAGAGCTCGCCGCGCAGCTCCTTGTCCCGGGGGTGAACTCCGAAGTGGGAGATCAGCGTCCCGCCGTCCGACCGTTGTTGCATTTTCAACGCAGCAACGCCGGGAGCGGGTATCTGCTTGGTCTAGACATCGCCAGAATTCAGGCTGTGATTGCCGAAACGCGGCCGACCGCGAGCGGCCAGACTAGCAGGTCTCCGGCAATGCCGAGCGCTGGCAGCGGACAGGAATTGCTGTGGGTCGGGCTGCGCTATCACGGCGGATCGCAGGCGCCCTTTATCGCCGACGCCTTCAAGCGTGCGCAGGCGTTCGTGTGCGAAGTGCCCGGCTGCGGTGAAGACTGGATGTTGTGGACGCTTAGCCTGGGCGGTTACCTGGCGTGGGAATCCTATCGACTGTCCGCCCCGCACCAGGACCACGTCAGCCAGTTGCCAGGCCGCGCGGAGTTCCAGGCTTGTCTGAAAAGCGAGCACGAAACGGCTGTCCGGGAACGTTATCCCCTGGCCTTGTTGCTGGTTAATCCGGACGAGTTCGGGCTCACCAATCATCGTCTCGGCCGTGAAACGGGTGATACGGCTTTGCGCGAGGTGGCCACGCAGCTATCGCGCAACCTGAGACGCTCCGACGGCGTATTTCGTTACGGCGGTGCCGTTTTCTGCATATTGATGCCGGCGACAACACCCGCCGCCGCGCGTGCGGCTGCCGACAAACTGCGTCAGACATTGGGCAAACACGGCTACCTCGGCGGCGCCGCACGCTTTGCGTTCAGCACCGGCGTGGCGTTGTATGAGCCCGGCGATGATGCCGACAGTGACGTGCTGGGTGAACCCGGCGAGCTGTTGCGACGCGCAGACCAGGCCCTCAATGCGGCAAAGCTTTCCGGCGGGGCGCGTACCGTCGTCTGGAGCCCGGACGGCGGCGATTCACACCTCGACACTCTGGACCGGCTGAGCGGGATATTCACCGCTGATACCGAAAAGGACTACCGCAACATGCTGCTGTTGTGGGACACGATAACCCTGATCTCGTCGCGGCCGGAAACAGAAGCCATTGCCGCTGAGTTCGTCGACCGGGTTGGTTCCACACTCGGCTCGGAGAGGGTGAGTCTGTATACCGGCTTGCAGGACGATCAACCGCGTCTGCTGGCGGCCAATTGCGCGAAACGCGACGGCGAGGGCCGGATTTCGGAGCAGCGGGAATTACCCTTGTCGGACGAGCAGAAGAACCTCATGGACATGGCCCAACGGCACAAGCGAACCGAGCGTCTTCGCCTGGCTGGTAACCGGCACGGTGGCGTTGCCGTCGGCCGCGGCAAAGCACAGTTTGCCTACGCCGTACCGTTGCTGGTACGGGGCGACTGTCTCGGCTGCCTGTGCCTGCAGGGTTCGGAGGACAACCTGGCGCTGGATAACTCCGACCTCATGTTTCTCGATGCGCTGGCCAGCCAGATTGCCATGGTGCTGGACCGCGCCGAACTGGCGTCACGCTGGAAACGTGAACGGGAACGCGAAAGCCAGCGGCTGCGAGAGGAGGTCAACGAATTGCGTCAGGCCATGCCGCACAGCCGACTGGTCTACCAGTCCAGTCAGCTGGAGGCCGTCGTCAAGACACTTGGTAAAGCGGCGCCTACCAACGTTACCGTGTTGATAAGCGGCGAGAGTGGAACCGGCAAGGAAATGCTGGCGCGCACACTGCATGATCTGAGCGCACGCAAAAAAAGGCCTTTCATTACGGTGGACTGCAGTGCCATCGCACACAGTTTGATGGATAGCGAGCTTTTCGGACACGTCAAGGGCGCCTACACCGGTGCACAGGGGTCGTCACCGGGACGCATTATACAGGCCGAAGCGGGTACCCTGTTCCTTGATGAGATCGGCGAGCTGCCGCTGGAGATCCAGGCGAAATTACTGCGCTTCCTGCAGGAGAAAGAGATTACCCCGGTGGGCGCGACGCGGCCCATCAGCGTCGATGTCAGAATCGTAGCCGCGACAAACCGCAAGCTGGCCGATGAGGTGGCCAGGGGCACGTTCCGGGAAGATCTTTACTACCGCCTCCAGGTGGTAACCGTGACTGCACCTGCGCTGCGCGAGCGCCCGGATGACATCCTCCTGCTGGCGCATTATTTTCTGGAGAAATTCTCCAACGAGTACGGCAAGAGCCTGCGCTCACTGGAAGCGGCTGCAGAACAGTTGCTGATGGACTATCCCTGGCCCGGCAATGTGCGCGAACTGCAACACCGCATACTGCAGGCTGTTGTCATGTCCGATAACGAAATAATCCGCTGCGCTGAACTGAGCCTGCCGGCCGCGCTTTCCGTGCAGACGGGTGACGCAGCGCATCACAGTGTTTCTCAACAACATTCAGCGTCGCCGCTGCTGCGGGAGTTTGCGGCTGGCAGCGACGCTGATTCCGAGGCAGCGTCCTCACCTCCCACTGGCAACGAAAGTCCCTGGGTGATATTGCGTGAGGCGCTCAAGCGTCAGCTGGTGGCGGTGCTCGACAACCGCGGTGTACCGGTGCCCCTGGGTCGATGGCTGGCCGAGGACCTGGTGCTTGCCGCCGACAGCACGGCCAACAATACGGCGCGGCGCGCCTGCTCGGCGTTGGGGATGGCGGAAACCACATTCCGTCGCCGGCTTGAGAAAGTCAAACGTGAATTCCAGGCTGGAATGAGCGCCCGTAGCGAGGATTGGGTGCTGGTGCAACCGGTACTCTCACGCCTGGTCGCAGCCAATGATGCGTCGGATGGAGAAAATATTTTTGAACGTGCCCGTCAGGTGCTGCTGGAGGAAGTGGTGGCCCGTGTGCAGCAGGATAGCGCCCTGGGTTCAGCGCTGATGGGCGTGACTGCACCCACCTACCGGCGTTGGACAGCCTCCCTGCATTCCTGAATCCGCGCCGGCCGGCACCGTTTTTTTAGCAGAAGTCACCACAATTTCGGCGGATTCCGCGAAAATTGTGAAGCCGATCACCCTACGCCGTGGGTTCAGAAGGTCTTGCGGCCCGCTTTCCTGACCACGCGATCCAAGCTGGAAAAATTCCAACTCTCTGAAAGTAAAGCTGTTAGGTCAGTCGCGGCACTGAGACCGGTGTGCTGTGGGTCAATCTGGTACGCAGCTTGCTCTATAGAGCTTAGCGACGGTGAAGACTGACAAGAATCAGAGGTTAGGATTTTGGATACAAAAAAAACAGCTACCATAATTCCATATCGTGCCTTCCTGGGCAGTCTCCAGCTTGGCCTGTTGTGTCTGCTGCTGGCAGCCGCCTGCAGCTACGCTGCCACCGCCTTTGGCAAGCAGACAGCACAGCCGACCGCTGCGGGAGCCGGTCTGAAAGCGCGTAATCTGCAGTTTTCGCAGATTTCCCAGCAGCAGGGCTTGTCACAGGGCGCCGTGAATGCGATTGCACAGGATTATTACGGATTTATCTGGTTGGGAACACAGGAAGGGCTCAATCGTTACGATGGTTACGACATGGTTGTCTACGAACATAAGCACGATGACCCCGCATCACTGTCACACGACTGGATCTGGTCAGTCTATGTAGACAACGCCGGAACATTGTGGGTGGGCACCGATGGTGGCGGGTTGAACCGCTACGACAGGAAGCAGGATGCCTTCACCCGTTTTCAACATGTGCCCGGGGACCCGCACAGTCTCAGCAACGATCGGGTCCGGGTGATCTATCAGGACCGTCAGGGTCACTACTGGATCGGTACCGATGGTGGCGGGCTCAACCGTTTTGACACAGGCAACGGTCAGTTTACCCACTACCGCCACGACGACGACCGGGCGGACAGTCTGCCCAACGACAAAGTGCTGGCAATATTCGAGGACAGCAGGGGAAAACTCTGGGTCGGCACCGAGGCTGGTCTGGCCCGTATGGATCATGCGCGGGAGAAGTTTGTCACCTACCGTCATGACCCGTCAGTCGCGGGCAGTCTCAGCAATGACCAGGTGCGCAGTGTCTACGAGGACCGTCGTGGTCAACTCTGGATAGGGACTT
>CBFDBP010000207.1:0-6584 GCA_965603065.1 uncultured Gammaproteobacteria bacterium
GGCTGCTTGGAAAACATGTGTACAAAACCGACCTCCATCCAGCCCACTAATTCGTAACCATTATCGCGGAAACCTTTTTCGAACTCGGGCATAAAATGAGCGCGTACGTGATCTATTTCTTCAACATCGCGGAACAGGAAGGGCAGTTCCATGACGCGGGCCGGTGAATACATGCGACCAATGCCATAGCCGGTGAATGCGCCCCCCTGTAGCTGGTTGAAGCGCATTTTTTTCAGCACCTCCGGTTCGTCACCCTGCACGCCACCGGGGTAAAATTTGAATGCAAGGCGGCCGTTGCTTCTGGTTTTGACGTTTTCACCCCATTCCTCGAGCAGGTTCATCCAGGCCGTGCCGGGCGGGGCGAGAGTCGCGAATTTAATGACATAGTCCGGTTTGGCAAGGGCACTCAAGGGCGCCATCGTAAGCACGGAGAAGATGATTGCCCAGTGTTGAATTGCTCTGATCATTTCGATTTCCCCGTCAAAACCAGTCGGCTTCCTTGTCCAGCAGGTATTTTGCCCGCACTCGTGCCACCTGGTTGGCCAGGGCCATTTCCGGGAAGCTGCCTGGCGGATCATCCACAACCCGGGTCAGCAGGCGGTGAAATTGCTGTTGGTCAAGGCGCTGACGTTCCAGGTACTCCGCCTGCAAGACGTCGACCATCAGCAGCTTGCCGTCGGTGACCGCATTGGCGCTGGCAAAATACTGCTCGGATTCAGCAAAATCCCCCCCAAGCATGGGAGCGCGGCTGCCATAATAAACGCCGTAGTAGACATAGGCTCCACCGTAATAAAAGTCAGGCTGAAGTTCCAGAACGCGATGCATGAGGCGTTCCGTGGCGGGCAGTTGAGCAATAGAGGTGGGGTCTGTCCGCTTCAAATCGATCTGTTTGGCCCAGTTGGAAGCAGTCCAGAACAAGGCGGGAACGGCTCGTTTGCGGAGTTTTCCCACCGCCGCATCAATTTCCTCGACACTGGCGGTATCCAGGTCGATATCGAGGCCGAACGACTGCAGCGCACGCTTCCCATAATCGGCTCCGCGGCCATACAGGGCCTCGGCACGCTGCCTGTCGCTCAGTTCAACGAAGCCGAATGCGTAGCCGTAAAAACCCTGGGCGGCGTAAGCGAGCAACTCGGGGTTTTTCGGGTCTTCCTGTATCAGCCCCTCGATCAGTTTGAGGTTGGCCGGCATCGAAGCTTCCGCCAGAGCCAGATCGGTCTCCCGGTTCATGGCGTCGACATTGCTGTCCATGATGGTGGTGGATGTGCGCGCCACCATCTGCCCGGTGCTGCAGGCTCCCAGCCAGGGCAACAGCACGGCCAGGATCAGGTAGTTATGGATTTTGGTAGTCATTCCCGCTCCCTTGAGGTTGAATTAACAGCTTCTCCAGTATTCCGCGATAAATCGCCGACAACTCATCCAGCGCCGCCACTGCCACACATTCGTTGACCTGGTGAATGGTAGCGTTTATCGGCCCCAGTTCCAGCACCTGCGCGCCGGTTGGTGCAATAAAACGTCCGTCCGAGGTGCCACCGCTGGTCGATAAGCTCGTTTCGATATGTATCACCTCACGAATGGCTTCGCGCGCCGCATCAACCAGCTCTCCCACCGGCGTCAGAAACGGTTCCCCGGACAGGCGCCATTCCAGCGTGTAGTTCAGTTGATATTTGTCCAGTATGGCATGGATACGCTCGCGGATCTTCTGCTCGGTGAGTTCGGTTGAAAAACGCAGATTGAACATCACATTTAAATCACCGGGAATGATATTTTCAGCACCGGTTCCGGCTTGCAGATTGGAGATCTGAAAACTGGTGGGCGGAAAATGCGCGTTACCCTGATCCCATTCGATGCTGATGAGCTCAGCGAGTGCAGGTGCAGCCAGATGAACGGGATTGGTGGCCAGTTGCGGGTAGGCTACATGCCCCTGTTCGCCGTGAACAAGCAATTTACCGTTCAAGGAGCCGCGTCGGCCGTTTTTTATGACATCGCCGACGCGCCGGCTGCTGGAAGGTTCACCGACCAGGCACAGGTCAATACGCTCGCCCTTCTTTACCAGATGATCGACGACTTTAACTGTGCCATCGACAGCAGGGCCTTCTTCATCACTGGTAATTAAAAATCCAATCGAGCCCTTGTGATCCGGGTGTGCTGCGACAAAGGCTTCGCAGGCGGTAATCATGGCGGCCAGCGAACCTTTCATGTCCGCTGCTCCACGCCCGTATAACATGCCATCGCGGATGTCAGGCGAAAACGGGTCGGAATGCCATTGTTCCAGCGGGCCGGTCGGCACGACATCGGTGTGTCCGGCGAACACCAGTAGCGGCGCGTGGTCACCACGCCGTGCCCAGAAATTGCTGACATCACCGAAGGCCAGATCTTCACTGCGAAAGCCGATCGCTTCCAGGCGCTCCCGCATCAGTTTCTGGCAGCCGGCATCTTCCGGGGTCACCGATGCGCGGCCGACAAGATCTTTCGCTAACTCAAGAGTTTCGGACATGACAGCCAGTTTACTTGGATTGCAGGCACGGGGCTAAAAAAGTTGTCCGTAGTCTTCCGCTTTGAAGCCCACCACACGCCTGTCACCCAGATCGAGCACAGGCCTTTTGATAATAGCGGGGTTGTCCTGCATGATCTGCAGGGCGTTTTCCCTGTTGATAGTGTCACGTGACATTTCCGGCAGTTTTCGCCACAACATGCCGCGACGGTTGAGCAGCGTTTCCCAGCCGATTTCCTTTTCCCAGGCTTTAAGCTGTCCGCTGTCGAGCCCCTCTTTGCGGTAGTCGTGGAACCGGTAGTCGACGCCATGCTCGTCCAGCCAGCGCATGGCTTTTTTCATGGTGTCGCAGTTTTTGATGCCATAAATTGTGATCATCACAATAATCCAGCCCTAATCGAGTCTGTCTTTTAAGCCTTGTATAATCTAACCGCGAAGGACGCTAAGGACGCGAAGTTAAAAATTTTCTTTCTTATACGGACAACAAGGCTACCCGGCACACGGTTTCGAACGAGGACCTTCAATTATCCAATCGCTGTTTCCTTCGCGTCCTTAGCGTCCTTAGCGTCCTTCGCGGTTAATACGGTTTTGTGCAGGGTGAGGTTTACTCACTTAATCCAGTGAAGACCCGCATTTTATATATCCCTTAACAGCTCGTTTATTCCTACCTTGCCACGGGTTTTTTCATCGACTTTCTTGACGATGACGGCGCAATACAGGCTGTATTTACCATCCTTGGACGGCAGGTTGCCGGACACAACCACAGACCCTGCCGGAATGCGACCATACAGGATTTCGTCTTTTTCACGATCGTAGATACGCGTGCTCTGGCCGATGTAAACCCCCATGGATATCACCGATCCCTGTTCGACAATCACACCTTCGACCACCTCGGAGCGTGCACCGATAAAGCAGTTGTCTTCGATAATGGTCGGAGCCGCCTGAACCGGTTCCAGTACACCACCGATACCCACACCGCCGGAAAGGTGAACATTTTTGCCGATCTGGGCGCAGGAACCCACTGTAGCCCAGCTATCAACCATGGTGCCGCTATCGACGTAAGCGCCAATATTGACATAGGAAGGCATCAGTACCACTCCGGGCGCTATGTAGGATCCGAAACGGGCGGTTGCAGGGGGTACCACGCGAACACCGCTGGAACGGAACTCGCGGGCATTGTGATCGGCATACTTGGAACGCACTTTGTCGTAATAGTTGGTAAAGCCACCTTTCATGAATTCGTTGTCTTCGATGCGGAATGACAGCAGCACGGCTTTTTTCAGCCATTCGTTGACCACCCAGCCACCGTCCTTATTTTCAGCGACGCGGACTTCACCCGAATCCAGCATGCGAATCGCTTCCCGGGTGGCTTCCTTGACATGGGTTTCCACGCTGCGCGGGGTAATGTCAGCGCGGCGTTCAAACGCTTCTTCGATCGTGGCTTGCAGTTCGCTCATGTCTGTCTCCTGTCGTTTCTGGCGACCTATTCATTCAATTCAATGTTTCAATAAATGTTCGAATGCGGTGTGCGGCTTCAATACATTCGTCCAGCTCGGCGACCAGTGCCAGCCGTACATGATTTTCTCCGGGATTGCAGGCATCGGTATCGCGCGACAGGTAACTGCCGGGTAGTACAACAACATTCTGCTGCTGGTAAAGACGCCGGGAAAATTCCTGATCGTCGATCGGAGTCCGCGGCCAGAGATAAAAACCCGCCGGTGGCGTCTGCACCTCGAAAACAGGTGACAGTATATCCGTAACCGCTGAGAACTTTTCCCGGTATAGACGCCGGTTTTCCAGCACATGTTGTTCATCCTGCCAGGCGCGTATGCTGGCATCCTGTGTGGCGGGCGGCATGGCGCAGCCGTGGTAGGTACGGTAGCGGAAAAAGCCATCGATCAGATCACTGTCACCGGCGACGAAACCGGAACGCAGGCCCGGCGCATTGGAGCGTTTGGACAGGCTGTGAAAGACCAGGCAACGCCGGTAATTATCATTGCCCATGGCTGCCGCGGCCGTCAACAGGCTGGGTGGCGGCTGGTCTTCCACCCGGTAGATCTCCGAGTAGCATTCGTCGGATACAATAACGAAGTCATGCTGCTGCGCGCGCTCAATCAGGCCTTGCAGTGATTGCAGATCGATGACGCGGCCGCTTGGATTGCCCGGCGAGCAGATATAGATGAGCTGGCAGCGATCCCAGACAGCGCCTGGCACAGCGTCGAAGTCCGGGAGATAATCGGTTTCGGCGGTGGTATTCAGAAAGAAGGGTTCTGCACCTGCCAGCAATGCGGCCCCTTCGTAGATTTGATAAAAAGGATTGGGCATTAACACCAGGGGCTGATCGCCGGGGTTGACCACACACTGTGCAATGGCAAACAACGCTTC
Source organism: uncultured Gammaproteobacteria bacterium (assembly GCA_965603065.1). Classification (GTDB taxonomy): domain Bacteria; phylum Pseudomonadota; class Gammaproteobacteria; order DSM-19610; family DSM-19610; genus Thiogranum. The sequence goes on from CBFDBP010000207.1 coordinate 4,880, forward strand.
ACGGGTGCCGTTAACGGGCAGTACGTTATGCCCGGGGCGCAGGCTGTCAGGAGGCAAACGGAAGCGTTGCACCAGCCAGTCAATGATGGTCTCGCGTAGCCTGTCTGTACCGCGCGTGCTGGGATAAACCGATAGGCCGTGCAGATGCTCGATGACCGCTTCGGCGATAAAACCGGGTGTCGGGTGTTTGGGCTCGCCAATAGACAGATGGATGCTTTCAAGTTCGCCGGGTGGCGTCACGTCCGCATGCAGTTCAGCCAGGCGCTCGAACGGGTAGGGGTGCAGACGTGCTAAATTAGGGTTCATGAAGAAAAGGGACAATAAAAAGGTAACGGAAGTATACGGAATCTCATGAAACGGTCCAATCATCATATCCTGCCGGTGCTGAGCCTGTTGCTGACGGCCAGCTTATGGGGGCTGGTCTGGTATCCGCTGCGGTTGCTGGAGGGACAGGGACTGAGTGGCCTTTGGGTGACGTTGTCCAGTTACGGCGCAGCACTTGCGCTGGGGCTGGTCTGGTTGTGGCGGAGCCGTAGCGACTGGCAATACAAGCCATTAGTGCTGGGCATGATGACGCTGGCGGTAGGCTGGTGCAATGTGGCTTTTGTACTGGCTGTGCTGGATGGCACCGTAGTGCGGGTGTTGCTGCTGTTCTACCTGTCACCCCTATGGGCACTGCTGCTGGGCTGGGTTCTGCTCAAGGAGCACCCCGGCTCAAGCGGACTGCTGGTATTCGTGCTGGCGCTTGCCGGCGCGATTACCATGTTGTGGGACGCGGAAATGGGAATGCCCTGGCCACGTGACCGTGCTGACTGGTTGGCGGTGTCCTCGGGTTTCGCGTTTTCCTTTGCCAATGTCATGGTGCGGAAAAGCCAGCGTATCTCGATGCAAACCAAGTCTGCCGTCAGTTGGCTCGGGGTTGTGCTGGTGGCGGGAGTCTGGATTCTGGTCGTTCAGGAACCTTTTCCGCTTGTGCAGGCGTCAACATGGTTCGGCGCGGCCCTGTTGGGCTGGTTCGGCTTTGTCGTTATGACAGTGACTGTCATTTACGGTGTCAGCCATATGCCGGTACACCGATCAGCGGTGATTTTGCTGTTTGAACTGGTAGTCGGCGCCGTGTCATCGCTGATACTGACCGATGAACAGGTATTGTTGCAGGAATGGCTGGGCGGTGCCTTGATTTTGACGGCGGCTTATCTTGCTGCACACGCACACATCGGGGAGCACAAATGACAGAATTCCTGCAAATCCATCACGCCAGTGTCGTAGTTGCAGACAGCCGGCGGGCACTCGGATTTTACGTCGATACGCTTGGCTTGCAGCTCGATCCTTCGCGACCCGATCTGGGCTTTCCCGGCGCCTGGTTGAGGGTGGGTGATCAGCAGATTCATCTGCTCGAAGTCAGGAATCCGGATGCAGTTGAAGGGCGCCCGGCCCATGCCGGGCGTGACCGCCATACGGCATTGCAGGTGCGTGGTCTCGATGAGCTGGAACAGCGGCTGGAAATCGCCGGCATCCCCTATACCCGCAGCCGCTCGGGACGAAAGGCGATTTTTTGCCGGGATCCCGACGGCAATGGTATCGAGATCGTGGAAGTTGTGCCCTGAGCTGCTCGTCTGAACCTTAACCACATGCCACAGGGCACGCTCTTCCCCTCATCGAGAAGGGCATTAAAGTCTTGTATGGCCAAACCGCGTGCCCCAGG
>CBFDBP010000208.1:0-6572 GCA_965603065.1 uncultured Gammaproteobacteria bacterium
TAAAATTTCCGTGACTTCCGGACATCCGCTGGCCATCATACCGGGCACGCTGAATTTATTCGACTCCCGGAGGCTGCCTGCTGAGCACCCTGCAAAACAATCTGCCCTGGCAAACTATCGAGACCGTGTTTCTGGACATGGACGGCACCCTGCTGGACCTGCATTTTGATAACCATTTCTGGCGGGAACACGTACCACTGCGCTACGCAGAAAAGCACGACCTTTCCGTGGACGATGCCAAACAGACCCTCTACCCCCGCTTTCGCTCGGTCGAGGGCACCATGGACTGGTACTGCGTCGATTACTGGAGCCGCGAGCTGGATCTGGATATCAGCGCCCTGAAGCGGGAGCTCGAGCACCTGATCCAGGTGCATCCGCATGTCGCCGAATTTCTTCAGGCGTTGCGGGCTAGCGGAAAGCGCGTCGCCTTACTCACCAATGCACATCACAAGGTCATCGAACTCAAAATGGCCACCACGGGCCTGGCGGAACACTTTGACCACCTGATTTGTGCACACGCCTTCAGTGTGCCCAAGGAAGACCCGCAGTTCTGGCCCAAACTCGCTGAACAGGACCACTTCCACCGCGATACAACGCTGTTTGTGGATGACAGTCTGCCGGTATTGCGCGCCGCTCGCGATTACGGCATCCGCTTTCTGCGCGCTGTGCGTTTGCCGGACAGCAAGGCGCCACCGAAAGAAACGGAAGAGTTTATTGCCATTGAGCGTTTTGACGAATTGCTGGAGGGGTTAATGCATATTTCTCAAGACCTTAACCACAAAGGGCACGAAGGTCACGAAGGAACAACATGTTAACTCGTGTCTCCGAAAGATTTTCAAGGAACACGTTGTTACCTGAGAGCACGTCAGATACACACGGAAATTCTTTATCTTTGAAATCCTTCGTGACCTTTGTGTCCTTTGTGGTGAGAAATCCGGGTTAGTGGTGAGAAATGTGGGTAAAGGGGTCAATCGCGATACTCGTCAATAAGGTCGCTGCCCCCAACGTTTGAAGCGCTTTTTGCAGTATTTGAGCAGCGCCTTGTAACCGTCAAAATACAGCTCGAACCCGTCTTCCGCGGGTGCGTCAAACTCGCAATAATCGTTGCAATAGTCGCGACAGATCTGCGGTCTGTCATCATAAATCCCGCAGCGGCCATCGGGCTGGATGTGGTTACAGGGGGTTTCCGCGAGCAGATACCAGCTGCCTTCGTCCTTGTAGATACGAATATCCCGATGCGAGATCTGCCAGAGCAGGAAATCGAAATCGTGCTTGGACCTGGGGGCGTCGATTTGCTGACTGATATAAGTACAGCATTTTGAATTGGTGCAGTAACCACACTTGGTTTCGGGTGTCATTGCCTCGATGGGGATGACCTTCTTTCTGCTCATGCAGGATTTTCTCCGTTCCTATAGTTTGTCCGCCCACTCGAGCCGGTAGTTTCCTTCCTTGTATTCTGCAAAAGTCGACAGGAATTTCGAGACCGCCTGCGGCACATCACCCTTTTGTTGAATATTGGCATCAAAGCGATAGGCGCCATCGGGTTTCAATTCAACATCCGCCTGGACCAGCAGCGCGCCATCCGTTGTTTGCAGTTTGCCCCGTGTCACGGCATCCTCAATCTGCGTGTCAAGCCGCACCTTGTCCAATACCAGTTCCACCGGTGAGACGAGCCGTGCCGATGACCACCAGGCAGTACCCGCCATGGCGGGCAGGCCGGATTCCGACCACTCCACGTCTTCGATATGGAAATCCAGCGGACCGTCCAGTTGCACCTGCTTGAGTCCCAGCCAGTAAAACAGATCGTTGGCGTGGATACGTCCCCGCACATCTGACAGGTAGGGCCTGCCCAGGAAAGTGCTGCCGACCTTTGCCTTAATCCTTTGCGCCTGCAGCTGGCCGTGAATCTTGAACTCCGCACGGCCGACAAACAATCCGAACGGCCTGAAGCTCCAGCTCACGTCTTTTAACTGCAGCGGTGAAACATCAAGCTGTGCGGCCTTTCCAGACCAGAGACTGCCCTCGACGCCCGCAAGCTGGACATTTTGCAGCCGGGACTGAAAAACAGGCAACACTTTGGCGGCTGGCGCCGCCATAAGCAGAAACAGCAGGTAGGCCACCGTACCCACCAGCGCACTCCGCCACCATAGCTTCATGCAGCGGGGTCCAGCAGGGTGAGGCGCGCATTGACACGGCCGCCACCCTGGGGGTCGATGGTAATGATGCTGGTTTCAATCTGGTAGGTCCTGGTGATTTTACCCAGCCATAAAATCATCGGATCAAAAGCGACGCCTTCCAGCCACACCTTGACGCCCTTGCTGCCATCCGGTTCGATGCGTTTGATGGCCGGCCCCAGTCCACCGGAGCGCGCCGATTGATCCACCACTGACAACAGGGAACGACCGCCAAGACCGCGCGCAGTACTGGAGCCGCTGCGCTGCAACAGCTTCAGCTCGGCAGCAGCCTGCTTCATCCAGGCCAGGGTTTTCTTCTGTTCCGCCACACCATCATTCAGCGCCTGGTAATTGCCGGCGATCGGCTCCCAGATCATCAGGTACAACAGCAACACCAGCAGCACCGCGCCACCACCGGTGACCAGCAGCCGCTCCCTGGGATCCAGACCTGCAAACCACTCTTTCATGAGCCTTTCACCTGTACGCGCATCCGGCTTTTGACCTTCTGGTCCGCCCCTGTGCTTGCCGACTGGATCTCCGCACTCATCAGGCCACTGCTGACCAGCGATTGTTTGAGGCTGTCGAGAATCTGCAGGTTGTCTGCCTGCAAATCCAGATCCAGGCGCCCGTTACGGTAACTGGCGCTACGTACATTGATACCCTCGGTGGCCCTGACCACGCCGGCCGTCTCGGCAAACATGGCCAGAAAGTCGGTGTTACCACCACCCGCCTGGCGCCGTAACTGTTGCAGCTTCTGTTCCATCTGTGCACGCGGATTGACAATACGTTTTGCCTGCGGGAAGGCCTTTCGATAAACATCTTCTATCTCGGCGCTTAACTGTTCACGCTGCCCGGAGAGACGAAAATAGTTCAATCCCGTCGAAACCCCGACCAGGATGAAGCCGGCCAGCAGCAATGCCGCGCTGGCAATCCAGGGACGAAGCAGACGGCCCCATTCTGCACGCCGGCTGTAGGCACCCTGCAGCAAATTGATGACCGGACCTTGTGCCCAACCACGCGCCAGCAGCTCCAGAGGCTGCTCTCTCTGATCGACGAATTCAACGTCCACAGCCCCCAGGTCGAGTACCGTGGAGCCGAAAACCCGGGCCGTTTCCGGTGCCTGTTGTTTAGCCTCAAACAGCGAAAACAAAACTGGCAGGTTGTCGATGTCAGCAGCAAAACCGGCATAGTCGCCACTGCGCACCAGGACGGTTTCTCCATCAACCATCAGGCTCCAGCCGGCATCTGACGGCAACGCCAGTGTTTCGGGTATTAATTGCTCCGCCTGGATGCCGTTTTCCCGCAGCAACGCCGCCCACGCGCCCATGCTTGAACGCTCGACAACGGCAACCGGATACTGATCCCCCTCACCGACAGGACCCAGCGCAAAATGCAACTCTTCGACATCCGTTGCCAGTTGCTCCTCCAGCGCATAGGGTATGGCGCGCAGCAGCCGCTGACGATTCCGCCCCGGCACCCGCGCTTCGGCAAGAGACACCTCGGCAGCCGGAACCAGCACCACCACACGGCGCACGCCGTTGATGATGCCGGCATCGGGAACACCTGTCTGTACCGGGCCTTTACCCTGGCCCTGTTCGTCCACCAGCACCCAGTCGCGGAACCCCCGCGTGCCGGCTGCCAGCCGGATGAGTAGCGTTTCAGCCATCCTTCAATATCCTGATTACGGTATGTCCATCGTAGCAGTCCGTCGGTCCCTGGAACAACAGACGCGGTCTCCTGACCGCGATTGCGACCGGACGCTACGGACTTCCCTGTTCATCCTCAACATCCACCTCCGGCACAATGGCTTCGACAAACTCACGCTGCCGGCGCACCACCAGGACACCCCCGGCGCTACGCTGGATCAGACTGGCCAGTCTTGCCCGCCCATCGCCGATATTGGCTTCGCTGACCATCAGAAACCATTGACTGGTCACACTCAACGATGCTGCAGTCGCATTTTTAGCCTCCAGGGTCGGGTCCTGTAGAAAGCTATCGACACTTTCAAAGCCTTCTTCACCCCGCGCGTCCACCAGCGATTCCCCGTCCGATGTGCTCAGATCCTCGGCCACCGTGCTCAGCACCTCCGCACTGGCGGTATTCACGTTGATGGGCGTCGCCTCGGGCAGCGCAACGATAAAGGGTCGCAGCTTCTCGATCACCTCCGCGTTATAACCTTTCACCAGACGCAATTCACTGATGTCGGCCAGCGGCTGGTTGGCCGCCCGGTAGGGCGTATCCAGCAGCAGGTAAGTCTCGTCCTCCGCACCATCCGGAAAACGCACATCAATATCCTCATCGATCCAGTCGACCAGCGGATCCGCCAGTATTTCATCCAGTTCCAACAGCCTTAACAGCCGTTTGAAACGGTCGATCGCGTCATTATCCGGAGCTCCGCCTGCCACCAGGTTGTTCACGTTGAAGCGACCCTGCAGGTCTATGATTCGCCCGAAGACAGCACCACCTTCCACAAAAGACACCGGCGGCTGGGTAGACCAGTCTTCTTCCAGGGTATCGATTCCGCTTTCCCGCAGGTCCCGTGCCAGCACCACTTGTGCCCAGCTTTCGGCACCCAGAACGTAGCTGTAGGCCTGTTCGCCGTGCAGCAGGCTGCCGGTGCGGCGAATATCCAGCTGCTGCCGGGTGGCCATGGACACCGCAGCAATGGTGGCGAGGGCCACCACCAGCAGCGCGGTAATCAATGCCACCCCTTGCTGATAACGCGCCATCAGCCTTCGCCCTCACCCTGGTCCCGCCCCTCATCCCCTTCGTCAGTCTGTTCATCGTTCTGCTGCTCATTGTCGGGTGTATTGGCCGTGTTGGGCTGCACACTCGGCACAAACTCCTGCGGTAAGCTGAACAGCCAGGTCAGGGTCCCCAGCTCATCCAGCTCCAGTTGAACCTCCACGGCTACCGGCAGTGCTGATACCGGCAGTCCGGGTACCACCCCCCCCTGATCAGGTGCCGGCGGCCAGCGCTCCTGCCATTCATTGCCCTGATCCAGAAAACGCATCGAAAAACGGCTCATGGATTCAACCAGTTTCTGTTCATCCGGCTCAGTGTCCTGGGCCCTGTCCAGGGCTCGCCAGGTCCTGCGCAGCAGGGTGTCCTGATCGGGCACATAAGCGACACGTTGTATATCGCTGCGCAGAAAACCGGCTGGATTGGGGTAACCGGCACGGCTGAACTCCACACCATCGAAGCCGCTGCCGCCCACCACCGAGGCTATTCGGTCACCAAATTCATTGCGGATTTCCCGGCTGACAATCTGTTCCAGATCGCGCTGCATAATACGGTAGGCCTTCTGCAGATCTGCAAGCCGTTCTGAACGCGCCCCGGTCTGCTGCTGCTGGGTCATGACACTTTGCAAGCCGCCATACGCCATAGCGCTGATCAGGGCAAAGATCGACAATGCCACCAGCAATTCCAGCAGCGTGAAACCGGCCGATACGGGTGTTTTCATTGCGGCTTCCCCATAAAACCGCTCAATCTGGCCAGGGGTGGCAGATCCTCGTCAGCATTCAAGGCAAACACTTCAATATCCAGACGCCGCAGATCCTCCTCCGGTGTTTGCGTCACCTTCATGACCCAGCGCCATTCACGACCACCGACGTCCGAACTGCTTTCGGGGAACTCGACGTCACCTTTCTGTTGCCCGATCGACGGCCAGCGTCCTTCCAGGCGACCTTCTAACAGGGTGGTCACCAGCTGGTTACGCGCCACCCACTCGGCAAAGGTCCTGTCGCGCAGATAAGACTGATTGAGGGTGTAATCGCCGACTGTTTGAATAACAGCACCCAGCGACAGTGCCAGCACCACCATGGCAACCAGCACCTCCAGCAAGGTAAAACCGCGGTTGTTCATTCCAGCTCCAGGTGACCCAGCAGGCTCGCCTTGACCTGAAAACGCCGTTCAGTTTCCGGCGCCGAAAATGTCAGCATAAAAGGCGTCATCTCCCCGCTGGATAGCAGGAACACCTGCGGCGACTCCGCTTCTTCAGCTTTCAGCCCGGGCGGTGGATTTTCCTGCAGTTCCAGATGCAGCTCGATACCCTTCGGCAGCTCGCGGGGTCTCAGTAACGGAATATCGCTTATCGGCAGCCACTGGTTTGCTTCGAGAAGCATGAACTCGTAGTCCGTTTCACCAAAGCGTATCGCCAGCTGCTCACTGCGCAACACCGCCTCTTCGCTGGCCAGCTCAATCAGTGCAGCCAGACGCCGCATTTCACGCTGCATCTGTTCGGCACGCGAATCGCCGCCGCCGGACAAGCCGATAAAAGTCAGAATAACGCCAATGATGACCAGCACCACCATCAATTCCAGCAAAGTGAATCCGTGCTGGCCGGACCGCCGGCCAAACGCAAACAGCCTGCCGCAGGCAGGCTGTTCTGATGGTGTG
>CBFDBP010000209.1:0-6536 GCA_965603065.1 uncultured Gammaproteobacteria bacterium
CGTTCGATATAGCGCAGGCTGTGTTCCACGTGCGCCGCCACGTCGTGCAGCGGTTCGCGGATAGAGTGCAGGTCTATGAGTTCGATGTCCTGCGACAGTAATGCCATCAAAGTATGGTGTTTGGCCTCCAACGCCATTTCGAAGTGTGTTGCCGCCCGCTTCAGATCGAGAATGCGGCGGCCGACCTGCGCCTCGTCAGCAATTTTGTGGCATATCCGTTTCCAGCTGGTCGACGCTAAGGTGGGCTTTCAGTGTCAGATCGCCGGCCCGGTCTACGATGGTGTCCAGCAATGAAAATAACAGCCCTTCAAGGCCCAGTGGCCGGTTGGAAAAGGTCGCCAGTTCATCCGGTGTATCGCTTGAATTGTTTGCCTGCACGGCAGTGCGTACCGTGATCAGCGCATTGGAAAGACACAGAATGGTTAACTTGGGATGAATCGATGCTTCCCAGTCGTCTGCAACCGGAAGCTGAATGGCCAGCATGTTGTCATAGACATGAACACCGGAGACATTGTTTGAATCCAGGCAGCGTTTCATAACCAGGGGGGTTTGGTGGATGGCGCCAATCAGTTCGTTCAGTGTTGCCGGATCCTGGACAGACAGGTCGACCCTGAACAGCCGCTTCGCATCGTTGTGGTGTGTTAAAAAGCTTTTCCAGTCGCTGGATACCGGAAGCCCGTCGATGATCTCGAACACGTCAATTCCGGCTTCTGCGCTATTGTAATCGGCCATGTGTGTGAGACCACGGTTTTGTCGACCGTCTCTTATACTGTTGAACCTGCCAGTACCGGTAGAAAATTGGGATATCTGCTGCATCGTGCGTAAGCTTATAGTCACTAGACTGAAGCTTTTAGCGATTGCAGTATACCGGTCGGGCGTGACCTTCGTCAGCGTTGCCAGGTGATCAAGTCGGCCTCGGTGCGGCACTCTAAAGAGTGCCCGCAAGGGCTCGGATATGATTTAGTAACTGGAACTTGTCATGGGCAGGCATTCGCGTAAGACCGTTGTCATCATCACTGCAGTGTATGATCAGTATCAGCGTTGCGGCAGGAGAGGGTGATGAATAAGAAAAAGGTAATGCGCCTTATGTTGGTTTTGATGATAGCGGCCATCGGTGCTGGCGGCTGGTGGCTTGCCAGCAGGCAGAGCGAACAGGACAAGAACCTCATCGTACTGTATGGCAACGTGGATATTCGCGAAGCCGACCTGGCCTTTAACAACAGTGAACATATCGATCGGCTGCTGGCGCAGGAGGGCGACCGGGTACGCAAGGGTCAACTATTGGCTACCCTGCACCGGCCGCGTATGCAGGCCGAAGTTACCGCGGCGGAGGCCCAGGTGGCTGCCCGGAAGGCGGCGGTCGCCCGGCTGGAGACCGGCAGCCGACCGGAAGAGGTGCGTCAGGCCCAGGCAAATGTTGCCGCTGCCAGGGCTAAACTGGTGGATGCGCAAATCACATTCGAGCGTACACAGAACCTGTACAAAGAGCAGGCTGCTTCCAAGCAGGCGTTGGACGACGCCGAAGCTGGCCTGAATACGGCCCGTGCTGATCTCAAGGTGGTGGAAGAGGCGCTGGCGCTGGCGGTCGAAGGGCCGCGGGTGGAAGATATCGAAGAGGCCAGGGCCATGCTGAAGGCCGATGAGGCTCAGTTAGCACTGGCACTGGAGGTGTTGAAAGACACCGAACTGTATGCCCCAGCAGACGGCATCATTCGCAACCGTATCCTCGAACCCGGTGATATGGCATCACCCCAGACGCCGGTATTCACCCTGGCGTTGAATAACCCGGTGTGGGTGCGAGCCTATGCGCCGGAAACCGCGCTGGGTAAACTGGCGCCGGGGATGGCGGCCGATGTGTCAACGGACAGTTATCCTGGCAAGACCTATTCGGGCTGGATCGGTTTTATTTCACCGACCGCCGAGTTCACGCCCAAGAACGTGGAAACGCCTGAACTGCGCACGCGCCTTGTCTACCAGGTGAGGATTTACGTTTGCAATCCGCAGGATGAATTGCGCCTGGGTATGCCGGCCACGGTTTCCATTCCGCTCGACCAGCCGAAACCGAAACCCGGGCATGCCGCTCCCGACTGCATGAAGCTGGAGGCCGGCTGAAGTGACGGTCACAGCGGCTCTCGTCTTCGAGGGTGTCAGCAAAACCTTTTTAACCGGTGATCTGTCCGTCAGGGCGTTACAGTCTGTCGACATCAGCATTCAGGTGGGTAAAGTGACCGGTCTCATCGGCCCCGATGGTGCCGGCAAAACCACGCTCATGCGGCTGGCGGCCGGGCTGCTGCGGCCCGATGAAGGAAGCATCCACGCACTGGATATCAACGTTGTCGAGCAACCGCTCGAGGTTCAGTCGTTGGTCGGCTATATGCCGCAGCGCTTCGGTCTGTATGAAGACCTTAGTGTGCAGGAGAACCTGGATCTGTATGCCGATCTGCAAGGGGTTGCCAAAGCGGAGCGTTCTGCACGCTATCAGGAACTGATGCATATGACGGGCCTGGCGCCGTTCACACGCCGGCTGGCCGGTCGCCTTTCAGGCGGCATGAAGCAGAAGCTCGGGCTGGCCTGTACCTTGGTACGTCCGCCGCCCCTGCTGTTGCTGGATGAGCCAACGGTGGGTGTTGACCCGGTGTCGCGGCGCGAATTGTGGTCTATTGTTTACCGGCAGGTCAAGGAGCAGGGTATGAGTGTACTGTTAAGCACCGCGTATCTTGATGAGGCCGCGCGTTGCCATGAGGTTATCCTGATGCATGAGGGCAAACGCCTGGGTCAGGGCAGCCCGGAAAGCTTCAGCGAACCGATGCGCGGGCGGACCTTCCGCGTTACCGCCTCCGGACTCGGCAAACGTACCCTGCAGACACGCCTCAGCGCTGTGCCGGGCATTTTCGACGCCATCATCGAAGGTGAACAGGTGCGCGTCGTCACGGCAACCCCGGGATTACCGGACCTGTCTGCCGTATCGGCCGACAGCGATGCACTGCATACACAGCCAGCCGATCCGATTTTCGAAGATGCCTTTATCACCAGGCTGAAGGGTGACCAGGCATCTGACCGTACACCTCTGGTGAGTGAGTCACGGCAGGCAGCGATTGCTATATCGGAAAACGATGCTGTCATCGAGGTCCGCGACCTGCAACGCCGTTTCGGTGACTTCTACGCCGTTAAGGGTGTCAGCTTCAGCGTGCAGCGCGGCGAGATTTTCGGCCTGCTGGGCGCCAATGGCGCTGGCAAGTCCACTACCTTCCGCATGTTGTGCGGGCTGTTGCCGGTGTCGGCAGGCGAAGTGCACGTGGCCGGGCTCGACCTTCGCCATGCGGCGGCGCGTGTGCGTGGCCGGCTGGGTTACATGGCGCAGCGTTTTTCGCTGTATGTAGATCTCAGTGTGCTGCAGAATCTGCGTTTTTTTGCCAGTGCCTACGGTCTGGATCGAGTTCGCAGCAGACAGCGTATTGCCTGGGCGCTGGAGGCGTTTGAACTGGCCGACTACGCCAATGCCAGCAGCCGGGATCTGCCGCTGGGTTTCAAGCAGCGTCTGGCGATGGCGGCCGCGCTCATGCACGAGCCGGATATCCTGTTCCTGGATGAGCCGACCTCGGGCGTCGACCCACTAGCGCGCCGCGAGTTCTGGCAGCGTATTAATGCGCTCGCCGAATCGGGCGTGACAGTTCTGGTAACCACCCACTTCATGGACGAGGCCAACTACTGTGACCGACTGGTGATCATGGCCGAAGGCGAAGTACTGGCTAAAGGAACCCCGGCGGACATGAAGGCGCACTTCCGCAGTGAGGAACACCCGGACCCGACCATGGAGGACGCGTTTATCGGCCTGATCGAAGCCCACGAGAAAGGCAAGGAGGTCGCGGCATGAAGGCTCGTGCGGCGTCGCGTATGCGTTTGATCGGCATGATCCGTAAGGAAAGCCTGCAGATCCTGCGTGACCCGTCCAGTATTGCCATCGCTTTCGTCATGCCGGTGGTGCTGTTGTTACTGTTCGGTTACGGCGTGTCACTGGATGCACGGCACATCCCGCTGGCCATGGTGGTGGAGCAGCCCGATACCAACACCGCAAGCCTCGTCGGCGCTTTCCAGCACTCGGAGTATTTCGATCCTCAAGCGTTTGACAGCATCCAGGCGGCGCAACAGGCGTTCGATCTGCGCGAAGTGTTCGGTATCGTCTGGCTGCGTAACGATTTCAGTAAGCGCTTGCTGTCACAGGGTGATGCGTCGATTGGTGTGATTGTCAACGGCGTCGATGCCAACCAGGCGCGCATTACCGAAGGCTATATCCAGGGTGTGTGGCAAGCCTGGCTCGACAGTTATGCGCGCTCACAGGGTGTGGAGCTGGCGCTACCGGTCGAGCTCGAGCCGCGTATCTGGTTCAACGCCGCGGTGCGCAGCCGCGATTTCCTGGTGCCCGGCCTGATCGCCGTGATCATGACGCTGATTGGCGCCATGCTGACCTCCATGGTGGTCGCGCGCGAGTGGGAGCGCGGTACCATGGAAGCATTGATGGTGACGCCGATCCGCATCGACGAGCTGGTGGTCGGCAAGCTGGTGCCGTATTTCATCCTCGGCATGGGCGGCATGCTGCTGAGTGTGGCGATGGCGCTATGGCTGTTCGATGTGCCGCTGCGCGGTTCCTTCTGGGCGCTGACAGCGGCCTCGGCGTTGTTTATGCTGGTGGCGCTGGGTATGGGGCTGCTGATTTCAGTGGTCGCCAAAAACCAGTTCGTGGCAGGCCAGATTTCGATCATCATTACTTTTCTGCCAGCGTTTATCCTGTCCGGTTTCATTTTCCAGATCAGTTCCATGCCGGCAGCAATTCAGGTCATTACCCACATCATTCCGGCCCGTTATTACGTGGCGATTCTGCAGACGCTGTTCCTGGCAGGCAACATCTGGCCGATCGTGTTGAGTAACAGCGCCGCGCTGGCGGTGATGATGGTTATTTTCCTTGGTCTGGCGCGGCGTAAGATGCATAAGCGGCTGGATGCATGAATACACTGCGTCGTATTGCTGCACTTGCCATCAAGGAGATGCTGGCCATTCTCAGGGACAAGAAAAGCCGCATTGTGCTGATCGGCCCACCGATTGCCCAGTTGCTTGTTTTCGGTTATGCCGCGACCTTCGATCTGAATAATATCCCGGTTGCCGTCTACAATGAAGACCGTAGCGCGCCGTCCCGTGAGCTGGTCGCGCGACTGACCGGTTCGCCACACTTCGACTTGGTGGCGCGTCTCGATCACGATGCGCAGATCGCGCCTATGATCGATAACAAGGGTGCGCTGATGGTGCTACACCTGGGACCGCGCTTCAGCGAATACCTCAAAAGGGGGAAAACAGCACCAGTGCAGCTCATCATCGATGGCCGTAATTCCAACACGGCACTGCTGGCACTTGGTTACCTGCGCACGATTTTAACCGATTTCAATATTGACTGGTCACGGCAGCACGGCCGGCCGGGACCGCCCGCCGCCTTGCAGATACGCCCTTGGTACAACGAAAACCTCTTGTCACGCTGGTTCATTGTGCCGGGTATTGTGGGATTGCTTGCGCTGGTGATAACCACGATCGTCACCGGCTTATCCGTGGCCCGAGAGCGCGAGGCCGGGACCTTCGACCAGTTGCTGGTCACGCCGCTGCGACCGGTAGAAATTCTGATTGGGAAGTCCATCCCCGGCATACTCATCGGGTTGATCGAGGGCACCTTCATCCTGCTTGTAGTGGTGCTTTGGTTCGAGGTGCCGTTGCGCGGTAGTGTCGGTGCCTTATACCTCGGCATGTTCCTGTTCCTGCTATCGGCCGTCGGTATCGGCCTCATGATTTCCTCGCTCGCCGTCACTCAGCAGCAGGGTATTCTCGGCGCCTTCCTGTTCCTGGTGCCCGCGGTCATTCTGTCGGGATTCGCCACACCAATCTCCAATATGCCGGAGCTTGTGCAGCAACTGACCTTGATTAATCCCATGCGTTATTTCATGGTGATTCTGCGCGGCGTCTTCCTGGAAGGGGATTCCTATGAGCTTTTGTTCAACCAGTACTGGCCCATGGCGATTATTGCCATCGTGACACTGTCACTGGCAGGGTGGTTGTTTCGAAGCCGCATGAGTTAGAGTCGGCAGGGCGGGGTGGGTTCACGCGAATCGGGGATCCGCTGACAAATACAGGAGACAGCTGATTCGGTTTCAGATTCGAATGCCGCAGTGCTGCGAATCAGGGCTACAACGTGTGTGTTGGAGTGACCACAATGGTCGTCACAGGTGTCACGGGCGAGTTCCTGTCCATGCGGCAGTGGGTGCATGTGGCAATCGAGATATTTCAGTGGGCAAAAGGACTGTGCTAGTTTTGTCCTAACTTCCAATGACAGTGAACGGTAAGTGATTGATAACTCAACTGGGGTATTGGATGGGCAGGCGCCGTAAGTGACTCATTAATAAAGATAGCTAACGTTCATATACTGGCTACGAACCAGGTGGTCGAAGGTATTGGGCTATTTCAAGCGCACCAAAGGCAAAATAACTGACTCAAGCGTG
>CBFDBP010000210.1:0-6470 GCA_965603065.1 uncultured Gammaproteobacteria bacterium
GCGACTCGGCACACGCAGGATAACGCCCGCTTTCAGGTTATTAATGTTGTTGTCCAGAAAAGCCTCTGGGTTGGCACGCAACAATCCCAGCATGGTCTGCTCCACGCTTACGCCTGTATCGGGCCGAACCTGCGACGCCACCTTCCACAGGGTATCGTTACGCTGGACCCTATATTCTCCAGGCGCCACTGAAACCGGCGGCATCTGTGCAGTATGGGTGACGCGGCGTGCCGGCTGATAAGAATCCGTGGCGCGAGCAGACGGCGTTAGCTGCTGCGCAACGGGTGCCTGAAGTGCCGGTGCGGCGGCAGGCATGGTGACCGGTGGGTCGACCAGTACCGTGTATTCGCGTAACAGGCGGCCCTTACTCCAGGAAATCTCCAGCAGGAAGTCCAGAAACGGCTCCTGAACCGCGTCACGGCTGGTAATCCGTACCACCGGTTTGCCGTCAGCGTTGGTTTTTACGTCAAATCTGAGCTTGGTCAGGAACAGGGGACGTTCAAGACCCGCATTTTCAAAAGCCGCGCTCGACCCGATTGCAACCTTGAGTTCCTGCAGTTCGGCATCCGTCGCGGAGAGTAGCGCCACCTCTGCATTAAGCGGTTGATTCAGAGATGATTTTAGATCGATCTCACCTAGTCCCAGAGCAACCACGTTTCCTGTGGCCAATGCGCCCAGCATTGCCATTGCCAAGGCCGATTTCCTGAACATAAAAGTCCCCTTTTCCCTTGTTCGCAACAATATGGCGAACCCGGTCGTTCTCCCGACCGGACCCTGTACACAACTGGCAGCCCTCCAAACCAGCCCCTGCAAGGATATATCAGAGGTGATTTTTTATCAGCAATTCAGCTATCTGAATACTGTTAAGGGCTGCCCCTTTGCGCACATTATCGGCGACCACCCATAAATCTAAACCTCTGGGATGAGAGATATCTTCACGAATGCGGCCGACGTACACCGGATCGTTATTTGCCCCCTCGGTAACAGCGGTCGGGTAACCACCATCCCGGCGTTCATCCAGTATTTCGATACCCGGTGAGCGGGTGAGCAATTCACGGCAGTCATCGGCTGTCATCTTTTCGCCGGTTTCTATGTGTACGGCCTCGGAATGACCAAAAAAGACCGGCACACGCACGGCAGTTGGATTCACCTGTATGGACTCATCGCCCATGATCTTGCGGGTCTCCCAGACCATTTTCATCTCTTCCCTGGTGTAGCCGTTGTCCTGGAACACGTCGATTTGCGGCAGCACATTGAAGGCAATC
Source organism: uncultured Gammaproteobacteria bacterium (assembly GCA_965603065.1). GTDB lineage: Bacteria > Pseudomonadota > Gammaproteobacteria > DSM-19610 > DSM-19610 > Thiogranum. The sequence goes on from CBFDBP010000210.1 coordinate 1,266, forward strand.
TGCTTGGCATAGACGCCACACTCAATTGGCTTTGCATTCATCAGGTCAGCCGTTTGTTTCGCCAACTCTTCGATGGCCTCCTTGCCGGTACCGGAAACCGCCTGATAGGTACAGACATTAATGCGTTCAATACCCACCGCATCGTATATCGGCTTCAGCGCCACCATCATCTGTATGGTCGAACAGTTCGGGTTGGCGATAATACCGTGATCCTTGTAGTTGGCTATCTTTTCCGGATTCACTTCCGGCACTACCAGTGGAATTTCATCGTCATAGCGGAATTGGGAGGTGTTATCCACCACCACGCAGCCCGCCTGCGCCGCTTTGGGTGCATAGACCTTTGATAGCGAGGCGCCTGCCGAAAACAGGCCGATCTGCGTCTTGCTGAAATCGAATTCCGCCAGATTCTGCACCGTCAGCTGTTTATTCCCGAAACGGACCTTTTTTCCGGCCGATCGCTCACTGGCCAGTGGGTAGACCTCGCCAACCGGAAAATTCCGCTCGGCAAGAATTTCCAGCATCACTTCACCGACGGCACCGGTGGCGCCGACAACGGCAACATCAAATGTGCGACTCATGGTAACTCCTCAATCCAGTAAAAAGCCTTTTAACCACAAAGGACACAAAAAATTTACTAAGGCGCACGGAAGTTAGCCGACACAAGCTTTCGGGACACGCTGTAAATACGTCCCTGTACGCTCGACGGCAGCATCCCTGCTGCCGACGGCCCCGAAAGCTTGTGTCGGCTAACTTCCGTGCTCATTGCTATTCCTCTGTGAGCTTCGCGTCCTTCAAGGTGAATTGCGTAGCAAGAGAGGGTGCCCTGGGGCATGTGGTTGATAAAACTCAACCCAAGGCCGCGACAACGGCATCGCCCATGTCAGCGGTGCCTACGGGAGTCTGTCCTTCCGCCGCGATGTCCGCTGTACGCAAGCCCTGATCCAGGACTGTGCCTACCGCAGCCTCAATACGCTCCGCGAGTCCCGCCTCGCCAAAACTGTAACGCAACATCATGGCGACCGACAGAATAGTCGCCAGCGGGTTGGCCACACCCTGCCCGGCGATATCCGGTGCCGAGCCGTGAATAGGCTCATACATCCCCTTGCCGGTGGCATCCAGCGATGCGGATGGCAACATGCCGATGGAGCCGGTCAGCATGGCGGCAGCATCCGAAAGAATATCGCCGAACATATTGGTCGTTACCATGACGTCAAACTGTTTGGGTTCACGCACCAACTGCATGGCGGCATTATCAACGTACATATGGCTCAACTCCACGTCCGGGAAATCTTCGCCAAGCCGCTGCATGACCTGCCGCCACAATTCGCTGACCTCAAGCACATTGGCCTTATCCACCGAACAGACCCTCCTGCCACGCAGGCGGGCGATTTCGAACGCGGAACGACCGATACGTTCAACTTCCGATTCGCGATAGACCAGAGTATTGAAACCCTCCCGTTCGCCGTTGTCGAGCGTGCGCACGCCGCGCGGCTGACCGAAATAAATACCGCCCGTCAGTTCACGCACAATCATAATATCCAGCCCCGATACCACCTCCGGCTTCAGGGTGGAAGCCTCGGCCAGCTGCGGATACAGAATAGCGGGACGCAGGTTGGAGAACAGTTCCAACTCGGCACGCAATCTCAGCAGACCCTGCTCCGGACGCAACGAACGGTCCAGAGACTCGTACTGCGGGCCGCCCACGGCACCGAGCAAAATAGCGTCCGCGGCACGCGCCTGAAGCAGGGTGTCTTCCGGCAGAGGGTGCCCCTTGGCATCGTAGGCAGCACCACCCACCACGCCCTCTTCCAGCTCGATATCCAGACCATCGGCAACCAGCTTGTTCAGCACTTTTACAGCTTCGGCGATAATCTCGGGGCCAATGCCGTCACCGGGTAAAATAAGAACTTTCTCAGTCATAATATCCAGTCTACCTTGTTGTTATCGCAGGAGCGCGCCCCGGGCCGCTATACTAAGGAGTGCAGGAGTTGGTCGACACAAGCTTGAGGGACCGTCGGCCGCATGGACGCGGCCGTCGAGCGTACAGGGATGTATTCACCGCGTGCCCAGCAAGCTTATGTCGACCAACTCCTGTACTCCTCAGTATATGCAAACACAATCGTACCGAAGCACCGCCCCGTATTAATAGCTAAACAGGGCTGGCAATCGCGTCATCCAAACAACCAGGGCGCTTGCTGCCTGCGCCGTTCTTCGTAGGCCCTGATGTCATCGGCATGCTGCAGCGTCAGGCCGATATCATCCAGACCATTTAACAGGCAATGCTTGCGAAACGCATCCACTTTAAAGGGTATAGTTTCGCCGTCGGGTTTACTGATCGTCTGCTGTTCGAGGTTCACCAGCAGATGGTACGCTTGCACGGCCTCGACTGCCTTGAACAGACCATCGAGAATTTGCGCATCGAGCACGATCGGCAGCACGCCGTTCTTGAAACAGTTGTTAAAAAAGATGTCTGCAAAACTTGACGCTATAATCACCCGAAAACCTGCATCCTCCAACGCCCAGACGGCGTGTTCGCGTGAAGACCCGCAACCGAAATTCTCCCGTCCCAGCAGAACCTGCGCACCCTGGTAACGCGCCTGGTTCAACACGAAATCCGGATTGAGCTTGCGTTTACTGTGATCCTGACCTGGTTCGCCGGGCACCAGGTAACGCCAGTCATCGAACAGGTTGGGGCCAAAGCCGCTGCGCTTGATCGATTTCAGATATTGCTTGGGAATGATGGCGTCGGTATCGACATTGGGTCGATCCAGGGGTGCCACCAAACCATCGAGTGTTGTAAATTTCTGCATGTTCAGATCCGCCTGAATAATCGCTGCCGGAGCCCTGCCCGACCACAAAATCATCGCGCCGAAGGGCGGCGCTCCTACAGGTGCAATTCTCTTACATCGACAAAATGGCCCGTCACCGCCGCTGCCGCCGCCATTGCCGGACTCACCAGGTGGGTACGGCCACCCGCACCCTGACGTCCTTCAAAGTTGCGGTTTGAAGTCGAAGCGCAGCGTTCGCCCGGTTCAAGACGATCTGCATTCATGGCCAGACACATGGAACAGCCCGGCTCACGCCACTCAAAACCGGCCTCGGTAAATATCCTGTCCAGCCCCTCCTCTTCGGCCTGCCGCTTCACCAGGCCGGAGCCGGGCACAACGATAGCCTGTTTGATCGTCGCTGTGACCTTGCGTCCCCTGACAACTGCGGCGGCTTCACGCAAATCCTCGATCCGCGAATTGGTGCAGGAACCGATGAAAATGCGATCCAGAGAAATGTCTGAAATAGCCGTCCCGGCAGTCAGCTGCATATACTCCAGCGCTTTGCGCATGCCGGTTTGCTTGACCTCATCAGATTCTTGTTCGGGATCGGGCACCACACCGGAAATGGCAACAACCATCTCCGGCGATGTACCCCAGCTAACCTGGGGCTCGATGTCTTCGGCCTTCAAAGTAACCAGCCGGTCAAATTCCGCATCCTCATCACTGACAAGTGTGCGCCAGCTTGCCATGGCTATTTGCCACTGCTCACCACGCGGCGCCTGGGGGCGCCCCTCAACATAATCGATGGTTTTCCGGTCAACAGCCACCATACCGGCGCGCGCACCCGCTTCGATGGCCATATTACAGACGGTCATCCGACCTTCGATCGACAAGGATTCTATGGCGCTGCCGGCAAATTCAATGGCATATCCGGTACCACCCGCCGTGCCGATTTTGCCTATGATGGCCAGAACCAGATCCTTGGCGGTCACACCGGGGCCCGGTTCACCTTCAACACGCACCTGCATATTCTTCGACTTCTTCTGGATCAGGCACTGGGTAGCCAGTACATGCTCCACTTCAGACGTACCGATGCCGAATGCCAGCGCGCCGAAGGCACCATGCGTCGAGGTGTGTGAATCACCGCATACTACCGTCATACCCGGCAGGGTCGCACCCTGTTCCGGACCTATCACGTGCACGATACCCTGGCGCATATCGCCCATATCAAACTCGGTAATATGGAAATCGGAACAGTTCTGGTCGAGCGTTTCCACTTGCAGGCGTGCGACCGGATCTTCGATGCCGGCCACACCGCCTTCCCGGTGGATGGTCGGAACATTATGGTCCGGCACCGCCAGAATGGAATCGGTACGCCAGGGCTTGCGCCCGGCCAGCCGCAGGCCCTCAAAGGCCTGGGGTGATGTCACTTCGTGGACGAGATGACGATCAATATAAATGAGGGCGGTGCCGTCCTCGTCTTCCCGCACCAGATGCGCATTCCATAATTTGTCGTAAAGTGTTTTGCCGACCATCTCTACCTCCCGATATGACTATATCCTAGGACAGCCCAGTCAATAACTCCAATTCATATTTTTCATATTTTATATTACTATATGGAATAATGGAGTTTGCCGCACTGAAGGCCTTCGTTGCCGTCGCAGAAACCGGTTCATTTTCGGTCGCCGCCGAGCACCTGTTCCTCACCCAACCTGCGGTCAGCAAGCGGATCGCCGCGCTCGAAAGCGAACTGGATACCAGGTTGTTCGATCGTATTGGTCGGACTGTAACGCTGACGGAAGCGGGAGTTGCCCTGCTGCCACGCGCACAGAATATGCTGGTGGAACTGAAAGACAGCATACGCGCCGTTTCCAGCCTCAGCGACGAGGTTCGAGGCACGCTGCGCTTTGCCACCAGCCACCATATTGGTCTGCACCGTCTGCCACCCACATTGAAACGCTACACGCAGGCGTATCCCCAGGTTCGCCTGGATATCCGATTCATGGATTCTGAGGCCGCCTGCGTGGCGGTGGAACACGGAGACCTGGAACTGGGGATAGTGACCTTGCCACCCGCGCCTTCAAGCAACCTGACCACCGAGGTGATCTGGCAGGACCCGCTGGGCATCGTGGTATCACGCAGCCATCCACTGACAGGAAAAGCCGATGTTACGCTGGGCGAACTGGCTCAACATGTCGCCGTACTGCCATCCAGCAATACCTATACCCGGCAGATTGCAGAGCAGGCATTCAGTCGCCTGGGACTGGAACTGGAGGTCACTTTCTCAACGAATTACCTGGAGACCATCAAGATGCTGGTCTCGGTTGGCATCGGCTGGAGCCTGCTGCCAAACACCATGCTGGACAAGCACATATGTATGCTGTCGGTCGAAGAACTCTCGCTACAGCGTTCGCTGGGTATTGTTTATCACCGGGAA
>CBFDBP010000211.1:0-6449 GCA_965603065.1 uncultured Gammaproteobacteria bacterium
CATCATATATTCAATACCTTCTGTCGGTTACCTGCCGCCCCGTGAGAAATGCGGGTTAAAGTCCTTTATACATGCGGCCCGGATTCAGGATGCCGTTGGGGTCGAGTGCCTGCTTCAAGCGCTGGTGCAGCTTGAACAAGGGGGCGGGCAGGGGGTGAAAGACGTCTGTTGTCTTGTCACCGTTCCTGAACAGGGTGGCGTGCCCACCAACGCTGGCGGTAATGCGCCTGACCGTCTCGGCGGACTCACCGCTGGACAGCCAGCGTTGTCCGCCCGCCCAGTCGATCAGCCACTCTCCGTGAATGGCCAGAGGCGGCGTGGCGGGTGGCACGGACAAACGCCAAAGGGGTGATTGGCGTTGGAAAATATCATGCCGGTGATCACGGATGGATGTCCACCAGTCGGGCGCCTGTTCCAGCAGCTTGTCACCCAGCTGGTGCTGCGCTTGCCGTATAGCGGTCCCGGTCCCGGACAGTCGCAGGTAGAGGTGATCGTCAAACCAGCAGGCTGCGGACAGAGGCAGGGGTTTTGCCATCCATTGCGAGAACCTAAGTATGGCCTCCTGTTGCGAGCAGAGCTGTTGCAGGGTGTGTTCGCTTGCCGGTTTGGGCAGCACCTTAAGGGATACATCGGTTAACAGGCCCAGTGTCCCCAGTGCACCCGCCATCAGGCGCGACACGTCATAACCGGCGACATTTTTCATCACCTGACCACCGAATTTGAGGGCTTTGCCACGACCGTTGATCAGGCCAACACCCAGAACAGAGTCGCGAACCGAACCGGTGAAGGGCCGTCCCGGACCGGCCAGGCCGGATGCAACCGCACCACCCAGTGTGCTTTTCGGTGAAAAATGCGGGGGCTCGAAAGCCAGCATCTGCCGGTGCTGGTCGAGCAGCGTTTCAATGTCAGCCAGGGCTGTTCCGGCACGTGCCTGGATCACCAGTTCGGAGGGTTCGTATTCCAGCACGCCGGTGTGCTGTGAGACGTCGACTATCTCGCCCTCACAAGGGTGCCCGTAAAAGCGTTTACTGTTGCCGCCGCGGATCGAGACAGGCGTTTTGCCGGCACAGGCACTGGCTATCCGTTCGCGCAATGACTCTGTCAGGTCCTGCTCGATCATTAAAACCGTTCCAGTTCAGGAAAAGGCAGCTCGCCTCCATGCACGTGCATGCGCCCGAATTCGGCGCAGCGTGCCAGGGTGGGGATCGCCTTGCCGGGATTCAGCAGGCCCTGCGGGTCAAAAGCTTTCTTGATGGCGTGGAATTGTTGCAGTTCATCCTCGTTGAACTGTACACACATCTGATTGATCTTTTCCATGCCGACGCCGTGCTCGCCGGTGATGGTGCCGCCCACCGAAATGCACAGCTCCAGAATGCGGCCGCCGAATTCTTCGGTGCGTTCAAGTTCACCGGGTTTGTTGGCGTCGTACAGAATCAGGGGATGCAGATTGCCGTCACCGGCATGAAATACGTTGGCAACGGGCAGATCATACTCACTTGACCACTGGCTGATGGTCGCCAAAACCTTGCCCAGGTGTTTGCGGGGAATGGTGCCATCCATGCAGTAATAATCGGGGGATATGCGCCCCACAGCGGGAAAAGCGGCTTTGCGCCCTGCCCAGAATTTCTGGCGTTCCTGGTCGTCGTGTGCCAGGCGCACATCCCTGGCACCCATGCCGGTCAGAAGTTCCTGCACTTCGCTGATCCGGACTTCGACCTCGGCCCGGGTGCCATCGAGTTCACATAGCAGAATGGCCGCTGCATCATCCGGGTAACCGGCATGCACAAAGTCCTCGGCGGCGCGAATCGCCAGACTGTCCATCATTTCCAGACCCGCGGGCAGGATACCGGCCGAAATGATTTCGGCGACGGCATGACCGGCGGTCTCCACCGAATCGAATGCGGCAAGCAGCACTTGTGCCGTCTCCGGAACCGGCAGCAGCCTTACCGTGACTTCAATAATGACACCCAGCAGACCTTCGGAGCCGGTCATCAGCGCGAGCAGATCGTAGCCGCCGCTGTCCAGTGCATGGCTGCCGATGTTCAGCAGTTCCCCATCCATACAGACCACTTTGATTGCCGCGATATTGTGTACCGTGAGCCCGTATTTGAGGCAATGCACGCCACCGGCATTCTCGGCCACATTGCCACCGATCGAGCAGGCGATCTGGGACGAGGGATCAGGGGCATAGTAAAGGCCATGTTCTGCAACGGCCTGTGAAATGGCCAGGTTGCGCACACCGGGCTGTACACGCGCCAGGCGATTGGCCAAATCGATATCGAGAATGTTGTTGAACCTGGCCAGGCTGAGTAAAACACCATTGGCCAATGGCAGGGCTCCGCCGGACAGGCCGGTACCGGCGCCGCGCGCAACGACCGGTACTTTGCGCTGATGGCAGTAGCCCAGAATCGACTGCACCTGCTGCACGGTTTCCGGCAGCAGTACCAGCCAGGGCACCTGGTGATAGGCCGACAGACCGTCGCATTCGTACGGGCGCAGCTCCGAGTCCTCACTCAGTATGCAGTGAGCGGGTAAGTCCAGCCCTGCGAGGAAGTCGTCGCGGTCTGTGAGTTCTGCTGTTTCATCCATCAGGTGATGACCGACGGTGCGTCTCGCTGAGTGTGGTGGCGAATCCGGGCGATATCTTCGCTAATCCGGATCAGCTCTGACAGAGCGTCCTGGGCATCCAGTGACTGCCGTTCCGGGTCGGGCTCGAAACGTTCCAGATACAGTCGCAGGGTGGCGCCTTCGGTGCCGGTGCCGGACAAACGAAATACCATGCGCGATCCATCGGTGAAGCCGATGCGAATACCCTGGTGTTCACTGATGGAGCCATCGACCGGGTCGGTATAGGAAAAATCATCACTGAAGGCCACTTCATAGTCGCCGTAGCGCTTACCTGTCAGTGAGCCATTCGCTGTGCGTAAGGCATCCATCAACTGGCCTGCGCCATCGGCATTTACCGCTTCATAGTCATGACGCGAATAATAGTTGCGGCCGTAACTGCGCCAGTGACCGGTAATGATTTCCTGCACGGATTCCCTGCGTACGGCGAGCAGATTCAGCCAGAACAATACAGCCCAGAGGCCATCCTTTTCCCGCACATGGTCGGAGCCGGTGCCAAAGCTTTCTTCACCGCACAGGGTGGCTTTTCCGGCATCCAGCAGGTTGCCGAAAAATTTCCAGCCGGTCGGTGTCTCGAATAATTCGATACCCAGCCGTTCGGCAACACGGTCAGCAGCCTGCGATGTCGGCATGGATCGGGCGATGCCGGCCAGACCCCGGCTGTATCCCGGTGTCAGGTGGGCATTGGCCGCCAATACCGCGAGACTGTCACTGGGTGTAATAAAACATCTGTGACCAAGAATCATATTGCGGTCGCCATCACCGTCGGATGCCGCGCCAAAGTCCGGAGCATTGGCGGCGAACAGAACATCCACCAGCTGTTTTGCATACACCAGGTTGGGATCCGGGTGTCCGCCGCCGAAATCCTCCCTGGGTTCGGCATTCATGATCTCATCCGGAGTTACACCCAGGCGGTTCTCGAATATTTCAACCGCATAGGGGCCGGTGACGGCGTGCATGGCATCAAAGCGCATGCTGAACAGTCCGGAATTGATGAGACTGTGAATGCGGTCAAAATCAAACAGGTGTTGCATGAGTTCGGCGTAATCCGCGACCGGATCGATAATCTCGATATGCATGGAGCCGAGTTGTTGTTCACCGGTTTTATCCAGGTCCAGTTCACCGCAATCGGCAATACGGTAATGTTGGATCTGCTGGCTCTTCCGGTAAATGGCATCGGTGATTTTTTCAGGTGCAGGCCCGCCGTTGCCGATGTTGTACTTGATACCGAAGTCACCATCGGGTCCGGCCGGATTATGGCTGGCAGAAAGTACAATGCCACCGAAGGCCTGGTATTTGCGGATAATGCAGGACACTGCCGGTGTGGAAAGCAGACCGCCACGCCCGACCAGAACGCGCCCGATACCGTTGGCTGCTGCCATGCGTAATATGACTTGCACTGCATGCCGGTTGTAATAGCGGCCGTCACCACCCACCACCAGCGTTTTTCCCTGATAACCCTCAAGGCTGTCGAATATCGACTGTACAAAATTTTCCAGATAGTTTTCCTGCTGGAACACAGACACTTTTTTTCGCAGACCGGAGGTGCCCGGTCGCTGGTCGGAGTAGGGCTGAGTATTGACTTCAATGTTGTTCATTGTGGCAACGATCCTGTTGTGTAGGTTCTTTGATGCGGTTTGTCAAGCATTAAGCTTGACTGTCTATAGCCGATAGAGGCCTTAAATAGACTCAGGTCTTGAACGAAGCGCCATTTTACTATGTTAAACTCTGTTTATGCGTTATTCGAGTAAACAAAAAGTAGTTCATCCAGGTGTGCGGGCACGTGACTTGCCGGCGCTCATGGAGCTTTATGAGCTGAACTATATTCAGTTAAGGCAGCTTGTACCTGATCTGGGCGCTGTACAAGACCACAGTACGTCTGCAGTTAAAGGTACGCTGGATTTGCACCTGACTGTTCGGGAGCGCTGTAAGTATACGTCGACCCTGCATCTTACTCATCAGTTTGCAGATAATGGTGATTCTTTTCCAGCACCTGATGTTGTGGTGCGTATGTATCATGATGCACAGATGGCAGAGGTTATTTCGCGGGGAGGCAGGTCGGGTCGCCGCGATGCCGAATATGACCGTTTCCGAAATCAGTATTCCATAGAAATCAAGTGGCAGGCGAATCGTTTCCTGCACAAGTGGCTGGGCTACTGTCTTCGTCACGGGCACGGCTTCTCGCCGGCCCGGGAGCAGCTCAGCGAAGCCCTGCAACTGATTGAAAATGAACAGGCACTCAGTTTCGAATCCTGATGGATCAGTGACTGCTCGATAATACTTGACTGAGTTGCATGGTTTATTTATGGTGGGATACAGTCGCAGTTGAAGCAGGTTCCCAGATGAGACTTTCCACGAAAGGTCGTTATGCCGTTACGGCAATGATGGATCTCGCCATCCACGAACCCGGGGGACCGGTGACATTGGCGGATATTTCGCACTGCCAGAGTATTTCACTGTCGTATCTCGAGCAGTTGTTTTCCAAATTACGCAAGGACAACCTGGTACGCGGAGTGCGTGGGCCCGGCGGTGGCTACCGCTTAGCCAGGCCGGCCGGTGAAATCACCATCGCTTCGATTATTGCCGCTGTAGACGAGAAAGTTGACGCTACCTGTGGCGGGGATTCCAACTGTGAGGACGAAGAATCCTGTTTGACGCATGAACTGTGGTGCGGTTTATCGAAAAAAATATATGGTTTTCTGGATAGTATCTCGCTGGAAGAGTTCCTTAGCCGACCTTCGGTACAGGAGGTCATTCGCCGGCAGGATTCGAAAAACAACCGTGCCGGACTGCCACCGGTGACGGTTGCGTAAAAAAACACGAAAAAAACCGGAAACGTTCTGAATTTGTGAAGGGATTCATGTAAGAACAGTGAGCTGTTCACAGAAGCCTTGACCTGATGCACGCATACTGAAACCGTCAAATAGCGTTGTTTTTAACGGATCAGGAGTAAGGACGATGTATCAGTATATTTTAATTCTGTTCGCAGTACTGGCGGTTGTCGGTATACCCTCACTGGAATCGCTGGTTTCTGCCGGCCCCGAAATGGATTACGTGGTGGCTTTCGGGGTTGCGCTGCTGTTCAAGCCCTGGCTTGAAGGTCACTTCGAATAAGGATGTTCGGCAGTGCCAGGCCGGCCGCAACCGGATCAGCTGTGTTTGCACCATACCAGCGTTCGGTTGTTGGCCGGCATTTCATAGTCTTCCTTCAATAGCAGGCCCGCTTGTCCGGCCAGTGCCTGCAAAGCTTCGAAATCCCTCACCCCGCTTAACGGGTCGCGTTCCCTGAGCCATTGGTCAAAGCGTGCATTGCTCTCACTGGTATAGTTGCCGTTGTAGTTGAACGGACCGTATAAGCAGAATACCCCGCCTGCTTCCAGCGCCTGACCAACACCTGCAAAGAAACATTCAACTTCCGGCCACGACATGATATGTGCCGTATTGGCGCTGAATATCGCGTCGTAGCGAGCGGTGGGCCATGCATCCTTGCAGACATCGAGGGCAAAGGGTGGTAGCGCGTTTGTCACACCGGTATCGCCCAGCCAGGCCCTGATCCCGGCATGGCTTTCTGCCACATCGCTGGTTTGCCAGATCAGTTCGGGGAATTCCGGTGCAAAATAGACGGCGTGTTGACCCGTGCCGCTGCCGATCTCCAGCAGGCTTGATTTGCCGGCCAGCTCAATACGCAGAACTTCAAGAATCGGTGCGCGATTCTGCTCGCAGGATTCAGAAAAGGCTTTCATGTGCAGGTTCCTGCTCGCTTGATTGGATATGTGTATGCTCATGAAGGGTAACCGCTAAGGACGCTAAGGACGCTAAGGAAA
>CBFDBP010000212.1:0-6430 GCA_965603065.1 uncultured Gammaproteobacteria bacterium
TTGGTGCTCCCTAGGGGAATCGAACCCCTGTTACCGGCGTGAGAGGCCAGTGTCCTGACCGCTAGACGAAGGGAGCGTTATGAACGCTGTATGGAATTCAGCAGAGTGCTATTATACGCCCCAGTGATTGAGGGACAAGCTAATTAGAGTGGATAATCAAGGCGATATCGGTTCCGGTAGCGTCCAGCCTGCCATCATCTCCCGGCCCGAGCACACGATTTCGCGGGCCAGCATCAGTTCCAGTGCGTTGAAGGTGCTGTACCGCCTCAAAGAGGCCGGGTTCCAGAGTTTTCTGGTAGGGGGCGGGGTGCGTGACCTGTTGTTGGGACGGGAACCCAAGGATTTTGACGTGGCTACCGATGCGACCCCGGATGAGATCAGGCACCTGTTCAGAAACTGCCGACTGATCGGGCGCCGTTTCCGTCTGGCGCACGTCCGTTTCGGCCGCGAGATTATCGAGGTTGCCACCTTCCGTGGACGTCACGATGACCAGTCTCATGACGACGGCGACAGCGCGCATTCCGAGCAAGGCCGTATCCTGCGCGATAACGTCTATGGCGGTATCGAAGACGATGCCTGGCGCCGCGATTTTACGGTGAATGCGCTTTATTACGACATCAAGGATTTTTCCGTGGTCGATTACGTGGACGGCCTTGAGGATCTGAAAGCCGGTACCTTGCGCCTGATTGGTGACCCCGAGCAGCGTTATCGCGAAGACCCGGTGCGCATGCTGAGGGCGGTCCGGTTTGCTGCCAAGCTCGGCTTCCGTATTCATCCGGACAGCGAAGCTGCCATACATGAGCTGGACTATCTGCTGGAAGATATCCCCTCCGCACGTCTGTTCGAGGAAGTCATGAAACTGTTCCTGGGTGGCTGTGCGGTAACGACGTTCGAGCTGCTGCGTCATTATGATCTGTTTCGCCGCCTGTTCCCGATGACGGAGGAGGCACTGAGTCACGAAGAGCAGGGATTTCCCATTAGCTTTGTGCTGCGCGCTCTTGAGAATACCGATAAACGCCTGGCGGAAGACAAGCCGGTGACACCGGCCTTTCTCTATGCCGCCTTGTTGTGGGAACCCATACGTTTGCGGACACAGGCCTTGCTGGATCAGGGAATGACGGCGCTGGAGGCTGCCCAGCTCGCCGGTAACCAGATTACCTCTGAGCAGGTACAGGCAACCTCTCTGCCCAAGCGCTTCAGTTTCCCCATGCGGGAAATCTGGATGCTGCAGTCCCGTTTCGAGCGCCGGCGTGGCAAGTCGCCTTACCGTATGCTGGAGCATCCGCGCTTTCGGGCGGCGTACGATTTTCTTTTGTTGCGCAGCGAAACCGGCGAAGCCTCCAGGGAACTGGCCGACTGGTGGACCGAATTCCAGACGCTGAATGCCGGTGAGCGTGACAAGATGGTTGTATCCGCGCCAGCCAGGAAAAAACGCCGGCGCAGGCCAAGAAAGCGCAAGCCAGTTTCGGATTCCAATGACTGAAGTGCTGACTTACATTGGTCTGGGCAGTAACCTGGATAATCCCGAGTCTCAGGTGAAAACAGCGATCGAGGCGCTGGCTGGTCTGTCACAAATCCGTCTGCAGGACCGTTCGTCACTGTACCGCAGTGCGCCAATGGGGCCGCAGGATCAGCCCGATTACGTGAATGCGGTTGTAAAGTTGAGTACAGGGCTTGAACCCGAAGCCTTGCTCGACAAGTTGCAGGGCATTGAACGGGTGCAGGGCCGTGTACGGACACAGCGCTGGGGTCCGAGAACACTCGATCTGGATATATTGTTGTATGGTCAATGTGTGGTTGCTACAGAGCGTTTGAAAATCCCTCACCCGGGCATAGCAGCACGCAGTTTTGTTCTATACCCGCTGGCAGAAATCAACGGACAACTTGAAATCCCCGGGCTGGGTCGTGTGCAGTCCCTGCTGGAACAGTGTCCCGATGCCGGTCTGTCCCGACTGCCCGCAACGGCGCAGTCAGCCGGTTAGCGATCAAGAGGGGCAGGCATGGAGAATCCAGGATTTATCGTGGTTGAGGGGCCGATTGGTGTTGGAAAGACCAGCCTGGCGCGGCGCCTTGCGGAAACCTTTGGCAGTGAACTTTTGCTGGAAGGCGCCGCCGATAATCCGTTTCTGGACCGCTTTTACCGTAACCCGCGCGCCGCTGCCATGCAGACGCAGTTATTCTTCCTGTTACAGCGTACGCAGCAGATGCAGGAATTGCGTCAGGCTGACATGTTTGAACCGGTACGCGTTTCCGACTTCCTGATGGACAAGGACCGCCTGTTCGCAAAACTCACACTGGATCAGGAAGAGTTCAATCTCTATGAACAGGTGTATTCGCATTTGACCATCGATGTGCCAAAGCCGGACCTGGTGATCTATCTGCAGGCGCCGGTGGATGTGTTGCTCAAGCGCATCGGCAAACGAGGCATTGCTTACGAACGGGGTATGGAAGCGAACTACCTGAAATCCCTGTGTGACGCCTATACCCGTTTTTTCCACTACTATGATGAATCGCCCCTGCTGATTGTGAACGCAGCCGAGATCAACCTGGTGGACAGTGAAACGGATTACCTGGCCTTACTGGAACAGATGGCATTGGCACGGAGCGGCCGCCGCCACTACTTCAACCCCATGCCGGACGCCTTGCGCGTGTCAACGCCCGGGGAAAAAAATGGTTGATCGTGACGCTGTGACCTGTGTTTCATTGCTGCGTTTGAAAGAACGGGGTGAAAAGATCACCTGCGTGACCAGCTACGACGCCAGTTTTACCTGTCTTCTGGAACAGGCGGGCGTTGACGTGCTACTGGTGGGAGATTCGCTGGGCATGGTGGTGCAGGGGCACGACTCGACCCTGCCGGTGAGGATGGCGGATATGATCTATCACACCTCCTGCGTCGCGCGTGCCGGGCAGTTCGCGTTACGTATTGTCGACATGCCGTTCATGAGCTACAGCAGCGTTGACCAGGCGCTGGGAAATGCGGCACGCCTGATGAGAGCCGGCGCGCACATGGTAAAACTGGAAGGCGGTCGTGAAGTCGTCGATATTGTTCGTGCCTTGACTGAACACGGCATTCCGGTGTGCGCACACCTCGGTTTGACGCCACAGTCGGTACATCAGCTGGGCGGGTACCGGGTGCAGGGGCGAGATGCAGAATCCGCCCAACGCCTGCTGGAAGACGCCCGCCTGCTGGAAGATTCAGGCGCTTCTGTGCTGGTGCTGGAGTGTATACCCGCCGACCTGGCCAGGCAGGTGAGTCAAAGCCTTCACATACCCACCATCGGAATAGGCGCGGGCCCGGATTGTGACGGGCAGGTGCTGGTGTTGTATGACCTGCTGGGTATCACGCCGGGGAGAAGCCCGACCTTCTCGCATAACTTCCTGGAAGACCGCGACGATATACCCGGCGCCCTGCACGCTTTTGTTGAGGCCGTCAAGGCCGGGCGGTTCCCGGCGTCACAGCACAGTTTTTCCTGATGGATAGTATTAGCGGGCTTGATGACTTGCGTGAGCTGGTGCAGGGCTGGCGCCGTTGCGGGGAACGCATCGGTTTTGTACCTACCATGGGCAACCTGCATGAAGGCCACTTGCAGCTGGTGCGACGCGCCAGGTCGCTTAGCGATCGCGTCATCGTCAGTATCTTCGTCAACCCGATGCAGTTCGGACCCGGTGAGGATTTTGAGACCTATCCACGCACACTGGACGACGACAAGGCGCAGCTGGATCAGGAGCAGGCGGACCTGTTGTTCGCTCCAGCTGTCGATCTGATCTATCCGTCAGGCCTGAATGAAACCACGCGCGTGCAGGTGCCGGGTGTGGGCGAAGGTCTGGAGGCCGATTCCCGCCCCGGTTTTTTTGTCGGCGTGGCGACCGTGGTGGCGCGTCTTTTCAATCTGGTACAAGCCGATATCGCGGTTTTCGGGGAAAAAGACTATCAGCAACTGGCGGTCATCCGCCGCATGGTGAAGGACCTTTGCTGGCCCATGGACATTGAGGCTGTGGCAACGGTGCGCGAAGCGGATGGCCTGGCGATGAGTTCGCGTAACCAGTACCTGAGCGCCGGGCAACGCGAGCGGGCCCCCGTGCTCTACCAGACCCTGTGTCAGGTGGCCGAGGGGGTGCGCGACCGGCAGCAGCCCTTCGCCGAACTCGAAGCGCAGGCGATACAAGGGCTCGAACGGGCCGGGTTTGCACCCGACTACGTCAGTATCCGTGATGCGGCAACGCTGCAGCCGATCGAACCGGGTAATACTCGCGCCGTGGTACTGGCGGCGGCCCGCCTCGGCCGCGCCCGGCTGATTGACAATGTACGCGTGTAAAATACCGCGATTTCCAAGGTTTGCAGGGGATTACGGATCTTGGGATAATAGCCGTCCCAGATCTCCTTAGGATTGACGACGGATGCAGATTACGCTGCTGAAATCCAAGTTGCACCACGCACACGTGACCCACTCGGAACTCGAGTACGAGGGTTCGTGCGCCATAGACAGTGGATTGCTGGAGGCCGCCGCTATCCACGAATATGAACAGATTCATATCTATAATCTGGCCAACGGCGAGCGGTTCACTACTTATGCCATTCGGGCCGAGCAGGGTTCGGGCATCATTTCCATCAACGGTGCGGCGGCGCACAAAGCCGAGCCGGGTGACCGCATCATTGTCTGTACCTACGCAGTACTGAGCGAGCAGGAAGCCGCGGGATTCCACCCGCGACTGGTTTATCTGGACGCTGACAACCGCATCCTGCGCCAGAGAACCGCCATCCCGGTTCAGGTTGCCTGACTCATAACGCCGGGGAATCCACAGTGAGTGCCGGTGTTCGCCGGTTGGGTGCGCGTTCCTTGTCCGTTATCCAGACCAGGATATCGTAATAGCTGCGCACATTTTCAACGTAGCGCACCGGCTCACGGCCGCGAGCATAGCCATAACGCGTTTGTTTGTACCATTTTTTCTGGCTCAGCAGCGGCAGATACTTTTTCAAGTCGATCCACTTGTCCGGGGCGGCACCAGCGTTCTGGGCGAGAATACGCGCGTCCTCCAGGTGCCCATAACCGATGTTGTAGGCCGCCAGGGCCATCCAGGTGCGATCAGGTTCCTTGATCCGTTCGGGGATTCTTTTTCTTACCCTGGCGATATAGCGGGCTCCGCCTTCGATACTGGCCTGGGCATCATGGCGGTCCTTGTCAATACCCATTTGCTGCATCGTGGCCTGGGTCAGCATCATGAGTCCGCGTACGCCGGTTGGCGAAACAGCTTTCGGGTTCCAGTGTGATTCCTGGTAACCGATGGCCGCCAACAGCCGCCAGTCCACACCGGTGTCCTTTCCGGCCTGCTCGAACCAGGCCTGGTAACGCGGTAAACGCTGGTCAATGTGTTTCATGTAACGGCGTGTCCCCACGTAGTCGAAATCGGAAACATACGCGTAATAACGTTTCAGCAAGCGATCGAGCTGGCCGTTTTCTTTCAGCCGGTTTAAAAATTCATCGGCCTTTTCGATCAGACTTCGATCTTCTCCGGACGGGAAGGCCCAGGCCAGTGCTTCCGGGGAACTGATATCGAATGCGACCCGGAGTTCCGGGTAGAAACGACGGCTTATTGCAACTTCGTTGGAGTCGGCCACCGTGTAATCGATGACCTGCTCCCAGACCAGGCTGAGAAGTTCTTCGCTGTCCAGTTCGCTGGTTTTCTGAAACGATAATTCCGGGTGCTTCTCCTGCAGGGATCGCAGTCGTTCGGCGTGACTGCTGTCGGCTACAACCTCGAGACTGCCGTGCAGGGCATCCAGGTTTTTCGGGGGGCGTGTACCGACCCGGTAAACCAGTTGCGGGGTTATGCGTTGGTAGCTGGTGCTAAAGTTGAAGAGTGCCCTACGCTCATCGGTGACGGTCAAACCGGCTGCGGCGATATCGGCTTCACCGGCCTGGATCATGTGAAGAACCTGTGACAATGTTTCCGGTGTTTCCAGTTTCAGTTTTACACCCAGGTACTCCGCGAAACCTGCCACCAGATCGTATTCCAGCCCGGCTGGTCCATGGGGTCCTTGGTAATAGGTCGTGGCGCTGTTGCGGGTCAGCACCTTAAGCACGCCCTCATCCTTGACGCGGTCCAATCGGGATTGTGGGAACAAATCACAAGCGGCGATGAACAGGGTGAACATGATGAGGGTTAAACGCATGGCTTCTTTATGGAATAGCTTTAATCATCAACCATTAACCAGTTAAGTGGGCCGAGGCCGGGAAAGTTTAGCCTTCAAGCTAAAGCATAGGGTACAATGCGCCTTGCTTTGGGATGCATGCCTAGCATGTGTTATTTCCCATTGATATTCAAGGTAAAATCAGACTCAGGAGAGGTGCCGGAGCTGGCCGAACGGGCTTGACTCGAAATCAAGTGAACCCTCTGGGTTCCGAGGGTTCGAATCCCTCCCTCTCCGCCA
>CBFDBP010000213.1:0-6427 GCA_965603065.1 uncultured Gammaproteobacteria bacterium
CCGGCTTTCCTGGACACGGCGGGATGGATCTATTACCGCAAAGGTGAATATGAAAAGGCAGTTGAAATCCTCAAGGGGGTTGTTGAGCAATCGCCTGAGGTGCCGGTGTTTCGCTATCACCTGGGTATGGTCTACCTGAAGCTGGGGAATAAAGCGGCGGCTTCCGAGCACCTGACCAGGGCCACAGATGGTGAGTTCAGTTATGAGGGTATCGAAGAGGCTCGTGCGGCATTGAAGGGCTTGTGAGCGTTATTTGATCCCCTCTCCCCAACACCCTCCGGAGGGAGCGGGGGTTAGCGGAGTGTTAGTGATTGGAAATATGTAAAAATCGCCGACCGGGTTTTCCTGCGCCGATCTAAAGAATCGGGAAAATCTGCCGAGAATCAAACTGATAAGCAACAATGTCTGGGTTTTTAATTCTCGCAGCAGGGTGTCGGCGGTGTAATGATCTGGTGATTTACTGCTACATTGCGTTATAGTCTTACTCCTGTTTCGGAGGTTTGCCAATGACCTGCACGTCTGTTTGATACAGACATGGAGTGAGGGCGATGTTGGAAGCCAGCTGTTTTGCTTTAACGGCAACCTCAGGGAAGTATCTGGATGGATAATATCGGTGCAATCAGCTATGCGACCGGAGCCGGGGTCTTTCTGATCCTGTCTCTGGTGCTGATGACCGGGCAGCGGGGGCGTCCCCACAAAGTGGCGTTGATGCTGGCGTCACTGGTCAGCGCGGTGTGGTTGGGTGTTACCGCGTATTGCATTAGTTACGATTTATCTTTACTCCCGGCATACCTGCTCGAACCACTGCGTAATCTGGCCCTGTTTGCGTTTTTGATTCGGGTGCTCAGTGCGGCTTTCCGGCAGCCCGCCGCGGCCGGCCGTTATTTCCGGCGCACGCTAAGCGTGTTTGCCAGCTTCTCACTGCTCATGATGACCCTGGTGCTGTACCGGGTCGCAGCCAGTCATCCTGTGGCCGCAGCCGGCGGCATCGATTTTCTCATCGCCGGTTTCCTGGCGATGGCGATAACGGGGCTGGTGCTGGTCGAGCAGGTGATTCGCAATGCACGTGCCGAGTCCAGGCGGTCGGTGAAGTATCTTTGCATGGGGCTGGGCGCTCTGTTCGCTTATGACTTTTACCTCTATTCGCACGCCCTGCTATTCCAGGAGGTTGATCAGGCGATCTGGAATGCGCGCGGTTTTATCAATGCCCTGGTGGTGCCGGTCATCGGCATAGCCGCTGTTCGCGATCCGCACTGGTCTCTGGATATTTTTGTTTCCCGCCGCGTGGTGTTTCATACCACGGCATTATTAGGCGCGGGACTCTATCTTCTGGCGATTGGCGCGGGTGGTTATGTTATCCGTGAATATGGCGGCACCTGGGGCGCGATTGCACAGGTGATCTTCCTGTTTGGTGCCGTGCTGGTATTGACGATATTGCTGTTTTCGGCCCAGTTGCGCGCCAGCCTGCGTGTTTTAATCAACAAGCATTTTTTCCACTACAAGTTTGAATACCGCGAGGAGTGGCTGCGTTTCATTCACACGCTCACGACTGAAGAGCCTAACGAGCAGCTGCGCGAACGTACCATTAAAGCCATTGCCAATATCTTTGAGTGTCCGGGCGGCCTGTTGTGGCTGTATCGGGATGGACACCGCTATGAGCTGGTGGCCAACTGGCAGATGCCGATGCCCGATGTTGACTGTTATCTGCCTGCGGGCAGTTCGCTGGCAGGCTATCTTGGCGATGAAGAATGGATTATTAACTGCCAGGAGTACGATCTTGCACCTCATCTCTATAAAGGCCTGGTGTTTCCGGACTGGTTCGACCGGATTGAAAATGCATGGCTGATTACGCCGCTGGTTTTCCATGATCGCCTGCTGGGTATGGTGGTGCTGGCCCGACCGCCGGTGATGCATGCCATGAACTGGGAAGACTATGACCTGTTGCGTATCGTCGGCCGTCAGTCCGCGGCACATCTCGCGCAGCTGGATGCGGCGCAGGCCCTGTCTCAGGCCAAGCAGTTCGAGGCGTGCAACCGCCTGTCTGCTTACGTCATGCACGACCTCAAGAACCTGATTGCCCAGTTATCGCTGGTGGTAACAAATGCCGCCCGACACAAGAACAATCCACAGTTTATGGAAGACGCCATTCAGACGGTGGAGAACTCGGTCAATAAAATGAACCGGCTTTTGGCGCACCTGCGCGGCGGGCCTGATGCCGGGCAGCAGCGTGCGTCAGTGGACGTTTGTGAGGTTCTGGACGATGTAATGACGACCATGTCGGCCGGCTCCCCGCAGCCGGGGCTCGACTGTCAGGTAACCGGACTCTACGTCCGGGCTGACCGTGACCGGCTCGCTGCCGTCATCGGTCATGTGGTCCGCAATGCGCAGGATGCCACCCCGGATCAGGGTATGGTGATTATTCGATTATTCAAACAGCATGACCAGGCGGTCATCGAGGTCCAGGATACTGGCGCGGGTATGGACGAAGCCTTTATACGTGATGGCCTGTTCAAGCCTTTCGTCAGCACCAAGGGAAAAACAGGAATGGGGATAGGTGTTTATGAGACGCGGGAATTTATTCGCGGGCTGGGGGGTGAGGTGGAGGTCATCAGCCGCGTTAACGAAGGAACGACCTTTCGGGTGCGAATTCCGATTAGCGAAGAAACGAAAAGTAGTGTAAGGTCCTCCGACAATTCGAAGAATGGAAAGATTGATGAGCACCGACTCAAGGAAACTGCTGGTTGTTGAGGACGATCCCGGATTACAGACACAGCTCAAGTGGTGTTTTGAAGGGTTCGACGTTGTTATTGCCGGTGATCGCCAGGCCGCGCTGAGCGAGCTGGAAAAATACCGTATACCCGTTGTCACCCTGGATCTGGGTCTGCCGCCCGACGCGGACGGGACCAGTGAAGGTTTTCAAACGCTTGAAGCGATTCTGTCCAGATCACCAGCCACCAAGGTCATTGTGGTTACCGGCAATAACGACCGCCAGCACGCGCTGCAGGCGATCGGTATGGGGGCCTACGATTTTTTCTACAAGCCCATCGATGCTGATCTGCTCGGCTTTATCGTCAATCGTGCTTACCGCTTGCACGAGATTGAAGATGAAAACCAGCGCCTGCATGTCTCAGGTGGTGAATCTCCACTGGAGGGTGTGATTACCGCCAGCCCGCAGATGCTGAAGGTATGCCGGACTGTTGAGAAAGTTGCACCGGCCGATGCCACGGTTCTGGTGCTCGGCGAATCGGGTACCGGTAAGGAATTGCTCGCCCGTGCGGTGCATTCGCTGAGTGGTCGATCGGCAGGCCGGTTTGTCGCCATCAACTGTGCGGCAATCCCCGAGAATCTGCTGGAAAGTGAACTGTTCGGTTACGAAAAAGGAGCATTTACCGGCGCTGTCAAACAGACAATGGGCAAGATCGAAGTTGCCCACGGCGGCACGCTGTTCCTCGATGAAATCGGCGATATGCCGATGTCACTGCAGGCCAAGCTGCTGCGTTTCCTGCAGGAGCGTATTATCGAACGTGTCGGCGGCCGTCAGGAGATTCCCGTCGATGTGCGGGTGATTTGTGCCACGCACAAGGATTTGCCACATCTGGCGCGTGAAAACAGTTTCCGCGAAGACCTCTACTACCGCATCAGCGAAATCAGTATCCGTATTCCGCCGTTACGCGAACGCGAAGGCGATGCCTTGTTACTGGCGCGTGTGTTTCTGGAAAAATTCAGCAAATCGATGAGTAAATTCCAGCACCGCTTCAGTAAGGATGCGCTGGCGGCGATCGAGGCTTATCCATGGCCGGGCAACGTGCGTGAGCTGGAGAACCGGGTGAAACGCTCGGTGATCATGGCGGAGCACAAACAGATCTCAACGTCTGATCTGGAACTGGGGAGCGCGGGCACCAACGATACCCGTACCTTTAACCTGCGCGAAATTCGGGAGCAGGTAGAACGGCAGGCCATCGTCCGTGCCATGGGGCATGTGGGAGGCAAGATTTCACTGGCCTCCGAACTGCTCGGTGTCAGCCGGCCGACCATGTACGATCTGATCAAGAAATATAGTCTGAAATAGACAAAATCGCTTCATTGCTGTCCCATTAAGTTGCACTCCGGAGAGTGTTGTAAAAGTCCCCTCTCCCTCCGGGAGGGTGTCGCAAAAGGTTGTAGCCCCTTCTCCCTCCGGGACAAGGTGAATCGCCGTCAGGCGAGAGAGGGTCCCCTGGGGGAGAAGGCTGGGATGAGGGGATATAAAAATCAAAGCGTTAGCTTTTCTGATCCCCTCACCCTAACCCTCTCCCGGGGGGGAGAGGGGACTTTTACAACACCCTCCGGTGGGGAGAGGGGACTTTTACAACACCCTCTGGAGGGAGAGGGTGTTAACGGGGCAGTAGAGAAATTGCTTATTGCAACTCCTGTACATGCTGCACAAACTCATCGGCCGGTTTATAGCCCACCAGGCTCAATTCCGGCCGCTTGTTGCCACTGCTGTCGTAAAACAGCATTGACGGCGGTCCGATGAGCTGGAAGTGTTTCAACAGCGCCTTGTCGTCCTCGTCATTGGCGGTGACATCAGCCTGTAACAGCACCGTGCCGGAAAGCGCGCGCTGCACATCCGCTTTGGCGAAGGTGTATTTTTCCATTTCCTTGCAGCTCACACACCAGTCGGCATAAAAGTCCACCATCACCGGTTTGCCTTGCCGGGCCGCGTCAGCCAGCTCGCGTTCCAGGTCAGTTACGCTTTTTATTTTGATAAAAGGCAGGTGGGCCTGTTGGCTGCTTTGCGCCGCGCCCTGCTTTGCCATGACATTCTGCAGCGGCTGCAAGGGGTCATGAGCACCGCTCGCGGCCCCGATCAGTAGCAGGATACCGTACACCAGCGATACCACGCCGATACCTTTCCAGAGCCGCGCCCAGCCCGACGCTTCGACCGGCAGACCGTCCAGTGCGTTCAGGTAGACGGAGCAGAGAATCAGCAGCGCAGCCCACAGCAGCAGGGTGATCGATGCCGGCAGGATGCGTTCCAGCATCCAGATGGCAACGGCCAGCAGCATGACACCGAACACGGCCTTGATTCTGTCCATCCAGGGTCCGGCGCCGGGCAGCAGCTTGCCCGCACCGGTGCCAATGGCGATGAGCGGTGTTCCCATGCCCATGCTGAGGGCAAACAGTGCCAGTCCACCCAGTACCGCGTCCCCGCTTTGGCCGATATAGATCAACGCGCCGGCCAGCGGCGCCGCCACGCACGGGCCGACAATCAGTGCCGACAGGAAACCCATGATCGCCACCCCGGTCAGGCTGCCGCCTTTCTGCCGGTTGCTGACCTCGGTGAGCTGGCTTTGCACGAAGGCGGGCATCTGCAGCTCGTAGAAACCGAACATGGACAGCGACAGCAGCACGAAGATTGCGGCGAAGCCGGATAGCATCCAGGGGTTCTGGAACGCCGCCTGCAGGTTCTCACCGAACAGGCCGGCGAATACGCCGGCGACGGTGTAGGTTACCGCCATCGCCAGCACATAAACCAGTGACAGCACGAAACCCCGCCGTGCGGTGATTTTCTCACCCTGACCGACAATAATGGACGACAGAATAGGGATCATCGGGAAGACACAGGGTGTAAACGCCAGCAGTAAGCCGAAGCCGAAAAAGGCAGCCAGCGTGGCCAGCAGGTTGCCTTCGGTCAGACGTTTGGCAATGGCGTCCTGTTCGCTGAGTCTGGGGCCGTCGCTTTCCGGAGCTGTGCCCGTTGTTGCGGCGGCAGCCGCGGCCGGTAACAGCAAATCCAGCGTCTTGGTGATGGGGGGATAGCACACGCCGCGTTCGGCGCAACCCTGGTATTTGACCGTTAAGGTGGCAGCTGTTGCCGCTGGACTGGCGCGCTGAACGGGAATTTTGGCCTGCGCCTGTTGATGATAGACCTGGATGTCGCCGAAAAACTCGTCTGTCTTCGGTTCGCCATCCGGCATCTGCGCGGGCAGCAGTGTGACACCGTCGGCCGCGTCAATGGCAAACTCGAAGGTGTGGCGGTACAGGTAATAGCCTTCCGCGATGAGCCAGTTGGCGGTCAGGTTGTTGGCGTCGCTGACCTGTACATCGAGCTGGAATGCCTGGTCTGCCGGTAACAGCTCATCGTCACTACCGAAACCGAGGCTGGCGCCAAGATCACTCAAAGCCTGCAAGGCGCCGCCCGCAGCTGCTTTATCCGTATTGGTGAAGGTGAGTGCCGCAAACTGTGTCTGCGGGGGGTAGCAGACCCCGATGTCAGCGCAGCCCTGGGAGCCGGCCTTCAGTTCAAAGCTGTCCGCTGCCCCGGCTTCGCGGATAACCGGCAGTTCCACCACCAGCTGGTGCCGGTACGTTTCGATTTCGCCAAAAAACTCGTCCTGCTTGATTTTGCCGGCCGGCAATACCGCGTCACCAAAGCGGATACCCT
>CBFDBP010000214.1:0-6315 GCA_965603065.1 uncultured Gammaproteobacteria bacterium
TTCCGTGTATTCGGTGGCCAGGTTCAACACGGCCCGCTGCGGACGGTACAGCTGGGAGCTTAAATTAAGGGTCATTCGACTCGGAGCGTGCCGATCAGTGCATGACGGGCTTGGAAATACCCTTCTGCTTTTCTTCTTCAGAGGCATCACGAATATCGGCGACCGTTACGGCATAGGTCAGGGTTTTGCCTGCAAACGGGTGATTGCCATCGACGGTGAGCTTGTCAGCCTCGATTTTGGAAACAAAAAAGGAGCGAGTTTCACCGCGCTCATTCTTCATCTCGACTTCAGCACCCAAACGGCGGAATTCAGGCGGCACATTGGCGATATCGTCGGTGAAGGTCATGCTCTTATCATGATAGCCGAAGGCCTTTTCCGGCGGCAGCACAACTTCAATGCTATCGCCCAGCGTACAGTCATCCAGCGCCGCTTCGATATCCGGAAATATATCATTGGGACCGCCATGGACATAATAGACGGGGATATCCGACTGTTCGAGAATAGCACCGGATTCATCAATAATGGAATAGGTGATCGCCACCACCTTGTGCTTGCTTACCACTGGGTCGGACATTATAAGTTAACGCCCGGCCTTCTGGCGGATGCTGTTGATGGTACGCAGTTGGGCAACGGCCTCGGCGAGTTCAGCCTGCGCCTTGGCGTAGTCGAAGTCGCTCTGTTTGTCGTCCATGGCTCTTTCCGCCCGTTCCTTGGCTTTGATGGCCGCCGCTTCATCGATATCGCTGGCGCGTATGGCGGTATCGGCCAGCACGGTCACTACGTGTGGCTGAATCTCGAGCATTCCGCCGGAGACATAGAAGAATTGTTCATCCTGGCCCTCCATCTGTACGCGGACTTCACCCGGCTTCAATCGCGTGAGTAACGGCGTATGCCGCGGAGCAATGCCGACTTCACCCATTTCCGCCGGCGCGAACACCATATTGGCGGTGCCGGAGAATATTTCCGTCTCCGCGCTGACGATATGAATGTGGATGGTCATGGACATAGAACAGGGACCTCAATTCACGTTACAAGGATTTGGCTTTTTCGACAGCCTCGTCGATGGTACCAACCATGTAGAACGCCTGTTCCGGCAGATCATCGTAATCACCGTTAATGATGCCCTTGAAAGCGGCGATGCTATCCTTCAGGGAAACGTATTTACCCTCGGCACCGGTGAAGGTTTCCGCCACAAAGAAGGGCTGCGACAGGAAACGCTGAATTTTACGAGCGCGGGCGACGACCTGTTTATCCTCTTCCGAGAGTTCGTCCATACCCAGAATGGCGATGATATCGCGCAACTCCTTGTAGCGCTGCAAGGTGCCCTGCACGGCTCGGGCTGTGTCGTAATGTTCGTTACCGACAACCAGCGGGTCGAGTTGACGGGATGTAGAATCCAGCGGATCCACCGCCGGATAGATGCCGAGTTCGGCCACCTGCCGCGACAACACCAGGGTTGCATCGAGGTGGGCGAAAGTAGTTGCCGGTGACGGGTCCGTCAAATCATCGGCGGGCACGTATACCGCCTGGAAGGAAGTGATGGAACCGGTCTTGGTGGACGTAATGCGTTCCTGCAACACACCCATTTCCTGAGCCAGTGTCGGCTGATAACCCACCGCAGAAGGCATACGTCCCAGCAACGCCGAGACTTCGGTACCGGCCAGCGTGTAACGGTAGATGTTATCGATGAACATCAACACATCGCGTCCTTCGTCACGGAAGTTTTCCGCAATGGTCAGACCCGACAGCGCCACGCGCAGGCGGTTGCCGGGTGGCTCGTTCATCTGTCCGTAGACCAACGCCACCTTGTCGAGAACGTTGGCTTCCTTCATCTCATGGTAGAAATCATTACCTTCACGGGTACGTTCACCGACACCGGCAAACACCGAGTAACCGGAGGCCTCGATGGCAATATTTCGAATCAGTTCCATCAGGGTAACGGTCTTGCCCACACCGGCGCCGCCGAACAGGCCGATTTTGCCACCCTTGGCAATAGGCATGATCAGGTCGATAACCTTGATACCGGTTTCGAGAATTTCCAGGCTGGCCGCCTGTTCCTCATACGTTGGTGGCGTGCGGTGAATCGGCATCCTCTTGTCGGCGTTGACCGGGCCGGCCTCGTCAACCGGATTACCCAGAACATCCATGACGCGACCCAGGGTGCCCTGACCGACTGGCACCGAAATCGGCGCACCAGTATCGGCGACGTCAACACCGCGCTTCACGCCGTCAGTGGAACCCATGGCAATACAACGCACAATACCGTCACCCAGCTGTTGCTGGACTTCCAGTGTCAGGCCGGCTTCTTCCACCAGCAGTGCGTCGTAGATCCGGGGAATCGAGTCACGCGGAAATTCCACGTCGACCACGGCGCCGATTATTTCAACAATACTTCCGGAACTCATAAGTAAGTCCTCATTAAGCTAAATTCTGTTTTTAAACCGCCGCGGCGCCGCTGACGATCTCCGACAGCTCCTGGGTAATCGCCGCCTGACGCGCCTTGTTGTAAACCAGCTGCAGTTCGTCGATCAGGTTACCGGCGTTGTCGGATGCAGCTTTCATGGCCACCATGCGCGCCGCCATTTCGCAAGCGATGTTTTCCACCAGACCCTGGTAGACCAGCGACTCGATGTAGCGCATCAGCAGACCGTCCATGACCTCCTTGGCATCCGGCTCGTAGATGTAGTCCCAATGATGCCTCAGTTGCTCGTCCTGTGCATCACCGCTGACCGGCAACAACTGGTCCACGGTAGGCGTCTGCGTCATGGTATTAACAAAAACATTATTCGCGATATACAGGCGGTCAATCTGGCCTTCGTCGAAGGCATCCAGCATCACTTTCACGGAACCGATCAATTCCTCGACCTTTGGGGTATCGCCCAAGTGAGAGTTTTCCGACACCACGTTGCCACCGAGCCGCTTGAAGAAACCCATCGCTTTGGTACCGATAACAGCGAGGTCAATGTCCAGGTTCTGCCCTTTCCACTCTTTCATCTCAGCGATAGCGGCCTTGAACAGGTTGGTATTCAAACCACCGCACAGGCCACGATCCGTGGAAATAACGATCAAACCAACTCGCCGTGCATCACGCTCGATCAGGTAAGGGTGTTTGTATTCCGGATGCGCCGTGCCCATGTGGGAAACCACATGGCGTATTTTTTCCGCGTAGGGACGTGAGGCCCGCATTCGTTCCTGCGCTTTACGCATCTTGCTCGCCGCCACCATTTCCATGGCCTTGGTGATCTTCTGCGTGTTACCGATACTCTTTATCTGCGTGCGTATTTCTTTCGCGCCAGCCATTGAATATCCCTAATCCTGTTTAGTCGTTAGCATTTCACCGGCAGGAGCGGTCGCCTTTACTGCGAATATCTCGCTGACGGACAGCACCCCCCACATTGGCAAATCAATAGGCTCCGTTAGCCACAAAGTCTTCAACTATGCTGCGAAGCCTGGCTTCCATTTCATCGCTATACACCGGATTGCCGTTGATGGCGTCAATATCACTCGCGTGGCTGGAACGCAAATGGGACAGCAGCGCGGATTCGAAAGCCACCACCTTGGGGACTTCAACATCATCCAGATAGCCTTCGTTGGCGGCAAACAGCGAAAGCGCCATTTCGGCCACAGACAGCGGTGCATATTGTGCCTGCTTCATCAATTCGGTGACGCGCGTACCACGTTCCAGCTGTTTGCGTGTTGCTTCGTCAAGGTCTGATGCAAACTGCGCGAATGCCGCCAGCTCGCGATATTGCGCCAGCGCCAGGCGTACACCGCCACCCAGCTTCTTGATAATCTCGGTCTGCGCGGCGCCACCGACACGCGATACTGAAAGACCGGCATTGATGGCGGGACGGATACCGGCATTGAACAGGTCCGATTCGAGGAAGATCTGACCGTCAGTAATGGAGATAACGTTGGTCGGCACGAAAGCCGACACGTCACCGGCCTGGGTTTCGATAATAGGCAGCGCCGTCAATGAACCCGTTTTTCCCTTGACCTCACCGTTGGTGAATTTCTCGACATAGTGTTCATTAACGCGCGCCGCTCGCTCCAGCAGGCGGGAATGCAGGTAGAACACATCGCCGGGATAGGCTTCACGACCCGGCGGGCGACGCAGCAACAGGGAGACCTGGCGATAAGCCCAGGCCTGCTTGGTCAGGTCATCATAGATAATGAGCGCGTCTTCACCGCGATCGCGGAAATATTCGCCCATGGCGCATCCGGCGTACGGCGCGATGTACTGCATGGCAGCGGAATCGGAGGCACCCGCGGATACTATAATGGTGTGTTCCATGGCGCCGTGTTCTTCCAGCTTTCGCACCACCGCGGCTACCGAGGAATTCTTCTGGCCAATCGCGACGTAAATGCATTTAACACCGGCGCTTTTCTGGTTGATGATAGCGTCGATGGCAACAGCCGTCTTACCGGTCTGCCGATCACCGATAATCAGCTCACGTTGACCGCGACCGAGCGGTACCATGGCGTCGATCGATTTCAGCCCGGTCTGTACCGGCTGGTTGACCGACTGCCGTTCGATAACACCGGGGGCAATCTTTTCAATCGGCGAAGTGAGGCTCGCCTCGATCGGACCTTTGCCGTCAATAGGACTGCCCAGGGAATCCAAAACACGGCCGAGCAGGGATTCTCCGACCGGCACTTCCAGGATGCGGCCGGTACACTTGACCTTGTCGCCCTCGGAAACATTCTTGTAATCGCCCAGAATAACGGCGCCGACAGAATCTCGCTCCAGGTTCAGCGCCAATCCATACAGCTCGTTGCCAAAGTCGAGCATCTCACCCTGCATGGCATCCGCCAGGCCGTGGATACGGGTGATACCGTCCATGAGGCTGACTATGGTACCTTCGCTGCGCGCTTCCGACGTGGCTTCGAAGCCCTCGATGCGCTTCTTGATCAGATCGCTGATTTCGGATGGATTAAGTTGCATTACTTGTGTCCTCTAGTTCGTCCTGATGTCAATGCACCAGGGCGCTGGAAAGCTGGCGAAGATGTTCCACAGCCGACCCGTCAATGACGAGGTCTCCTGCGTGGATCACTGCACCACCCACCAGGTCTTTATTCACAGAACAATTCAGTTGTATGTCGCGGCCCAGCCGCCGTTTCAGCGCACCGACAATCGCCGACTTCTGCTCTTCACTCAGCGGCTGGGCGGAGATCACTTCGGCTTCCAGCAGGCCTTCCGCGTCATCACGGAACTGGCTGTAGAGAGCCGCGATCATGGGCAACTGAGCGAGACGGCCATTTTCCGCCAGCATGTTGAGCAAATTGGCTGCGCCTTCTTCGATATCTTCACCACAGGCACGGATCACCAGGGCACCGGCATCGCTTCGGCTCAGACTCGGGTTATCCAACAGCGATCGCATGGTGTCGTTACTGACCACCGCCGCTATCAAACCCAGCAAATCGCTCCAGCTCTGTAATTGATCCTTGTCTTTGGCCAGTTCAAATACAGCCCGTGCGTAGGGGCGCGCCAACTCTGCGTCACCTTCCAGTTGCGTGATGTCCTGTGTGCTTTTTTCCGTCATCGCCGTCACTTAGATCTGGGCAACCAAGTCTTTGATCAGTTCGTCGTTGGCAGTGGCATCCAGTTCACGCCTGAGAATACGTCCGGCACCGGCGGTCGCTATATCCACTACCTGGCCACGCAGCGTTTCCTTGGCCCGGTTTACTTCCTGCTCGATCTCCAGCTGGGCGGCTGCCTTGACACGACCACCTTCCTCGACGGCCTCGTTCTTCGCCTCTTCCACGATGTCAGCACCGCGTTTTTCCGCCCGGCTGATAATTTCAGCAGCCTGCTTCTTTGCCTCGTGCAGTGTCTCCAGCGCTTTCTTGCGCGCCAGTTCCAGTTCGCGTTTGCCTCTTTCTCCCGCGGCCAGACCTTCGGCGACTCTCTCCTTACGCTGTTGTAGCGCGTGCATGACCGGTGGCCACACGAATCTCATGCAGAACCACACGAACACGATAAAGGTGATGCTTTGCCCGATCAGTGTTGCGTTAAAATTCATTGTTGCACCCCATGCAGCTATCAGCCGCCGACAACTGCGAACATGACGTACATGGCAATACCAACCGCGATCATCGGTACCGCGTCAACCAGACCCATGACGATGAAGAACTGGGTCCGCAGCATCGGGATCAATTCCGGCTGACGTGCAGCGCCTTCCAGGAAGCGGCCACCCAGGATACCGATGCCGACCGCGGCACCGAGGGCACCCAGCCCCATCATCAGGGCGCCGGCAATGTAGAGCAGAGCGTTTTCCATGTTTGTCTCCTAAATGTCTAAGTTCAGTAATTAAA
>CBFDBP010000215.1:0-6253 GCA_965603065.1 uncultured Gammaproteobacteria bacterium
TCGTCCAGGAGTGCTGGTGAGCAACAGGGACGATCCGTAGCATACTTGAACTCTACCCAGACAGCACGTGTGGCTTGATCCAATGTTATGTTGAGATGGTGCAGGCGGCGCTGTAACAAGTCATCATTTATATTCAATGCACGTGCTCCTGTGCCGCAATCACATAGCTACGAGTCCATTCATGCAAGAGTCCTCCAGGTACGGCCAAGAACAAGCGTGCCAGATTCAGTCGCGGAAGTACACAGGCATTTTACTGCAATGAAAGAGTTTCGATGTGCGATCTTGCAGAGAGAGTTGTACCAGTAACAGTATTCTTCCGGTGAGTGTAAATCCGGTAACTTCATGAACAAGTAGATTGATGCTTTACTTTACCGGATGTCATGTAATATTAATTGAATCCGGTTTCCAGTTTGGCGTGAGAGTAATTAACAAATGGCAAAGTCCAAAGTCCTCTATCAATGTACAGAATGTGGTGCCCAAAGTCCGAAGTGGGCGGGGCAGTGCGGTGATTGTGGGGCTTGGAACAGTCTGGCCGAAGCTGTGTCGGTCGTCTCGGTCAGTGGCAAGGCGTCCCGATTCGCCGGTTATGCCGGTGACACCCAGCCGCTAGTGCAGAATCTCTCCGATGTGCAACCCGGGCAGGAAGCCCGAATGCCCCTGGGGATGGAAGAACTCGACCGGGTATTGGGCGGTGGCCTTGTTGCGGGTTCAGTCGTGTTGATTGGCGGTGACCCGGGTATTGGAAAGTCGACATTATTGCTGCAAGCCCTGGCCACATTTTCAGATCGTTTAAAGGTGCTGTACGTGACGGGTGAGGAGTCCCCTGAGCAGGTTTCGCTTCGTTCGAGGCGCCTGGGAATTAATGCAGACACCGTCCGCATACTGGCAGAAACACAGGTAGAACGTATTCTTGAGCATGCGCGCAGTGAAGCGCCGCAGGTTGTGGTGATCGATTCGATCCAGACTTTGTATACTGAAATTCTGCAGTCTGCACCCGGTTCGGTCGGTCAAGTGCGGGAGAGTGCAGCGCAACTGGTACGTTTTGCCAAACAGACCGGTGTCGCATTGTTCCTGGTTGGTCACGTGACCAAGGAGGGTACGCTGGCTGGGCCCCGGGTACTGGAACACATGGTGGATACTGTTTTGTACTTTGAAGGGGATTCGGGTGGCCGATATCGCATTATAAGGGCTGTCAAGAACCGCTTTGGTGCTGTTAATGAGCTCGGTGTGTTTGCTATGACCGACAGGGGACTCAAGGAAGTCCGCAATCCTTCGTCAATTTTTCTGTCACGCCACGAACAGCCTGTTGCCGGCAGTGTCATTATGGTTACCATGGAAGGTACCCGTCCGTTGCTGGTCGAAGTCCAGGCGCTGGTTGACGATAGCCAGTTATCCAATCCACGCCGCGTTACGCTGGGACTGGAGCAGAATCGTCTGGCCATGCTGCTGGCCGTGCAACACCGCCATGGCGGCGTGCTGATGAGTGATCAGGATGTTTTTGTCAACGTGGTGGGTGGTGTGAGAGTGAACGAAACAGCCGCTGATTTACCGGTGTTGCTGGCGGTACTTTCGAGTTTTCGCGACCGTACCTTACCCAATGACCTGATTGTATTCGGTGAAGTGGGGCTTGCGGGGGAAATTAGACCGGTCCCGAATGGTCAGGATCGCCTGCGTGAAGCCGTCAAGTTGGGTTTTAAACGTGCCCTGATACCATCCGCCAATGCACCGAAGTCCGGTGTGGATGGTTTGGATGTCCAAGCCGTCTCTCGCTATTCAGAGGTCCTGGATTGGTTTGCTTAGCCCAGTGCTGAGAGTTCCCGTTCAAGAAGCTCCGGATTACCCAGGTTTAATTCAATCAATCGGCGCAGATGGCTGATGCTGTCGACGTCAATGTTTTTGCAGTGCAATCCTAACCCTTCATTTTCGTGATGGACTATCAGAACATCCATACAGATATCCAGGCCACCTTCAAGATGAATGGCCAGCTGATACAGCTGTTCCTGGTCGGCTTCGAAAGTCCGGGGCGATTTTATCAACGCGCCATGCAATGAAATATCAATCAGGTCGGTTTCCCACGACTGCTGTTCTGTTTGCAGTGTCACAGATACGTCAAAAGGAATCCGGCTGAACTGCCGCTGCTGTTCTTGCTCCTGTTCGGTTACCGCTACTTCAGAGTTCTGGACAGAAATCGCATCGGTAAAAAACTGGAGTTCAAGTTCGCCAACCGTGATTTGATCTCCGTTCTGCAGCTTGTAGCTCTCCTCTCCAATATCCTGATGATTGATCTTTGGCATGCTATCGCCGTGCAGGTGCGAGAGGTAGTAGCCCTGGTCCCGGTGGGCAATGACGGAAAGATCCACGTCGGGTTTGCCGATACGGGTGAATGCTTTGTTAAGACGGATGGTTCGGCCCAGATGGCTGCCACTCTGGATCTGTATCCAGCCAACAGGTGGCATTCTTGTGACAAC
The DNA here is from genome assembly GCA_965603065.1 of uncultured Gammaproteobacteria bacterium. Lineage (GTDB taxonomy): Bacteria > Pseudomonadota > Gammaproteobacteria > DSM-19610 > DSM-19610 > Thiogranum. The sequence continues at coordinate 2,469 of CBFDBP010000215.1, forward strand.
AGAGCTCTGGCCGATAATGTCACTTTCTTCGGAAAAGCGCAGCGTGTGTTTACCGATTTGAATTTGATCGCCTTCCTTTAATAGTTGTGCTTCGGTAATGGTCTGCTCATTGACCCCGACCTGGGTCGTGTCACCCAGCGGTTCAACAATAAATCCCTCGCCGACAGGCCGAACCCGGGCGTGATGGGGCTCGATGGCAAGGCTGTCGATGGGAACAGTACAGTCTGGCTCGCGTCCTATAAGGCAGTCCCCGGATTGCAATGCAAAAACCTTGAGTTTGCGGTCTTTGAATGACAGCGTCAGTTTGGCCATAAATGCCCCCTTAGGCATATTCCTGTTCCCGCTTATAAACAGCGGCCGTTTTGACTCAATCTGTGACGGTTTGAGTTTGAAGTGAATGCCGGTGCGCTGGAGATGATCAGATAATTCATGGAATTGTTTTTAGTATCAAGCAGATACAGTCTGTTCAGTAGTGCAGCCCAGCGAGTGGTGGGCAGTCTTCCAAGACTTGGCACAGAGGGGTATCAGAGCATGCGCATATGACTCCAAGCGAAACTGTTCAGCAGCCGGTTTTTGCCGCCATTGCTGTGGTGTCCAGCCTTATTTTATCGGTCATGATGCCGGGATGCTGGGACGCCGCTGATTGACGTGTACGCGCAACGTTTTAACCAGGTTGCCTTTTGTTTGCACGATGTCGACGGGATAGCCGGATAACAGCAGGCTGGTGCCGGGTCGGGGGATGTCTTCCAGGTACTCCAGAACCACGCCGTTGAGTGTTTTGGGTCCATCTGTGGGTAATTCCATATTCAGGTCGCGGTTCAGGTCGCGTACACTGGCAGTTCCGCTCACCAGGAAGCTGCCGTTTTTCTCAGCTGTGTAATCGCTGATACTGGCAGACGGGTCTGTTGTGAACTCGCCAACCACTTCTTCGAGAATATCTTCCAGGGTAACCAGGCCTTGAATATCGCCGTATTCGTCAACGACGAGTCCGATGCGTCTACGCTCATGCTGGAAATGCAGCAACTGACGGTTGAGCGGCGTGTTTTCGGGTATGAACAGCGGTTCCCTGATCAGGCTCTCCAGCATGTCCTCGTCCAGCTTGTTGTGCATCAACAGCGGTAATACCTTGCGCAGGTGGATAAAGCCGATCGCGTGATCGATGTTGTCCCGGTACAGGGGTAAACGCGTGTACTGGCTGTTGGTGATCTGCCGTACGATGGTCTCCCATTCGTCTGCCATGTTGATGCCGGTTATTTCCTTGCGCGGCACCATGATGTCTTCCACGGTCACTTTTTCAAGGTCAATGATGTTGAGCAGCATATCCTGATGTCGTTTTGGAATCATGGCACCGGCTTCGAGAACGACGGTGCGCAGCTCTTCCTGGCTGAGCGCATCTGTTGAGCTGTCCTCCCGGCGAATCCGAAATAATTTGAGCAGGCTGTTGGTGATACTGTTAACAATCCAGACCAGTGGGTAGAGAAGCCAAAGCAGCGGGCCGTAGACATAGGCGGCAGGAAAGGCAACACGTTCCGGGTGCAGCGCGGCGAGTGTTTTAGGTGTGACTTCCGCAAAAATCAGGATGACCAGTGTCAGCAGTCCGGCCCCGATGGCGATGCCGGTTTCCCCGCCCAGTCGCAATGCAATAACAGTGGTTAGCGAGGATGCCAGAATGTTGACGAAATTATTTCCGAGAAGGATGAGTCCAATCAGGCGGTCGGGACGCTCGAGAAGTTTCTGTGCGCGTGTGGCGCCTTTGTGCTTTGCTTGCGCCAGATGCCGTAAACGATAGCGGTTGAGCGTCATCAGCCCGGTTTCGGAGCCGGAAAAAAACGCGGAGAGTATGATTAAAAAAAACAGTGCGCCAAACAGCGCGCCAAGAGGAATGTCGTCCAAGAAGGTTTAATCCGGTTGCCAGCAGAGATGAATCAATTGAAGGCCTTAAGCGCGGCTTTGTCAGGCGGCCCTGTCAAGGATTATTTCCAGGACCAGTTTGCTGCCAAAATAAGCCAGTATCAGGAGTCCGAATCCACTCAAGGTCCAGCGAATGGCTTTGCGACCACGCCAGCCGAATTTCCAGCGGCCCCACAGCAGTATGCCAAAGATGCCCCAGGCCGCAATGGAGAGAAAGGTTTTATGCACCAGATGCTGAGCAAAGACATCCTCCAGAAACACGATTCCTGTCAACAGACCAGCACTTAACAACACGAAGCCCGTGCCAATCATCTGGAACAGCAGTTGTTCCATGATCTCCAGCGGGGGCAGGGCACGAATAAACCCACCAGGCTGGCGGTTGCGTAAATGCCGGTCCTGAATCGCCAGCAACACGGCCTGCACGGCGGCCAGCGCAAACAGGCTATAAGCCAGCACCGAGAACAGGATATGCAGCTCGAGTTGCCACGTCCCCGCTGTGATCGTCGTCTTTTGCCCCGGGTTCCAGCTGGCAAGGGCGACCGTGGCGGCGGCGATCGGGAGTACCGGTATACCCAGGTTTTCAACCGGTTGTTTGAGGGCGGCCAGAAGCAGCACGACGACAGTCAGCAGGGCGATCAATGATGCCGCATTGAAAAAGCCCAGATTCAGCCCGTTTCCTGTCATCAGCTCCGGGTAGAGCGCGGCAGCGTGCAGGACCACCGCACTGAAACCCAGCACCAGTACAGTAGCGCGGCTCATGCGCAGACTCGATTCAGCACCGGCCAGGCGCGCCGTAAGCGCAGCACTGGTCAACAGGTATAAAACAATAGCCGCAGTGGCAAAGGCGAAAAGGTACATATGAAGAATAATGGCATAAGCGGCCTGTGGCTGAAAGCTTTGGCTGTGGTCGGGACTGCCTGCCAGTGTCAGCTGTGTTGACGTATTACGGCAGTCTGCCCGCGGGACGGGCAATTAATAGTCGTTTCAGGCCCGGAAGTGTGACGCGGCCAACACTTTTGTTGTGAAATGCTGTGGCACGATCCTCGCATTGAGCAGTGAAACAGACTGCGAAGAGAGACTTATGAAACTCAGGGTTTTAGGATGTAGTGGAGGGATCGGTGCGGATTTGAGCACGACTTCTCTGCTGGTTGACAGCGATATTCTGATCGACGGCGGTACCGGGATTACCGAGTTGAGCCTCGACGAGATGTCGGGCGTTCGCCATATATTTGTGACTCACTCTCACCTTGATCATATCGCCGGTATACCCATGCTGCTGGATTCGGTGTTTGAGCGAATCACCGAGCCAGTCGTTCTGCACGCGCGGCAGGAAACCATCCAGGTTCTGAAGGATCATATTTTCAACTGGCAGGTGTGGCCGGACTTTTCCCAGCTGCCGAGCGTCGAAAGCCCGGTGTTGCGTTTCGAGGTCATGTCGCCGGGGCAGCAGATCAGGGTCGACAACCGCAGCATCGAAATGATCGCCGTGAATCACGTAGTGCCGGCGGCGGGTTACCGGGTGCAGAACGGCGTCGGTTGTTTTGCCTTCAGCGGCGATACCACCAGCAATGACGCATTCTGGGAGGCGCTGAACCGCCACGATAATCTGGACCTGCTGATCGTGGAAAGCGCTTTTGCGGACGAAGATCGTGAACTGAGTTCTAAGGCGCATCACTACTGCCCGCAATTGCTGGCGGACGACCTGAAAAAACTGCAACATCGGCCTCGATTGTATCTGACCCATCTGAAACCCGGCAGCGAAGACCTCATTCTCGAGCAGTGCCGCGGCCATATCGATCAACTGCCGGTTCATCGCCTGTGCGGGGGGGACCGCTTCAAGCTATAATCTCCGCTTCTGTGGCGGAGTAGTAGTA
>CBFDBP010000216.1:0-6253 GCA_965603065.1 uncultured Gammaproteobacteria bacterium
CTGGCCGAGCGTGCCGGATGCGCAGATGGTCCCGGTTGCGATTTTCGGGTCGTAACCGCGCCGCAGCATGGTAGGGAGAGATAAAAGACCCATGGTAACGACGGTGGCGCCGACGATGCCGGTGCTGGCGGCCAGCAACATGCCTACCAGTGTCACGGATATACCCAGACCGCCGCGTAAACGACCGAACAGGGCTGACATGGTCTCCAGCAGGTTTTCCGCCACCCGTGAGCGTTCCAGCATGACGCCCATGAACACAAACAGCGGCACTGCCACCAGGGTCTGATTGGTCATGATGCCAAACAGGCGGAGGGGCAGCGCTTCCAGAAAGGCGAAATCAAAGATACCCAGCCATTGACCAGCGAAAGCGAAGCCAAGTGCCGTACCCGCCAGGCTGAAAGCAACCGGATAACCGGCGAGCAATACGATGAACACCGTGGCAAACATCAGCAGGGACATGCCGCCGTTCATCAATTGTCACTCTTGTCAGAGACCAGAACGCTCAGACTGGAGAGCGCCTGACCGATGCCCTGCAGAATAAGCAGCACAACGGCAACGGGGATGAGTGTTTTCAGCAGGTAGACATACGGCAGCCCACCTGACTCCTGGGAACCTTCGTGTATAGACCAGGCTGTGATGACATAGTCCCAGCTGGTCCACAGCAAAAAACTGCACACCGGCAGCAACAGTAACAGCGCGCCCAGCAGGTCAACCAGGGCCTTTCGTTTTTCACTAAAACCGCGGTAGAAGATGTCCACACGAACGTGGCCATCCTTTTTAAGGGTATAGGCGGCACCCAACAGGAAAAGGCTGGCGTGCAGATACAGGATGGATTCCTGCATGGCAATCCAGCCGAGCTGAAACAGATAGCGAAGCATGACAACGCTAAAGGTAACCAGCACCAGGGCGAGCGCCAGCCAGGCTGCGGCGTTACCAACCAGCTCGGCAATACGGTCAAGACGAGCAGACAGGGATTTGAGGGCGGATGCTGACATAGCTGCGGATTATAACCGCTGGCCTGCATTTATCACCGCCCCAACGGCGCGCATAAGTTATTCACCCGGCAATTAAACATACAGCGTAGGAGAGCCGTCCTTCGGCGCGATTTCGCGGCCAGGAGGCCGCTCGTACGTCGGGTATATTATTGCCGCTTTAATAGTCAGGCGATCTTAACCACCGGCAGCCACGCCTGATCTCACGAAACAGGAATAATCTGTGCGACCTACCAGCGGAACAGCACCCAGCGGGGAATCATGATGTCAGGCTCTAGATCGCTGGCGCCGAGGCGGGATTCCATCGCGCCATCACCATCCTTGTCCAGCAGAAAGTAGGGCGGCGCATTCCTCGGGATAACCTTTATCATATAGAGTCGTCCGTTGACACGGTACTCTTCAATGGTCTTGTCCTCACGCTGAATGATAACCACCTCGGGTTCGATTTCTTCCTGTCCTTGCTGATCACTGGAGCCGGACGGTGGCGGCGGGATATCAGCCTGTTTCTCCGCAAGCGCCGTTTGTGCGGCGAACAGAAACAAGCCAGGCAATAAAAATCGTTTAATAATCATATCCATTCTCCTGAGACCACGGTATCTGCCGGCGAGTTCACAAATCCATCAGGATTTGCTGTGGAATGATACCATCGCATTCTGACCAAACCGAGACCTACAGCATGGCAAGCAAACCCAACAGCCCCTTTATTCTGGTCGATGGCTCTTCCTACCTGTTCCGTGCCTTTCACGCGCTGCCTGAACTGACCAATTCACAAGGCCTGCAGACTGGGGCGATATATGGCGTGCTGAACATGTTACGCAAGCTTGTCGATACCTACCAGCCGAAGTACATGGCGGTTGTCTTTGATGCCAAAGGTAAAACCTTCCGTGATGAGCTCTATCCGCAATACAAGGCGCACCGCCCGCCGATGCCCCCCGAGCTGTCTTCACAAGTGACGCCTCTGCTGGAACTGGTGCGCGCCACGGGCTTGCCGATGCTTCAGGTTTCGGGCGTTGAAGCGGACGATGTCATTGGAACCCTGGCCGCACAGGCAACAGAGGTGGGTTGGGAAACGGTGATTTCCACCGGCGACAAGGATCTTGCCCAACTGGTTAACGAACAGGTATCCCTGATCAATACCATGAATGACAGCTGTTTGGATGAACAGGGGGTGTTGGACAAGTTTGGCGTTGAGCCTGGACAGATCATCGATTACCTGAGTCTCGTCGGGGATAGCTCGGATAATATTCCCGGCATACCCAAGGTCGGGCCCAAGACGGCCGCCAAGTGGTTAAGCCAGTATGGTTCGCTGAATGAGCTGGTGGCCCATGCCGGCGACGTGAAAGGCAAGGTGGGGGAAAGCCTGCGCACCCATCTCGACCAGTTGCCCTTGTCAAAAGACCTTGTAACCATTCGCTGTGACCTTGCGCTGGGACTTGAACTGCACGATCTGTCGGTCAAGCCACCCGAACTCGATTCATTACGCAACGGCTTCGAACGTCTGGAGTTCAAAACCTGGCTCAGGCAGCTGAATGGTGAAACGGATGAAGCAGCTGAAGCAACTGAACAACACCAGGCGACGGCTGATGCGGAATACCAGACCCTTCTGACCCGACAGGAATTCGCGGACTGGCTGCAGCGCCTGCAGCAATCCGAGCTGTTCGGATTCGATACGGAAACCACCAGTCTGGACTATATGCAGGCGCAGATCGTGGGTCTGTCTTTCGCAGTAGAGCCGGCGAAGGCGGCGTATCTTCCGCTCGCCCACGATTACGCGGGTGCACCGGATCAGCTGGACCGTGACTGGGTATTCGACCAGCTCAAACCCTTGCTGGAGGATCCGCACAAAGCCAAGCTCGGACATCATCTGAAATATGATCGTAATGTGCTGGCCAATCACGGTATCAAGCTGCAAGGTATTGCTTATGACTCGATGCTGGAATCTTATGTACTGGACAGCACCGCCAGTCGTCACGATCTGGATTCGCTGTGCCAGAAGTATCTTTCCCACCACAACATCAAGTTTGCAGACGTCGCGGGCAAGGGTGCCAGGCAACTGACCTTTAACCAGGTGCCGCTGGAAACGGCGTCGCCCTATGCCGCCGAAGATGCGGATATGACGCTGCGGCTGCACCGGCATTTCTGGCCACGCCTGTCAGCGGAGCCCCGGCTGAAGGCATTGTTTGAAGAACTGGAGATGCCATTGCTTTATGTGTTGAGTGATATGGAACGCAACGGTGTCAAGGTCGATGTGGCGATGCTGAAAAAGCAGAGCCTGGAGTTGGCCGGGCGCATGCAGGCGGTGGAAAGCGAAGCGCAGCAGCTGGCCGGTGAGCCTTTCAATATGGCATCGCCGAAACAGATTCAGGTTATCCTGTTTGACAAACAGCAACTGCCGGTACTGGCCAAGACTCCGAAAGGCGCACCTTCGACAGCTGAGCCTGTTCTCCAGGAACTGGCGCTGGATTATCCCTTGCCCCGATTGATCCTGGAGCATCGTTCGCTCAGCAAACTGAAATCAACCTATACCGATAAATTACCCGGGCAGTTGAATCCGGACACAGGGCGCGTCCATACCTCATATCACCAGGCTGTTGCAGCGACCGGCCGTTTATCCTCTTCCGATCCAAACCTGCAGAATATCCCGATTCGCAGTGAGGAGGGTCGACGCATTCGCCAGGCGTTCATTGCTGAACCGGGCTACGAGATGCTTGCCGCCGATTATTCGCAGATCGAATTGCGCATTATGGCGCATTTGTCAGGCGACGAAGGCCTGGTGCAGGCCTTCGCGCGCGGCGAGGATATTCACCGGGCGACAGCGGCCGAGGTGTTCGCCACAACACCCGATCAAGTCAGTTCCGATCAGCGCCGTTCAGCCAAGGCGATCAATTTCGGCTTGATCTACGGGATGTCGGCGTTTGGATTGGCCAGGCAACTGGGCATTGATCGGGGTCAGGCGCAGCAATATGTGAATTTATACTTCCAGCGTTACCCCGGTGTAAAAGCCTATATGGAATCAACCCGCGAGCTGGCGAGGCAACAGGGTTATGTGGAAACCCTGTTTGGCAGGCGTCTTTATCTGCCGGACATCAAGGCTCGCAACGCGCAGCGCCGTCAGGCAGCCGAGCGTACCGCCATCAATGCACCCATGCAGGGGACAGCGGCCGATATCATCAAAAAAGCCATGCTTTCAGTGCATGAATGGATCAATATACAAGCCGTTGATATTAAGTTGATTATGCAGGTTCATGATGAGCTGGTATTCGAAGTGCCGGTGGCCGGTCTTCAGTCTGCGGCGGACGAAATCCGCGCCCGTATGGAATCAGCTGCAGAGTTGTCGGTACCATTACTGGTTGATATAGGCAGCGGCGGCAATTGGGATGAAGCGCACTAAACATTCCTCTAATTACAAGGCTATACGTTGCGTATGGCGTGCCTGCCAATACGCTGCTTTTACGCCGTGAAGGCGGCTGGCGAAGAATTTTTCGGATAAATTAATTATTAACTAAGTTGACTACCCAAAAGCACCAAAAATGTTCTATAGTAATAGCTAGTGAGCGTGTGCGAATTGTTACCCCGAACGAGGTGAATTGAACAACTACGAACTAAAGACACAGGATGTTGTCAGACGCTTTAATTGGTGTTTGCCGGCTGACGCTCCCCGTTCGTTGGCAGACAGAACGGGCATTCCTCCAACCCGGTTTCCCCAAGCCGGGTATTTTTAACCCCGGTGCTTCCCCCCTTGCACTCCGGGGTTTTTTTTGCCTGAATCCGACAGGTTCTCCTGGCGACTACAAAGCCAGTCACTCAGCACCTGCCGTGCTTCATCGACCCCTGTTTTCTTCAGTGCCGAAAACAGCTGTACGCTGGCGTCAGGATGTAAATCTGGCAGGCGTTTGCGGACCGCCAGCAGGTTGTTGCCGGCCGGGCCGCGTTTCAGTTTGTCGGACTTGGTGAGCAGGATGTGGACCGCTAAACCGACATCAGCACACCACATCAGTATTTGCTGGTCATAGTTGGTCAACGGATGCCTGCAGTCCATCAGCAGGATCAGGCCACGCAGTGATTGCCGGATGTGGAGGTATTCAGTCAGATTTCTTTGCCATTGCTCCTTCATGGCCTGGGGTACCCTGGCGTAGCCGAAACCGGGAAGATCGACCAGGCGGAGATTTTTCCCCAGATCGAAGAAATTGATCTGCTGGGTACGCCCCGGTGTTTTACTGGTTCGAGCCAGTGCCCGTTGTTCGGTAATGGTATTCAGGGCACTGGATTTTCCGGCGTTTGAGCGCCCGGCAAAGCCGACTTCAGCGCCTTCGTCCGGCGGTGCGCGGTCAGCTTTGGGTACGCTGGTGAGGAATGCTGCCTGGCGGAAATCGATAGTCATGGGGCTATTTTCGCACATTTTTCCTGGTCTTTATTATTGACCGGCTCTCAACCCACTGGTGTACAATTGACCTCTTTTCGCGGTGTGGTTCGCCGATCGGGCCGGCATCTGCTTCCATGTCATTGTTGGAGATAGAACCAGGATGAACAAACCTCTTGTTTTTGCGGTAGTATTTTCGTTGGTCATCGGCATTTCGCCAGCCTATGCAGGTGGTGATGCCAGCGCAGGTAAGACCAAGTCAGCGACTTGCGCAGGTTGCCACGGCATGGATGGCAACAGTGCCAATCCGGATTGGCCAAATCTGGCCGGTCAGGGAGCCGCTTACATTGAGAAGCAGCTCAAGGCCTTCAAGGCGGGTGAACGCCAGAACGCCACCATGGCGCCCATGGCCGCAACTCTGGCTGAACAGGATGTTGCCGATCTGGCAGCATTTTACTCCAACCAGACGGTGAAAGCCGGTGCTGCGGAGGAGTCGCTGGTTGAACTTGGCCAGAAAATCTACCGTGGTGGTAACCCGGCCAGCGGCGTTGCCGCCTGTATCGGTTGCCACGGCCCTGGCGGTAAGGGTAATCCGGCAGCGAAATTCCCCGCTTTGAGTGGCCAGCACGCCAAGTATGTTGAGACTCAGTTAAATGCCTTTAAAACGGGTGAGCGCGACAATGACGCTGCCAGGATGATGCGCAATACCGCCAGCAACATGAGCGGGCAGGAAATCAAGGCAGTGGCATCCTACATACAGGGTCTGCACTGAGTCACAGGCCCTGGCAGCGCTGACAAGGGCGGCCCTACGGCCGCTCTTTTTTGTGGTTCTCGAAATATGATCTGTTTGATTCGCCCGACTTGCAACAGGCCGGGCGCGCGGCAAGAATGGCGTATAGTC
>CBFDBP010000217.1:0-6249 GCA_965603065.1 uncultured Gammaproteobacteria bacterium
CCTGTCCCTGGCGAAATGCTCATTTTTACCTGAATACCGACACTTAGTATTGTTACGGAAGGTTGTGGTTCCCGAAAACTCATATCACACATTATCACGCCGCTAACCGTTCGTAATGATTATGTAGGCCACCGACGCTGCAGCCAGCCGTGTGCATCTTCGTGCATGGACAACAGCACCGGCACCAGCACCAGTACCAGTGCCGTGGCAAAGGCAAGGCCGAAGGCAATGGATGTCGCCATCGGGATCAGGAACTGAGCCTGCAGAGAGGTCTCGAACAGCAGCGGCGTCAGTCCGGCGATGGTCGTCAGGGAAGTCAACAGCACCGCGCGCAGACGTTGGCAAGCTGCTTCGACCAGGGCTTCGCGTAACGCCAGACCGGACTCGCGCAGACGTTTGTAAAAACTGACCAGAATGATGGAATCGTTGACCACGATACCGGACAGGCCGAATAAGCCAAACAGCGACAGGATGGTGATATCCAGCCCCATGACCCAATGCCCGACCAGCGCACCGACCACGCCGAACGGAATGACGGCCATCACCACCAGGGGCCAGCCGTAGGAGGAAAACACCCACGCCAGCACCAGATAGATCAGCGTCAGGCCGAGAAACACACCGCGCTTCATATCACCGATTGTCTCAGCCTGATCCGCGGCCCGACCCTCGAAGGAGTACTTGATGCCATACTGAGATTCGAGTTCGTGCAGGACGCTTTCCTCCAACGCGTCGAGCACGCGGTTGGCGTTGCTCACGCTGCTGTCGATCTCTCCGCTCACCTCTACCGCGAGCTGGCCGTCGGCATGACGCACCGCTTGGAAGCCCTGCTGTGCGCGCCAGCGTGCCACGGACGTGAGTGGTACAGAATCGCCGGACGCGACCCTGATGTTGACGTGTCCGAGCGTGCTGAGCAGATTACGTTCGCGTTCAGGCAACTGTACACGGACCTCAACCTCATCGGGCCCGTCCTGGAAGATCTGCACCAGCCGCCCCTCAAAGGCGGTGCGCAGCTGGCCACCGAGTTCAGCGGTGGTCAGTCCCAGCGCCTCGCCGGCCGGGGTCAGCTGGTAGATAAGCTGCTCGCGACCGAACGGCATGTCGTCTTCCACACCGAACATGCCGGGGATCGTCTCCAGCGACGAAGACAACTCCAGGGCAGCCCGCTTCAGGGTGAGGGCATCGCGGCCGGTAAGCCGGACGTTGACGTCGCGACCCGGCGGCCCCGCTTGGCGCACGCTGATGGTGAAGTGTTCCAGACCGGCAGGAAGCACCACACGCTGCTGCCAGGCGCGGATGAATTGCGGGTTGCGCACGGCGCGCTGCTCGGATGGCACCAGCTCGACCATCAGGGCGCCGAGCTGATCACCACTGCGTTCCTCGTGCGCCTGGGCGTTGACGGAGGAACCATGGCGGGCAACCACGGTGGACAGCAGCCGACCGGGACGGTCGCTATCCACCTGTTCATCGAACGGCGCGGGCTCCGTGCCGGTGGTGGCATGAAGCGCGGCCTGCCTGGCCACCACGGGCTCACCGAGGGCTGCCTCGGTATCCCGCAGCGTCTGCTGCAGATGTTCGATGAAGGCGTCGACCCGCTCCCGGGGAGTGCCGGCGACGAAGGCAACATTGGCGTAGAGAACCTGTGATTCCGGCGACGGGAAGAAGGTGAAGTTTAGATAGCCACCGGCACGCAGGCCCGCGGCGAGCAGCAACAGAGCCACGGCAGTGGCGAGGGTCGCTGCGCGATAGTCAAGCGTCCGGGTCACAAAGGGCCGGAAAATCCGGTCACGGAAGTGTGCGAAACCCTGATCCAGTTTTGCGCGGAGTCCTGTCGGCGGCGCATGATGCAATTTGACAAAGGAGTGCCTCAGATGACCCGGTAGGACCAGGAAACTCTCCACCACCGAGGCGAGTATGACTGCGATGATGACCAACGGAATGGTGAACAGGATTTTGCCGATGATGCCGCCGACCAGCATCAGTGGCAGGAAGGCGGCAATGGTGGTCAGCGACGAAGCCATCACCGGGGCCAGCATGCGGCGCGCGCCGCCCTCGGCGGCGAGCAACGGCGCTTCGCCGGCCTGATAGTGGGCCAGCGCATCCTCGCCGACGACGATAGCATCATCGACAATGATGCCCAGCGCCATGATGAGCGCAAACAGACTGATCATGTTAATGCTGCCGCCGGCAAAGTAGAGGATAGCCAGCGTTGCCATGAACGAGACCGGGATCCCGACCGCGACCCAGAACGCCACCCGCGCGGTAAGGAAGAGGTACAGGATAGCGACCACCAGAACCAGTCCGCCCAGGCCGTTCTTCAGCAGCAGCATGATGCGCTGTTTGATGAGCTGCCAGGATTCGTCGTAGACGCGCACGCTCACACCTTGCGGCAGGGTTGGACGAGTGTCCTGCAACCACTGTTCGATCACCTTGGCGGCCTCGAGTGAGTCACCGGCTTCGGCCCGCTGCAGCAGCAGCTCAACGGCTGGTTTCCCTTGCACGCTCAGCGTCACACCGCCGCGGCGCGGTTGCCGCTCGATGTGAGCGATGGCGCCCAAATCTATACGATAGTCATCCTCGCTGACCAGCGGCAAGCGGGCGAATCCCGATTCGTCGCGGCGCTGGTCGAGACTGCGCAGCTCTCGCGCGGCCTCGCCGTCACCCACGGTGCCGGCCGGCAGGTCGCGCGACAAGGCAGCAACGCGGTCGGCAATGTCATCCAGACTCAGATTCAACTGCTGCAGCATGGAACTGCCGATCTCGATGGCGATCTCCTCTTCCGGCCGGCCGTTGAAGGTGATCCGGTCAATACCGCGGCGCAGCAGTTCGGTCTCGAATTCATGAGCCAGCTGACGCAACTCGGCTACGTCGCCGGGGCCGGTAATCAGCAACCTGGCCACCGGCTCGTAGTTGACCGCGTGGCTGACCTGGGGCTCCTCGGCATCGGCGGGCAGGTTGCGGAATTCGTCGACCTGTTGCTTGACCTGATCCAGCGCAATGACGGGATCAGTGCCTTCCTCGAATTCGAGCGTGATCGATGCCACGCCCTGCGCCGAGGTCGAGGTCATCTTGCGCAGGTTGTCAACGTTCTTCAGCCGCTGCTCCAGCGGCTCGGTGATGCCGGTCTCTACGTCTTCAGCACTGGCCCCGGTCCAGACCACGCGTACGGAGACAATATCGAGGGCAAAATTGGGAAAGAACTGGATATTCAGCCTGTCGAGCGCAAAAACGCCCGCCAGCAGCATTATGAGCATGAGCAGGTTGGCGGCAACTTTGTGATGGGCGAAAATGCCGAGCAGATCGCTTCCGGGTTGCGAATCGGGGGCAGTCATGGTGCGGTGGCAGCGGTGTCGCCCCCGGTGGCAGCTTCCGCCCGCAGCCCGGTTATCGCGTTGGGCAGGTGGGTAGTCACCAGCTGGTCACCGGCCTGCAGCTGCGGACTCTTCACCAGCAACATGGACCGGTCGCCGGCTCCGGCATAGTCGCCCAGCGCCGTCACCGTGATACCCTGTAGCCGGCCATCAACCAGCTTGTACATACGGTCATTGCCGTACAGAGCGGTATAAGGGACGGCAACGACGCCGGTTTGCGCAGCTCGCCGCAGCTGCAGGGTGATCATGCTGCCGAGCCGTAGAATTTCGGCACCGCGCTGAATGCGAAACAGACCATCGATACCGCTGGGGTCGGCCTCGCCGGATACCCGATCCAGATGTAACACAATTTCCGTGGCACCCGTCATAGCTACAGCCTGCAGCGTCTGGCCGGCGTTCAGCGCCTCTAACAGCTCCTGCTGATAGGGCACGGGAAGTTTGGCGCGAACCTCGAGAGCGTCTGTGGGATACAGGCTCAGCAGCGTATCGGCGCGCTTGACCTGATCACCCGCGGCAACATCGACTCGCGCCACAAAGCCGGTAAACGTCGCGGTTACGGCACTGCGTTGCTGGTCGAGCTGTGCTTCAGCGAGGACCGCTCGGGCGCGTTGCAGGCGGGCCTCGTACTGCCGCAGACGTGCCCCGTGTTCATCGACGGCGAGCTGGCGGGTGGTGACGGCGAGCAACTGGCGCTGCCGGGTCTCGCCCGCCTGATCCACCGCGGCATCGGAACCCAGCTTACGCTCACGCAGGTCGTGCGCCCGCTTCAATGCACTTTCAGCCAGTTCGAGCAATTCGCGTTCATGCGCCAGCGCATCCTGATTGGCTGCATGCTGCAGCTGCTCACGTTTCAGCTGCGCCTCCAGATCATCGACATCGGCCTGCGCCTGCTGCACCCGGGGAACAAAATCGCGCTGGTCCATGCTGAGCAACAGTTGCCCAGGTTCGATGCGCTGCCCTTCCCTGACTTCTACCGCGGCGACACGGCCATCGGCGGGAGCGGCGGCGCGCAGCAGCTCGGGGGTCTCGACCCGACCATAAAGGGTCAGCGTCGAGGATAGCTGCTCAGGCTGCGCAATCAAGGTATCGACGCGCCACACCCGCTCGCGGCTCTCCACCGGCTGTTGTACCGGCCCACTCAGCTTCAGGATGACAAATACGCTGATTCCGGTGCCTAGGATGGCCGCGGCAGTACCGAGCTTGCGACTGATTCTGAGCATAGATGGCAATGTTTCAACGGCAAACGCCAAGAGCACTGCAGTGTAGCAGAAAGGCCTGAGCGGGTCGGCGTGATTTGCAGAGTGGGCGCCCTGCTCCACCGATTTTTTCGGATCACCCTGGGGAGCGTAACATGCTGAACAGATAACCCTTAACCGACTTCGATATACGCGATTCCGCTGTCGTTATATACAAGGGACTTTCACCCTATGAGATCGTACCCATGCCGGGCACACACAACAAACCACCGGGCCTCACGGCCGGTGGTTTGTTACTGGCAACGAACCTTTGGATTCAGACAGACGGTGCCTACTAAGTCAAAGGCCATTTCCTACTGCTACATAGAACTACTTGTTTTGTGGTAGCTGCTGCGGCTTCCCTCAAGGTTATAGACGATAGTATCGCTGTCGTCATCGTGGTACCAGGATTGTGCAGGTGTCACGGCTTCTTCCGCAGAGCGATTCGAGCGGCTGTTGTCACGGATACACTGGATTTCGCCAAGCAGCTGTTCAACACTGTCATCGGATCAGGTTATTGGCAGGGACAACCTAATCTTCCTGGGCCAGACTCTTGACAATATACCCGCCTGATTTCTCGTCCAGCTGCAACGTCAGCAGCTTGCGCGCCTGCGCCTCTTCCAGCAGTTGTCCGAAGGTGCGGAAGCCGTGATAAGTCTCGTCGAAACCCGGTTTGCGGCGTTTCAGTGTCTGCTTGACCATCGATCCCCAGACCTTTTCCTGTTCGCCACGCTCCTTGAACAAGGCCTCGACCGTTTCGAGTACCAGATCCAGCGCATCCTGCTGCTTGTCATCCTCGGTCTTTGCGCTGGTTTTCTTGCCCGTCTTCTTTTCGGCGGGCTTGCGCCGTCCGCGGCGCGGCTTGTCGGATTCGCGCACCAGGTCGTCGTAGAAGATGAACTCGTCGCAGTTACCGATCAGCAGATCAGAGGTCGCCTTCTTCACGCCGACCCCGATGACCACCTTGTCGTTCTCGCGCAGTTTGCTGACCAGCGGCGAAAAGTCCGAGTCGCCGCTGATGATCACAAAGGTGTCGACATGTGATTTTGTATAGCAGAGGTCCAGTGCATCGACGACCATGCGGATGTCGGCAGAGTTCTTGCCCGACTGGCGCACGTGGGGAATCTCGATCAGCTCAAAGGCCGCCTCGTGCATGGCCGCTTTGAATTCCTTGTAGCGTTCCCAGTCGCAGTAGGCCTTCTTGACGATGATGTTGCCCTTGAGCAACAGCCGTTCCAGAACCTTCTGTATGTCAAAGGCAGCGTACTTGGCATCGCGCACGCCCAGCGCAACGTTCTCGAAGTCGCAGAACAGCGCCATGTTGCGGGTTTCTGTTTTCTCGTTCATTTTATCCTGTGTTGTTTCACCGGCCTGTATCCTGCAGCAAGATATGCTCCTGATTGCAAACTTGCAATGATTACCTGCTGGTTACGGGAATCCGGGCCCGAGAGCACCTGCGCTTCCCGAAAACTCATATCAGACACTATCACGCCCATACGATGTAAAAACGGAACACGTGCTTTGAGGTCGCTTCGTGATAGTGGAAATTGAGCATACCCCCGAGGCGTTCCTGTGACAGGTGCGCTATAAGTAAGGAGTACACAAGTTGGTCGACACAAGCTTTCTGGACACGCTGTACCCCAGGG
>CBFDBP010000218.1:0-6207 GCA_965603065.1 uncultured Gammaproteobacteria bacterium
CTAATAAGTTAAATCACAGAAAAACCCTCGATACGGCGACTATCGTTTCTCAAGATACTCAGATTCATCAGTCAGTTCGCTACTGACGAAAACGTCGGATAGCCTGGTTTCGACGAGAGCTGTCACGTCGCGCGTCACTCTATGCGAACCCATACCAAACCAACGGCAGCTTGAACCTCGCCAGTCGATGGTGAAAGTGCCTCTCGGCCTTGCCGGCTATTCCAAGAAGGACTCATTGTCGCCTTCCCGATACCCCATAGCACGATAGCCGACGCGTCGTCTTTCAAACATTCTTGCGAGCATCGGCACCTTGCCGTCCACGTAGTCGACGATTCGCACTTCGCGTTTTCCGGGGTGCAGTCGATGTAGCCGTCCAGCGTATTGCACAAGCGTTCCTTTCCAGGACACCGGCAGTGCAAGGAACAAAGTATCGAGTCGCGCATCGTCGAATCCTTCTCCGATGTATCGTCCGGTTGCCAGAAGGAGCCGCTCCTCATCCATTGAGATGGAAGAGAGCTGCTCGTCGATCTCGCGCCGTTCTTTCGCGGAACGCCCGCCACGCAGAACGATGATATGCCGAACAAAACCCTTTAACCGCTCGTAAAGATGCTCAAGGTGCTCTTTGCGTTCTGTCAGCAGGATGGGTGATCGGCCTTCCTCCATGGCCATGATTACATCACCGATAATTTGTTCGTTGCGTTTTTCATCCGCGACCAGCTGGCCGTAGAGTTGCTGAATGGTTGTATCGGATGACTGCACCGGGAGATCGAAGCCGGTTTCCCGTACCACAAGTCGATGGTCGAAGGGACGTTGTGCGAGTTGACTGCGAGGATCGACCTTGAATCGAACGGGTCCGATCTGCATGTGGGTGATCGGCTGATGACCGTCGCGGCGCTGAGGCGTCGCGGTCAGGCCGACCACGTATCGCGCCTTGACCTCGGAGAGAACCCGCTCAAACGAGACGGCTGGCAGGTGGTGGCATTCATCGATAATCACTTGCCCATACTCGGCGACACTGTTGTCCACCGAATTATTGCTGGACAGGCTCTGGATCATGGCGACATCGATCTGTCCAGTCGGCTTGCGTCTGCCAGCGCCAATCTGACCGATAGCTTTCGCATCCTTGCCAAGAAATATGCCGATCTGCGATCGCCATTGTTCCAGCAGCGGTTGTCGGTGTACCAGGATCAGGGTGCTGCATTTGCGCTGTGCGATAAGATAAGTTCCAAGGACGGTTTTTCCAAAACCCGGTGGTGCCACGATCACGCCGTTGTCGTAATCGAGTATGACTTTCGCTGCCTGGTGCTGGGCGTCGGTCAACCGGCCCAGGAACATCGCTTCGAGAGGATCACCAGCGTGTCTCAGGTCTTCCAACTCGAGGCAGCTCTCGTGTTCTCGGAGCAACATCTGCACGTCGTCCAGACATCCCCGCGGCAGGCTGATGTGCTCATCGTGATCTTCGGCGCAGGAGATCACACGGGGCGTCAGCGCCGTCGACAGGCGGAGATTCTGCTTCTTGTAGAACTCCGGATTCTGGAATGCAGCCAGCCGTTTGATCTGGTTGATCAATGCCGACGGAAGGCCGGTTTTCTCGACGTAAAGCCGCTGGGACAAAACTCCTCGAACCTCGCGTGGTATGGGCTCGACGATCGGAATGCTCTTCGGTTTTCGGGAGGGTGACCTTAGCCATGGGCTGGCGTCAACGTCGTCTTCACCCCTGTCGGCGACCTGAACGCCAATCACCTGGCCACGTGCCGTGGCCTCCATGGAAATCCTTGCAACCATGTCAGCCGGAATCTGTGCCAGCGCTGAGAGAAAGCCCCATTGGTCCACGAATGGCTTCAACGAATCGTCCAGGAATACGGTATTGTCTCCCTGACGGGCGTGATATTGAAGCGGTAGCGCGATGAGATTGCCAAAGCCGCCGTTCGGTAAGGTGTCCTGGTTTGGGAAGAGTCGGTCATAGGAGGCCATGCTAAGTTGGTCTCGCCGCGCCATGGTTTCTGTGATCAGATAACTGCCCATCTTCCTTGCGGTTGCGGCGGAAACCGGACTACTGAAAAAGAACCAGACGTGTGCGCCGTTACCTGAACGGGAACGCTCAATGGCGTAGGGAACGCCGACGCGCCGACAGCTTTCAGCAAAGGCCATAACGTCTTCCCGCCAAGCCGCCTTGTCAAAATCCGCAGCGAGAAACCAGCATGTCTCGTCCTTTAGCATGGGATAGACGCCAATGACGTGTCGTCCCTGGAGATGGTCCAGGATTGTGTCGGCTGTTACTGGCAGGAAGGCTTGATTGGGGCACTCGCCACATTTCACCCGGGGCTTTTCGCATACACCACGACCCCATTCATTGGCGCAGGCGGGTGAGTAGCCTTTCTTGCCCGTCTTCTGGTTTTGCCACAGTTTTGGATACACATCGTCCCGGCCTTGGAAGAGACGAAGAAAAAGGGCAACCTTGTCGCCTGGCGTGAGGTTCGTGGTTGTGGAAACGACAACGGTAGCAGGGGTTGTTGGCTGACTAGGATTCTCGTCGTCATAAAGAGTGAGGCGTTCCCGTAGTGAAAGAAGTGTTGCCTCAACCTTTTCGCGCTGCTGGTTAAGACTTTTGATTTGCCTTTCTGCATCAGCAATCTTGTGAAGGATACTTTCGCGATCAGATGTGCTCATTTCGCAGCCTGATGCGGGTGCTCATTGGATTGGAGAAACATCTGTCAAGTTTCCGAAGGACCACCTGGATACCAGAGTCCTCACCTACGGCACGAATCCAACTGGCCGATCCTGTTTCGAACCTGGATGTTCCGATTTGGCCACAGCGACGTTTGCAAGAAGCACTGAGTGTCAGACTCCTTGCGCCGACTCCAGGACCAAGGCAGCCTGCGAAAGGAGGCTGTCGCCTTGTGTGAGGAGTTTACCCGCCTGAGCTTCATCGTGCGCGGATTGGTCCTCCCGCAGACGGGAGACCAGGGACAGCGTTTCGCCTGGTAGCAGTTTTGTCTGCACCAGCGTTGAGTCGATAAGTCCCAGAGTTGGCGGCACCTCTGCGTTGTGACCCTGCCAGTGGGTCAAGGCTTGCAAGGCCGTCTCCACGGCCTCACGCATTGGGACGAGTGCTTCAGTTGAAAAGCCGCCTTCGGTGAGAACTTTCGCCATTCGTCGTTTGTGTTCACCTTGTGCCAGGTGGTCGCGGGCCTCGGCCAGTCGTCTTGATTGTCCATCATCTCTTGCTCTACCCGCGGCTGGGGCGCGGTACAGTGTCCGGGCTGTATCCTGGTTGGCGTTCAAGACGCCCGCTTCGATCAGTTGCTGGATGGTCGCGAAGGCATCCCGATCCAGCAATTGCAATTGCGGCGGCTGGTCGGGGAACTGTTCCTGCAGTTGCCGGGTAAGGGTACTCTGTAGTGCGTCATCCAACCGGTCTGCCACTACCAGCAGGGTTTGCTGCTCGCCCGCGCCATGCAGTTCCATCAGGTCCAGCTGATTACGCCACTGGGAAAGAATGTCGTCCCGCAGGCGATCAATCGGATCGCTGGGCGGTGTCGGTGGTTTTTTTGTCTCAGTGGTTATCAGGGCGTCGAGCCGTTCCAGAAAAGCGGCCCGGCCGGAAGGCAGGTCCATCTCGTTTTTGCCTTTGCCGTCTACCACGCCTTCGGCCAGGGAACGCTTCTGCTCCAGTAGAGAGAGCATGCGGTGTTCGATGGAGTGTTCAGATACCAGATTGATCACCTGCACCGGACGTTTTTGGTGCTTTCGCCAGGCGCGCGCAATACGCTGCTCCAGTTTGGCCGGGTTCCAGGGCATATCCAGGTTGATCACGACGTCGGCCACTTGCAGGTTGAGCCCCACAGAGCCTGAGTCGGTGGAGAGGAATAGCCGGCATTCGGGATCGTTCTTGAAGCGTCGGATCTCGTCGCGGCGTTTCGGCTGCGGAATCTTGCCGGTATGCAAGGCGTAGCCCAGCCCCATTTCCTCGGCCTGTTCCCGGACCAGTTCCAACATGCGCTCCCACTCGGAAAAGATAATGATCTTGTGATCACCATCCTCCATGATCTCCTGGAGGATGGTGTCGAGTTCTTTCAACTTGGGCGAAATGCGGCAATCCTGGTCGAGAATATAGGGCGTGTCGCACAACATGCGCATGCAGGCCAGATACTGCTGGAGCCGTTCCATCTCCTCTTTTTTCAACGGCCGTTTTCTGGCCATGGCGGCAAGACGCGCCGCTTTCGCTTCGTATTCCCCGTAGCGCAACGTCTGCTCTTTGTGCATGGGAACGAAATAAGTGTTGATCGTGCGACCCGGTAATTGGCCTTCCACGTCCTCCTTGCGGCGGCGCAGCATGACGGCTTGCAGCCGTTTATGCAGCTGATCGAGATTCTTGTAGCCGATGGCGCGACCTTTCTCGTCCAGTTGGTAGAAGTCGCGGTTGAAGCGGAACAGGGGGCCGAAGATATAGGGATCGAGGAACTGGGCGATGGAATAGATCTCGTCGATGCGGTTCTCCACTGGCGTGCCGGTGAGCACGAAAGCGTAGGGGCTTTTAAGCCGCTTGGCCGCGATGGCGGTCTTGGTCTGCCAGTTCTTGATGCGCTGGGCCTCGTCGAGGATGATCACATCCGGGGCCAGGGTGGCATTGATCTCCTCCACATCCGGTCGGACCTGCTCGTAGTTGGCAAGATAGAAGAACGCAGGCTCGTCGTACTGGCGCAAGCGCCTGGCGCGTGGTCCCTGGATGATGTGTGCGGGCAGGTCAGTGAACTTGGCGATCTGTTCCTCCCATTCACCTTTGAGTGAAGCGGGGGAGATCACCAGCACCCTTCGGATACCCAGGGTGCGGCGCAGCAATTCACAGGCGGCGACGGCCTGCACCGTTTTACCCAGGCCCATCTCGTCGGCCAGCAGGGCGCGGCCGGTGAAGGCCAGATGCAACATCCCCTCCTGCTGGTAGGGGTAGAGAGGATGCTTGACCAGGTCGAGGCTGGTGTTGCCCGCCGCCACTTCGGTCTCGAAGTGCTGGCGACCGCGTAGTTGCTGGGCGCGCCGATCGAGCGTCTCGAGCCAGGTGTTCAGTTCTTTTGAAACCCGGATTCGACGCCTGACATGGATGGGTGAGGCATTTATTGCCCGTTCCATCGCTGGCAAGGTGTCGAGGGGGGCGGCCACCAAGGCGTCTTCATCGTTGAAAAAGGCAGTGAGGAGGTCTCGGGCCATGGAACGGCGCTGGCTATTCGCCGGCCAGCGTATCCGGACCAGATGGTCTCGCCGGTCCAGAAAGATTTCGATGTATGGGCTCCCTCTACCGGCTGCTTTTTGGAAAGCGCGCTTGCGCCGGTACTGGAGCCGGTGCAATGTTGCCTCGATGTGCTTGCACGTGCCTAAGCCATTGATGTGGTGGTCGGGACAGTTGCAGCTGTTGATGGGTTCAGCAAGCGAGCGTATCTCGACACAATAGCTCTGTCCGCTGCCGGAGTGGGTCCGATATACACCGAAAAAAACATCATCCGGCATTTGTGATTCAATCCGGATTGGTTCATTGACGCCACGCAAACGGCGGCGTTCGATTTCATCGGCATCACTGGTGAACCAGCCGGGTGGCCTGACCCGTCTTTGAGGGGATTGACGGTGTTTCTTCGTTGTCGACATGGCGGAAAGGTATTGTCTGGGTAGCAATCAAGCTTATAGAAAGCATCATTGTACTGACAATTGCTAACAATGGCTTCTGGCAAAGTGTCTGCGGAATAAGATGGCCAGCGGGGCGATGCGCAGGATGGGAAAGGGGTTAGGATGGCAGGCCCCTACGCAAGGTTTTCGGCATCGTCTCCGCAGCCATATCGCCACTGGAGACTGTCACAGAACCCGTGATGTGGTCGGCCTGGACAGGGCGTATGGTGCAAATATACGAACGAACCGTATGATATTGTTATCAGGCAATATTACGGATAATCTGTTCGCGCAATGACGCATGGCATACCACCTTTCTCGTGTGGTTCGTTGTGGATATTACGCCGAGAAATTTCTCGGCTTTACCCAGTTGGCATCCATGTCATCCTGCCAAGACAATTTTGAAAAAGGTTCTAACCCGATTGATCGAGACATTCAGAGACGAACGCCTTTGGCGTTAAGACCTCTATACCGCAGTACCCGGATACGTTAATTAAATCGCTATCTCCGCTTACGATGGTAGTGGAGTCGCCTGCTAGTGCGCAGGCT
>CBFDBP010000219.1:0-6196 GCA_965603065.1 uncultured Gammaproteobacteria bacterium
TGGTGGAGCCGAGGAGGATCGAACTCCCGACCTTCGCATTGCGAACGCGACGCTCTCCCAGCTGAGCTACGGCCCCATTGTGGCTGATCAGGATTCTACACGTCTCAATGAGGGGCTGCCAGTGCGAGGGAGTGTGGCGCGGTGGACTGAGTATGGAGGCTTGGGTTTGCTGGGTTTGTCTTCACCGGTTCGGTGGGTGTGTATCACCAGGCGGAAGGGGCCGCCGTGGACCAGGGCATCAAACGGGTAGCATGTCACCAGCACGAGTTCGTCATGCAATGGATCACTGGTGATTCCGCTATGGCGTGCATCGACCACGTCAGTGTAGAGTACATGGTAGGTCCAGCTGCCATGGGTGGTTTCGAGCTCGATCTGTTCTCCCGGTTGAATGTCGGCAATGTTTTTGAAGTGGGTGTCGCGGTGTGCGCTGATCAGGGTTGTTCCAGTCTGCCCGGGCAACGCGCTGCCGGCTGCCATGCCGGGTGCAAAAGCCAGGCTGCGGCCGCTGTCACCGTGCAGGACAATGACATCGATATCGCGTGAGGGAATGCGCAATCGTGCGACCGGCCAGGTGTCCGCCCAGGGCCAGGGGCGGGCTTGTGCACCCCCCGCCAGGGTTTTTTCCCATGCCCTTTCCAGCAGGACCTGAGCCAGCTGGGCCTTGGCATGAATCCAGGCTCCGGACCCGGTTTGCCAGATCCCCAGGCCGGCAATCAACAGGATGATCAACGTTCGGATTTTCAGCATGGCTGTCTCCGCGCCCACAGGCCGGCAAGTGATGCCAGTAACAGCAGCAGCAAACCAGTCACCAGGTGCAGCTGTGCAGCGGTGGCGGTTTGTGGCAGGCCGAAGACGTGTTGGTAGGACCAGCCTGTGGGCAGGTTGGTTTTCAGGCTATGCCGTTTCAGTCGCTCGTTCTGTTTACGCGCCGGCGTTACGTCAACGGCAACCAGGCTGGTGTATTGACTGACCAGATGGTGTGCCAGTGCGGTGGCTACCGCTTCATCGCGTAGTGCCTGGCGGCTGCCGTCGTTTTCCGCGTCGTGCAGGCGGGTCATCAGCCCGGCAATTTTTCTGCGACCCCATTCGGGTGCCAGAGTGGCGCCCTGTTGACCGCCATCCAGGGTCACCCTGCTTGTCCAGGTTTGTTCGCCGAGTTGTCCGTGAACAGCGACCCAGGCGGGCAGCTCTGTTCCGTGGAAGGCCACCAACAGCGGTTCACCGGCATACAGATCGGGAATGCGCTGCGGCAACAGTGCGAGCTCCTGGCCCGGTGGGAGTTCAAGCCGGATATCGGTTAACGCGGGCTGTTCCAGTTTCAGCAGCAAGTCAGAGATTTTTTCCATGACCTCGGCAGTGTTGCCGATATAGGTAAAGGTGCCACGACCGTATTCGGCGGCTTTGCGCATAAAGTAGCTGTTTGGTGCAGAACCGATGCCGATGGTAAACAGTCGGCTGTTACCGAGTTCTTTGCGGATAAGCTGAAAGAGTTCGCGTTCATTGCCCACACTGCCATCGGTCAGGAAGATCACCTGCCGTATGCCATGCTTCTGCTCTTCGTGCTGTAAGGCCATTGCAAGCGCGGGCAGCATTTCGGTGCCGCCGTTGGCATCCAGGTTGCGGACATATTCCCGGGCTAGCGTCAGCTTGTTTGTGTCGGCTTTTTGCGTCTGGCTGAAGAGGCTGTCTGCCGTGTTATTGAAGCGAATGACGTTGAAGCGGTCGTGCTCAGTGAGCCGGTCGAGAGCCAGTAACAGGGCATTGCGTGCCTGCCGGATGGAGTCGCCGTGCATGGAACCCGAGGTGTCGATCACAAACACCACATCCCGGCCGATGGCCGGGGTTGCGGCATTCTGTCCGGGTGGTACCAGCATCAACAGGCCGTATTGCTGCGATTCCCTTTGCTCTACGAACCATGCCGCCTTTGGCGCGGAGGCCGCTGCTGGGCGCCAGACCAGTTCGAAGTCACGTTCGGCGGGCACCTGGTTTTCCGCCAGCTGGATACGGTAATGACCCTCGGCGCCTGGATGCTGTTCGATGGGGTGATACGTGCTGGTCACTTCAGCCAACGGCATGCCTGCATTGAGACGGATATTCAGCGTGACCGGGTTGATAGGCCCCTTGTCCGGGTGCTGTACCGGTGGGGTGATACGTGCTGCGTCGGCAACCTGGGTGGTCGCCTGGGCCCAGCCAGTGCCGGCAAACGCGGTGACCTGTTCTTCAATACCCAGTGCTTTCCCAGGGATGTAGCGGGGGCCAACCACCATGGGGAATCGCAGTCGGAAAGCGCCGTCGCTATAGCGAACCGTTTGCTGGTATTCGATTTCAACGCTGACGGACTCGCCGGGCGCGATGTTGGCCAGCGAGGTGGTAAACATATTGGGGCGCTCCTGTTCTACCAGGGACGCGCGCCGGCCGGTCTGTTTAGCCTGCTGGTAGGTTTTCCTGGCTTGCGCCCGTTCCTTGATCTGTCCTTCGATAATGCGTTCGCCGACGACCATGCGCAAGTGATCAACGGCGGCCTGTTCCGGTAAGGGGAACACGTAGATACCTTCCGCCCAGCGATTGCCGGGATTGTGGAAGGTCTGGCGGACCTGAACCCGAGCCAGCATACCGGTGATGTCCATATTGACACGGGTGTCCAGTGTCGGCACCGGTTGATAAGAGCTGTGCTGCCCATCACGCAACCACAGGCTGCCTTGTGTGGAATCCTGCGGGCGTCGTTCGCCGGCGGGAGTTATTGCAGATGCCGTTGTCAAGCAGAGCAGATTCAGGCTGATTACCAGGCCTGCCACAAGGTGACGGGAGGGCCTCATTGTTATTCTCCTTGTTTAACGATGCCTTGTTTGATCCAGCGCTACCGTCCCTGGCAGGATTTCCGTCCTGGTCGCGCCGGTGTTCAGTTCAGGGTTCTCATTACAGCAGCGCGGGGCGTTTCAATCATTGCGCGGTAATGGAAGAATGCTGGAGAAATCATGGAGGCGATTGCCGTGGTATCTACAAGAATGGCAAACTCGAGTAGATTTCAGATCTATTATAATTAAGACGTATGTGAGTTAGCCGACATAAGCTTGATGGACCGTCGGCCGCATGGACGCGGCCGTCGAGCGTACAGGGATGTATTCATAGCGTGTCCCGCAAGTTTATGTCGGCTAACTTCCGCACTCATTACTAGGAATCGTTGATGACGAAAACCATTGCTATTGTGGAAGATGATCCGCAGCAGCGCGCACATTACGCAGAGGCCTTGCGGCGGCAGGGCTATAAGGTTGACGCGTATAGCGGCCGTGAGGAGGCCCGGCGGGCTTTCGAGCAGACACTGCCTGATCTGGCAATTCTGGATATTATGCTCGGACAGGACATCGGTGGCGGTTTCGAAATCTGTCGTTATCTGCAGCAACGTGATGTGCAATTGCCGGTTATCTTTCTCACCAGCCGGGGTAACGAAGTCGACAAGATCTATGGCCTGCAACTGGGTGCCTGGGACTATCAGACCAAGCCGGTCACCTTTGACTACCTGATCGAGCGGATACGATCCCTGTTTCGTATTAAGGACCGGCACAGCGCACCGTCTGACGCGGCCGATCTTCGCACGGCGGGTAAGCTGAAGCTGAACCGGGCTGCCATGCAGGCGAGTTGGGATGATCAGGCCGTGGCGTTGACGCCTACCGAATTGGATCTGTTAAACGTGCTGCTGGAAAAGGCCGATGGCGCCAGTTACGACGATCTGGCCAACGCGACCAGGCAGGGTGTGGTGGAAAATAACACCATCAACACGCACATCGTGCACTTGCGTAAGAAATTCAAACAGCTCGATGCGGACTTCGACTGCATCAAAACCAAATACGGTTACGGTTATCACTGGATCTGTCGATGAAACGGCTCGGGCTGGGTGGGCGCTTGCTGCTGTTCAGTTCGGTACTGCTGGCCATTCCCTGGCTGGGTTATCGCTACATCGGCGAGATGAAGGAATTCCTGCTCAACGGTCAGCAGGAAGCTCAATTGCTCGCCGTGCGTGCGGTAGCAACGGTGCTGCATGACCGGTCCGATCTGTTCGAACCCGCCGCCAGCCCCGTGCAGCCCTCACTGGAACAGAATGCGCTTTACGTTTATCCGCTGGAAACCTCCATCGAGCTCGATGGTTACGCCACGGACTGGGGAGGGCTGCTGGCGCGCAGCAAGCCCTATGGTGAGGAAAGTACGCTGTTCAAGCGCCGTGATCAGTTGCCGGTGTCACCGTTCTTTAGCTTGCTGCTGGGTGAACGGGCTGACACGATATATGGCTTGCTGCGGGTGAAGGACCGGCAACTTGTCTATCGCCATCCACGCTACCAACGCCTGGATAAAAGCGACCAGGTTCGCCTGGCGCTGCTAAGTCCTGGTGGTCGGATACGCCGCTTTGTTATGGCGACTGAAGGACAGGGTAGTATCAGTACCTATGAGGTTCAGGAAAACTGGCAATATCCAGTCACCGGGGAAGCGATTTTTGAAGTCTACGGTGTGTGGCGGGAGCATGCCGATGGTTATGACCTGGAGTTCCGCCTGCCGGCGAGCTGGTTCGGGCCGGAACGGCGTTTGTTGCTGAGCGTTGTTGATGTGAACGACCCGGACGAGCGCCCCATCGACGCCATTGTGGGCACCTTGCCAAAACAGTGGTCCGGTACGTTCAACCGCCTGCTTCTTCGTTCCCCCGAGCTGCAGCGTATTCTCCAGGGACTCGGTCGCTCGGATGCGGCTATATGTGTGGTGGACCGTTATCGCCGGGTACGTGCAGTACTGGGTGGACAGGCGTTTGAAGGAAATATGTGTACGGATACCGACAGGATCAGCCTGGACCTGGTAGAGGATGCTTTGGCGGGGCGACAGAAGGTCCTGCATCACGATGGCGGCTCCGGCGATGAGACACTGACCGTCGCTGCACATCCGGTTTATGCCGGTAACGAGGTGATCGGTGCCGTGTTACTGGAAAAAAACAGCGCTCACATTCTGGACCTTCAGCGCCATACCCTGAACCAGGTTGCGCTGGCGACGCTACTGGTGCTGCTGCTCGTCGTTGTCGGGCTGCTGCTGTTCGGGACCTGGCTGGCATTCCGTATTCGGCGTCTGAAACGTGAAGCCGCGGCTGCGATTGACAGGGATGGGCGCGTTGTCAAAGGCATCCTGCAGTCTGATCGGCTGGCGAACGATGATCTCGGTGACCTGTCGCGCGGGATCTCCGATCTGCTCGCACGGCTGCAGCGCTACACGGGGTTTCTGGAAACCGTTCCGCGTACATTGCGGCATGAAATCCTCAACCCCGTGAATACCATCAGTATGTCCTTGCAGAAACTGGCTGAAACCAGGGATGCCGGCACTGAGACAACAATCAGGATGGCCCAGCAGGCAACGCGACAGCTGGAGCGCATTGTCAACAGCCTGACCGAAGCTGCGCATATCGACGGCGCATTGAAAGAGGATAAAAGCGGTGTGTTCGATTTTGCCGCGCTGGTTAAGGAATATGTCGCCAACTCTTCGCTGCTCCATCCTGGCAGGCGCTTCCTGTACCGTGGTCCGCAGGCCAGTGTGCGGGTGAAAGGCAGTGATTTACGTATCGCCCAGTTACTCGACAAGGTGAAAGATAATGCCCTGGATTTTTCCGCTGCCGGTGGTGAAGTTCGCTTTGATCTGCAAGTTGACGGCAACCATGCGGCGCTGAGTATTTTAAATGACGGGCCACGAATACCCGAAGCCGTTATACAGGCGCTGTTTGTGGGTATGGAGTCTCATCGTCCCCACACCGACGGTATCCCACATCTTGGTATCGGGCTTTACATCGCAAAGCGTATCGCCCTGCACCATGGCGGGGAGTTGACGGTGGCTAACCGTGACCCTGTTTCCGGTGTGCGGGTGAGCTTGCGTCTGCCGCTAGTCGTGAACGGTTAAGAATAAATACCATCCCCACCTCAGAACGCGTTGAATTGGCTTGTTAATATTGCCTGGGGCTTGCTGTACCAGCGGCCAGTGACGAATCGACAGTCGCCGATCCGACGGAGTAGGGTGTCTCGCCGGCCAGGGTACGCTATGGGAGCTTCCCTGCAGGTGATCAGGCGGGTGGAGATCAGGCTGTTACGGCTGTGTTAAGATGCGTCAAAGCAAAGCCGGTTGGCCTGGCAGTCTGGACTCACTCTGTTACAAGGTGAATTGCCGTCAGGCAAGA
>CBFDBP010000220.1:0-6130 GCA_965603065.1 uncultured Gammaproteobacteria bacterium
TGTTCTCGTACTGGTCAAATCTGGGACGCGTGTTGAAAGCCTCGGGTTAATACCTTAAGACTTCAGTCAGCCGGGCGAGTCAGATGCGTTTTTGTCGAGTAGACAGCTGCTTTTTCGGATGAAAATCGCCATAGCCCACCGTTGTTGCCGTAATAAAAGCGTAGTAGACACTGTCAGCCCACGACCAGCCTTCCCTGATTCCGATCAAGTGACCCAGGACAACGATCAACACTACAAGCAAACCGATAACCGGTGATGAATACCACAGCGTAATAAAAAACATCTGGAGAAATTCGAGTGTGAAGTCCACTGGCTGACCGTATCCTTCTGTATAGCTAATGGATTTATCAGGACGCTGGTTTAGCTGCAGTGTCCATGACCTTGACCTCCATGCCCGGGCGAACCTTTTGCAGGCCTTCGGCGATGACACGCTCCCCTGTTTTCAGACCTTTTTTAACGATCCATTGGTGTTCATGGGTTGCACCGGTCGTCACCATGCGTTTTACGACCTTATTGTCTTTACCGACGACAAACACGTGTGTCCCTTCCTGTGTCTGCAGCAAGGCTTTTTCAGGAATCAGCAATGCATCGGGTTGATGTCCGACAATCATTCGTAAGGGGATGTATTGTCCGGGTATCAGTGACCGCTGGTTGCCCTTTTTCGGATTCTGAAACTCATAGCGCACCTTCAGTGTATCGGTAGCAGGATCAATCAGGGCGCTGATGTAATTAAAGGTACCCTTGTATGCATAGATGCTGCCATCCGGCATCACCAGTTCAGCGCTGAATTCGTTCTCCGCTGTCGGGGCCAGGCCCTGTTTCTGCAGTTGCTGCACCCGATAAACCTGCTCGCGGCTGATATTGGAAATGACATAAATCGGGTCGATCTGCACGACCGTCGTTAACTCGGTTTCCTGTTTACGCACCAGGTCGCCAACATATGCAAGCGTGTCTTCAATCCGGCCGCTGAACGGCGCGGTAATTTTGGTGAAGCTCAGATCCAGCTCGGCGTTTTCAATATCGGCCTTGTCTGCATCGATTGATGCTTTCACCTCGGCTTTGCGGGCGATGTTTTTTTCCTTGTCTTCCACCGATCCGGCGCCTTGTTTAGCAAGCCGTGTGTAACGTGCGGCTTCACTGGTCCAGAATTTGAGACTCGCCTGGTGTTGCTCGAGTTGTGCCTTGAGTGAATCGAGTTTTGCCTGGTACGGACGCGGATCGATCAGGTACAGCGGATCGCCTTCGGTGACGTTGCTGCCTTCGGTGAAGTTGCGCTCGAAGATATAGCCCGACACGCGCGGCACAATCTGCACGGTCTTTACCGGCTGAACGGTACCGGCCACTTCCATTACGATGGGCACGGTTTCCTGTTTGACTTCGGACACCACCACGCCCGGTGGTGGCATCTCGGCTTTCTGTTTGGGTTTTTCGCAACCCGCCAGGCCAATCAGCAGACCGCACGCTGCAATTAGAACGGTTGCCTTCATAAAAACTCTGTTTTTCACCGTATGCATGGTAATAACCTGTTTAAGACTTAACTGTCCTGTGGTTCTGCGCTGGACGCACTTGCCGCACCACCCGTCTTGCGTTCGCGCATGCGTTCGATCACCACATAGAAGATCGGTACGAACACGATCAGAACAGTGGCCAGCGTCAGTCCGCCAACCACGGCAGTGCCCAGGGAACGGCGGGAATTGGCGCCCGCGCCGCTCGCCAGCACCAGTGGCATGAGGCCGAGGATGAACGCAAACGCGGTCATCAGGATCGGCCGCAAGCGGATGCGGGCCGCTTCCATCGCGGCTTCGATGATGCCTTTGCCCTGGTCGTGCAGATCCTTGGCGAACTGAACAATGAGGATCGAGTTCTTCGCCACCAGGCCAATCAGCATGACCAGGCCGATCTGGCCGTAGACATCCAGATCCATGCTGCGCAGCACCAGGAAACCGATCGCCCCCAGCAGCCCCAGCGGGATGGCCAGCAGAATCATGATGGGCATGGACCAGCTTTCGTACTGTGCGGCCAGCACCAGGAATACGAAGATCAGCGACATGGCGAACACCACCGGGGCCAGGTTGCCCGCCTCCTTCTGCTGATAGACCAGGTTGGTCCATTCGTAACCGAAACCCTCCGGCAGGACCTCGGCGGCGAGTTCCTCCATGGCCGCATTGGCCTGCCCGGAGCTGTAACCCGGTGCCGGGCCGCCGTTGACCTGTACAGAACCGTATTCGTTGTAATGCGGAATGTTGTAAGGCCCGACCATGGGCCGGATGCTGACGAATGCGCTCAGCGGAATCATTTTGCCTTCGTTGTTGCGCACCTTGAGGCGGGTGATGTCATCTTCCCGAAAACGCGCATCCTTCTCGGCCTGCAGATAGACACGATAGACACGCCCGTACTGGTTGTACTGGTTGACGTAGAGCGAACCCAGGTTGATCTGCAGGGTACTGAAGATATCGTCCAGCGAAACACCGCGGGTCTTGGCCTTCACCCGGTCGACCTCCAGGTAACGCTGCGGCGCCTCGGCATCGAAGGTCGAATAAACCCCGGCCAGTTCCGGCCGCTTGCGCGCCTCGGCGAGAAAATTTTGCAGAACCTTGGACAATTCTTCCACGCCCAGGCTGTTGAGGTCCTGGATCTCGAAGTTGAAGCCACCGGTTGAACCCAGGCCGGGAATCGGTGGCGCATTGGCCACCAGGATGACGGCTTCCGGGATTCCGGCCACCCGGGACTGGATGTGGCCGATGATGCCCTCGAGCCGCGCTTCAGGGGTCTTGCGCTCGTCATAGGGCTTGAACACTACGAAACTAAAGGCTGAGCTCATGTCCTGAACCGCATCGATGAGGTTGTAACCCGGTACGGAAATGACGTCGGCAACGCCAGGCGTGCTCATCGCGATCTCGTTGACCTGATTCACCACCTGCTCGGTGCGCTCTATGCTCGCCCCGGAAGGTAGCTTGGTTATTACCATCACGTAGCCCTGGTCCTCAGCCGGCACAAAAGCGCTGGGGGTCGATGCAAACAGCACCAGGGCCAGGGCGCACAAACCGGCAAAGACGAGTCCTACCAGCACCCAGGCTTTGGACAGGGTTTTCACCGAGTTGGCATAGCCATTGGAGAGCTTGTCAAAGGCCGTGTTGAAGGCGCGAAAGAAGCGGTTCTTCTCACCCGTCTCGGGGCGCAGCAGGACCGCCGCCAGCGCCGGGCTCAGCGTCAGGGAGTTGAAGCCGGACAGGCCAACGGCAATGGCAATCGTCAGGGCGAACTGGTTGTACAGCTGACCGGTCATGCCCGGGATGAACGCGACCGGCACGAATACCGCCATCAGCACGATGGTGGTGGCGATGACCGGTCCACGCACCTCCGCCATGGCCTGCTCGGTAATTTTCTTCATATCGGTGGCGCCGGCTTCCAGGTGCCGGTTGACGTTTTCCACCACCACGATGGCATCGTCGACCACCAGTGCCACGGCAACCACCAGGCCCAGCAGGCTGAGGGTATTGATGGAGAAGCCGAAGGCCAGCATGAAGATGAAGGTGCCGATCAGCGAAACCGGAATCGCAATCGTCGGAATCAGGGTACTGCGGAAGTTCTGCAGGAATACGAACACCACCAGCATGACCAGCAGGATGGCCTCCACCAGGGTGATAATGACTTCCCGGGTGGATTCCTGAATGAAGCGGGTGGTGTCATAGTGCACGCTCCATGCCAGATCGTCCGGGAAATGCTGGGCAAGGTCATCCATCGCCGCGCGCACCGCCTGGGCAATCTTGATGGAGTTGGCGTTGGCCAGCTGGTAGACCGCAATAGCGGCAGTAGGCTTGTTGTTGAGGTTGGTGGACCAGGAGTAGTCCTCTGCACCCAGCTCCACTCGACCCACATCCTTGATTCGGACCACCGTACCGTCCGGGTTGGCGCGGATAACGATATCCTCAAACTGCTGCACACTCTCCAGGCGCCCCAGGGTATTGAGCTGGAATACGAATGCCTGATTATCCGGCGTCGGCGGTGCGCCCAGTTTACCCGCCGCGACCTGGTTGTTCTGTTCCTTGACCGCGTTCTCCACATCGGTGGCCGTCATACCCATGTTGGCCAGTTTGTCCGGGTTCAGCCAGATACGCATAGCGTACTTGCGCAGGCCGAAATTATTGATCGATGCCACGCCGTCGATGCGCGCCAGACGGTCGGTAATGTGAATATCCGCGTAGTTCTGGAGAAACGCCTGGTCGAACGTGCCATTGGGAGAAGTCAGGTTCACGATCAGCACGATATTGCTGGAGTGCTTTTCGATCGTCAGCCCGACCTGGTTCACCTCGGGCGGCAGCTGCGACAGCGCCTGGTTGCTGCGGGTCAGCGCCTCCATCTGGGCGATGGACTGGTCGTAACCGACCTCGAAGGTCATGGTGATCAGTGAATCGCCGTTGTTGGTGCTGTTGGAGGACATATAGATCATGCCCTCCGCGCCGTTGAGCTGCTCCTCCAGCGGCGTGGTGACGGTATTGGCCACCACGTCCGAGCTGGCGCCGATGTACTGGGTGGAGACCTGGATCTGCGAGGGCACCAGTGGCGGATACTGCGCAATGGGCAACACGAACATGCTGATAAGCCCGGCCAGTATCATCATCAGGGCAATGGCAGCGGCAAATATGGGGCGGTTGATAAAGAAATTCATAGCATACGGGCCGTCAGTAACCGCAGGAAACAGGCCATTAACCTAACAGATTCTCCCCGGAGTGGAAACCAATCATATCAACCGCTGAACCGATTACTAATAGCGCTGTTAGGGTATCAGCCAAACAGCATATCCCTGGGGATGTCTGGAACGTACTGAAAGCGGTCGTTCCCGAGCGGGACTCTGATCGGCAGGAGACGACCCAAAGGCGACGTAAACAACTATTTGAAAATCAGGACACGCACAGGCCGCCTTCGGGTGGCCTTAGCACTTCTGGAGGTCAGGAATAGACGCAATATGGATAGACACGGCTATATAAATAACGAAAACTGGCAACAAGTAAGTAAGAATCTTCGGTGAAGGAAAGGACGGGAAACGACCCTTTAAGACTTAGGGATTATTCGTTGGTAGTTTATTCTCTGTGCCACAATCAACTTGTAGAGGCCAATAAAGCAATGAAAGCTGAAAAGGAGATCAATGCCCCAGGTGCTGCTGAGTACAAACCGGCTGTCGTGGCCACCCTCGACGATGCTGCGAAACCGGAAGAGGTGGCCGCAGGGGTCCCAGATACAGCACCCGAGACGGAGGAAAAGGTCAAAGAAGAAAAAGGCAAGAAAGGTAAGAAGGGCGAGAGTTGCAAAGGTGTCTGGGTAGTAGAAATGAAAGGCCCCTATGGATGGGAACACATAGCTATAGCTTTTATGAAAAATGGAGAATATCTTGGAGCTGGCCCCAACCATTATGCGCTAGGAACTTACAAGGTTAGCGGGAATACTTTGGATGTATCGATTACTGTGACTCAGTGTGGCAAGTTGCGCACCATGTTCGGAAAAAAATCCATGGAAGATTTGCAAATCACATCAAAATGCAAGATCGAGAATGATAAAATTGTTGGCACAAGCAAAGCGAAAGGTGTAAAGAATTTCGATGTCCTGATTCGCCTTAACAAGATTGGCAGCCTTTAATAAACGACAATCAGGAACCGATGGAGCTAGAGAGCTTCACGCGGCTCTTTCTGTATTGTTTTACAAATGCCCGCTTCTGGCCGAAAGTGTGAGTACATATTACGTGGGCGGGAACGGTCACTTATGCTGCTTTTTCACCGTTCAAAATCCGCCGAGGAACGGTAATTCATGGCCGTTCTCAGTCCTACAGGTAATTCATATATAAGATTTTACTAAAAGGTTAAAATCGACACATTTCCGTCGCTCCTCCACTTTGACTCAAGGGCAAACTTGCAAACCATTTCGGTCATTCGCTATAGCTGCAGCGGGAAATACGGAAGTTATTTGAACAAAGCTACTGTTCGCTTTTTGCTTCGGTGTAGGCGGAACGAATCAGGGTGTAATCATCCCGCTGGAAGTCTTCGACAAGTTCCTGCACATCGGCTTCCGGTATGCCAATACCCTTGAGTAGCATACTCCCTCGTAGAAGCGTGCTCTCAATATATCCGGTGCCGGC
>CBFDBP010000221.1:0-6105 GCA_965603065.1 uncultured Gammaproteobacteria bacterium
ACGCCCGGCCTCGCCAAAGACCTGTTTCTCGATCTTGGATGGGTTGCCTTTGCCGATTCCAAACCATTCATGAGTTCACTGGCGGACAACAGCGTACTGCAAGGTGATACGCTTCAGATCGATTTTGTGATCGGTGACAACGATACAGCGCTTTCGAGCCTGACGCTTGATGCAAGCTCGTCCAATACATCGCTGCTTGACGCCGCAGGTTTGTCGTTCAGCGGCTCGGGTAATGTAAGGACCCTGTCTATCATTGCGCCCACGGCGAATACCGGATCGACCACCATCGATGTGTCGGTGTCAGACGGTATCAGTACGGCGACAGAGAGCTTCAATCTCACTGTGCAGTTCAATAATCCTCCGCTCTTGAATGTTCTGTCACCTGCTGACAATAGTGTATTTACAGCAGCGGACATCATCAGCTTACAGGCGAGCGCAACAGACGTCGAAGATGGCGATGTGTCAGGGAGCATTCAGTGGAGTTCGACACTCGATGGCAACATTGGCTCCGGTGCGTCTTTTACGTCTTCCCTGTCTCTGGGTGTACACAGCATAACTGCCAGCGTTACTGACAGCTTGGGAAAGGCTGCATCGCAAGCCAGAAGCATCACCGTATCTGCACCTGGAGACAGTGATGGAGATGGAATGGAGGACGCCTGGGAGATCAGCAATTTCGGCACGCTGGGCCGTGACGGTAGCGGTGATTATGACATCGACGGTTTGCCTGATGCCGACGAAGCGGCGTTGAACACAATCCCGACCGACAGCGACACGGACGGCGATGGTGTCACGGATGGAGATGAAGTCAATTTACATGGGATCGATCCAACCCTGTCTAACGCGGGCGATGTCGGTCCGAGAGGGAGTCCCGACAATCAGCTTAATGCCGGTGATCTTGCCGTGCTCACGCGCCTGGCAACGGGGGCAATCCCGCAGCCGACCGCGCTTGAGTCGATTCTGGCCGATATCAACACTGATGGTCAGCTCAATGCGGCCGATATACTGCTGTTGCAGCAGGCAATACTAAATGCTGTCAGCCCTTGAGTTACTAATGGGCGGGAACCCCTGCAGCGGTTCCTGCTGCATTGCCGGACTGTCAGGGCCTCGGTAGAGCTGAGTTTCAACGGCCTGATTTAATGCCCGTAGTGCTGTATAATCATGATCTTCGCTGAATATCTGATTCCCATGCAGTATGAGTACCATCGCCACTGAAGCGGCCCGGCGCCGCACTTTCGCAATCATTTCGCACCCGGATGCGGGTAAAACCACGCTCACTGAAAAGCTGCTGCTGTTCGGCGGCGCCATCCAGCTGGCGGGTACCGTCAAAGGCCGTAAAGCCGCAAGGCACGCGACATCCGACTGGATGGAAATGGAAAAACAGCGCGGTATTTCGGTGACCTCATCGGTCATGCAGTTTCCCTACAAGAACGCCATGGTTAACCTGCTGGATACGCCTGGCCATGAAGACTTCTCCGAAGACACCTATCGCACCTTGACCGCGGTTGATTCCGCCTTGATGGTGATCGACGTTGCCAAGGGTGTCGAGGCGCGTACCATCAAACTGATGGAGGTGTGCCGTCTGCGTACCACGCCGATTTTTACCTTTATCAACAAGCTCGACCGCGAAGGGCGTGACGCCATCGAACTGCTGGATGAAGTCGAAAAGGTGCTGGGTATCCGCTGTGCACCCGTTACCTGGCCGGTTGGTATGGGCAAGCGCTTCAAAGGTGTCTATCACATAGAGCAGGATAAGGTTCACCTGTACCGAGCGGGAGACAGCAGCAGACGACAGGATGTCACTGTCATCAACGGCCTGGATAACCCCTTGCTGGATGAAGTGCTGGGGAGCCAGGCAGAAGAGCTTCGCGAGGAGGTCGAGCTCGTTCAGGGCGCCAGCCATTCTTTTGATCCGGCGGCTTATCGGCGTGGTGAACTCAGTCCGGTGTTCTTTGGTTCAGCCATTAACAATTTCGGTGTGCAGGAATTGCTGGATTACTTTGTTGAATACGCGCCATCACCGCTGGCGCGTGAAACCACGTCACGCCGTGTTGATCCTGTGGAAGAAAAGCTGACCGGTTTTGTGTTCAAAATCCAGGCAAACATGGATCCGCAACACCGTGATCGCATTGCGTTCTTCCGCGTTTGTTCCGGTATGTATAAAAGGGGCATGAAAATGCGCCATGTGCGTATTGGTCGCGATGTGCAGGTGTCCAATGCCATGACTTTCCTGGCGGCAGACCGTGGTCATGTCGAGGAGGCTTATCCGGGCGACATCATTGGCCTGCATAACCACGGCACGATTCGCATTGGTGATACCTTTACACAGGGCGAAGAACTGAAATATACGGGGATCCCAAACTTTGCACCGGAGTTGTTTCGTCGCGCTGTGCTTAAAGACCCGTTGCGTATGAAGGCGCTGAAAAAAGGACTCGATCAGTTGAGCGAGGAAGGCGCAACCCAGTTGTTTCGACCGCTGAAGAACAACGATCTGATTCTGGGTGCGGTGGGTGTGCTGCAATTTGACGTCGTTGCCCAGCGCCTCAGGGATGAATACAAAGTGGAGTGCGTGTTCGAAAATATATCCGTCGCAACAGCCCGCTGGATCCAGTGCGATGACGAAAAAATCCTGGAACGCTTCCGTGACAAGGCGCATGAAAACCTCGCTATTGATCAGGCTGGGGAATTCGTCTATATAGCGCCAACGCGGATTAATCTGGAGCTGGCGATGGAACGGCACCCGGATGTCAGGTTCCACGCCACCAGGGAGATATAAGCCCTGCGGTCAAGTGATGCTGGATACGCGTGCGCCAGCTTAAGGCAGGCCATTATCAGTATGCACTGATATTGTGCGCCACCCCTCTTCAGCGCTTTTCGTTTTTTTTCTGCTGTGCTTCAAGCCATTGAATTTCCGTTATATCGCTTCGCGCCTAGCGGGCTGGCATGCTACGTGCCTTCCCTCAAGTAATTCGATGCTGTGGAAGTAACAATGAAGGAAAAGCTGGTTCTGATCGGTAATGGCATGGCAGGTGTTCGCGCGCTCGAAGAGTTGCTGAAACTTGCACCGGAGCAGTATGACATCAACGTGTTTGGTGGTGAACCCTACGGCAACTACAACCGTATCCTGCTTTCGCCGGTGCTCGCCGGCGAAAAGACCATTGATGAGATCATGCTCAATGATGAGCAGTGGTATGCAGATAACGGCATCACTCTGCACAAGGGCAAATGGGTGGAGGACGTCAATCGTGCCCGGCGAATGGTGCGCAGCTCCGACGGATCCGAGGCCAGCTATGATCGTTTGATTATCGCCACCGGTTCCAATCCTTTCATTATTCCGATTCCAGGCAACGAACTGGGTGGTGTGATTTCGTTCCGGGATATCAGTGATGTCGATACCATGCTGGAGTCGTCCAGGAAGAAAGGCGGTAAAGCGGTCGTTATCGGTGGCGGTCTGCTCGGCCTCGAAGCCGCCAACGGTTTGATGAAGCAGGGTATGGACGTGACCGTCGTGCATCTGATGGATACCCTGATGGAGCGTCAGCTCGACAAGTCAGCCGGCGCCCTGTTAAAAGCATCGCTGGAACAGAAAGGCATGAAGTTCCTGATGGAGGCTCAGACAGAAGCCATCCTGGGGACGGATCAGGTCGAAGGCATACGCTTCAAGGATGGTCTGGAAATTCCGGCTGATCTGGTTGTTATGGCGGTGGGTATTCGCCCCAATATCGATCTCGCCAGAAAAATCGGACTGTATTGTGAGCGCGGTATTGTGGTCAACGACACTATGCAGACATTCGATCCGCGCGTGTATTCGGTTGGAGAATGCGTGCAGCACCGCGGCGAGACCTACGGCCTGGTTGCACCCTTGTTTGAACAGGCCAAGGTCTGCGCCAACCATCTGGCTCATATGGGCATCGCTCGTTACGCAGGATCGATAACGTCCACCAAGCTGAAAGTCACCGGAATCGACCTGTTCTCAGCGGGTGATTTCCACGGTGATGAAACTACCGAAGAGCTGGTGTTGCAGGATCCGGGCCGCGGCATCTACAAGAAAGTCGTGCTCAAGGACCACAGGATTCAGGGTGCGGTGATGTACGGTGACACCATCGATGGCACCTGGTACTTCGAGTTGATGCGCGATGGCACCGACGTTTCCGATTTCCGCGATAAGCTGCTGTTCGGTCAGGCTCACCTCGGCGATTCGGGGCATGGCGACGACAATCGCGTTGCCGCCATGACCGCTACCGCGGAGATCTGCGGCTGTAACGGGGTGTGTAAAGGCGATATCGTCGAGGCTATTACCAGGAAAAAGTTGTTCACCCTGGACGATGTGCGCGCCCATACCAAGGCTTCCAGTTCCTGCGGTTCCTGTACCGGCCTGGTTGAGGCGCTGCTGTCCCATACCCTGGGTGGAGATTATTCCGAATCGCCGGCCAGGAAGCCCCTGTGTGCCTGTACCGAATTTACGCACGATGAAATCCGTGCTGGCATGAAGGAGCAGAGTCTCAAGACCATCCCCGCGGTGCAGTCGTTCTTTGAGTGGAAAACAGACAACGGTTGCAGCAAGTGCCGACCGGCGCTCAACTACTACCTGCTGTGCCAGTGGCCGGGGGAGTACCGCGACGACGCCCAGTCGCGTTTCATCAACGAGCGCGCCCACGCCAATATTCAGAAAGATGCCAGCTATTCGGTGATTCCGCGTATGTGGGGTGGTGGCACAACACCGCAGGAACTGCGTGCCATTGCTGACGCTGCGGAAAAATACAATGTCAAGACGGTGCACGTCACCGGAGGTCAGCGTATCGCCCTGTATGGCCTCAAGAAGGAAGAGCTGCCGCAAATCTGGGGCGAGCTCAACGAGGCCGGACTGGTTTCCGGACATGCCTACGGTAAGGCGCTGCGTACGGTGAAAACCTGCGTCGGCAAAGAGTGGTGCCGTTTTGGTACACAGGATTCCACCCAGCTGGGTATCGAGCTGGAAAAAATGACCTGGGGTTCCTGGACGCCGCACAAGTTCAAGATGGCCGTTTCCGGTTGTCCGCGTAACTGTGCCGAAGCCACTATCAAGGACCTGGGCGTGGTATGCGTGGATTCCGGTTACGAACTGCACGTCGGCGGTAACGGCGGCGTCAAGGTGCGCGCCACCGACTTCCTGTGCCATGTGGAAACATCGGAACAGGTGTTGGAATACTGTGCCGCCTATATGCAGCTGTACCGCGAGGAGGCGCACTACCTTGAACGCACCGCGCCCTGGCTGGAACGTGTCGGTCTGAGCTATGTGAAGGAAAGGGTCGTTGAGGATGAAGTCGGTCGCAAGGCTCTCGCCGGGCGCTTCCTGTACTCACAGAAGTTCGCCCAGGACGATCCCTGGCGCGAGCGTGCCGAGGGTGCAGAGGCATACGAATTCACACCCATAAAACTGGTGGGTTGACCAAATACTGGAGTATGACGAAATGAACCAGGCCGAAAAGTTTATGACCAGTCAGGCTGAGTGGGTGCAAATTGGTAGAGTTGAAGACATCCCGCAATTGGGTGCGCGCGTGGTACGTACCGCTAAGGGTGACATCGCGGTCTTCCGTACCGCAGATGACGAGATTTTCGCCCTGCGCGACAAGTGCCCGCACAAGGGTGGACCCTTATCGCAGGGCATCGTGTCCGGCAGACGTGTCGCCTGTCCTTTACACGACTGGAAGATTGGTCTGGATTCCGGTGATGCGGTGGCTCCTGACGAAGGTTGCGCGGCACGTTTTCCGGTTCAAGTCGAAGGTGGCGTCATCCAGCTGTCTCTGACGCCCGATGAAGGTTGCCCCAGCCAATAATGCCCCCCCCTGTAGGAGCGGTCGCCTGACCACGATTGGATCGTTCTGCCACAGCACCATCGCGGTCAGGCGACTGCTCCTACGGGCTAACTGAGGACGCTTATGCTCTTCGGACGCAAAAAGAAAAATCCCATCAAGCTCGCCGACAAGGGCGCAGTGGACTGGACGTACACCACCTGCGGTTATTGTTCCACCGGTTGTTCCATTGAAGTAGGCCTGAACGCGGACGGCAAAGCGGTGTCGGCCCGTGGCGTGGGTGATGCCGACGTGAATCGCGGCAAGCTTTGTATCA
>CBFDBP010000222.1:0-6104 GCA_965603065.1 uncultured Gammaproteobacteria bacterium
CTAGCCACATGAAATCCCGCTGGATCATTAACCTGCTGTTGCTTGCTGCCATCGGTATTCTGATTCTGGTCGCCTATTTCGAACCGGGCATCGATGAACAAGCCGAAGCCCCGGCTATTACAATACTGAAAAAGGATCAGTTGCACCGCATCCACCTCAACCGGCCGGTGCGGGATGATCTGGTATTGGTAAAAACAGCTACGCAGGGCTGGGTTATTGGGCATACGCCCGAATTACCGGCCGACGACTACCAGGTGAATGCGCTGCAAAAACTGGCCGAACAGAACGCGGTACGCAGTTATCCCGCCGCTGAGCTGGACCTCGCCCAGCTGCAGCTCGACCCCCCGTATGCCACTGCCATACTCAACGATACCGCGATTGAATTCGGCAACCTTGAACCACTGGAAGGGCTACGTTATGTACGCGTTGCCGATCAGGTTCACCTCATTCCTGACCTCTACCTGCATCTGATCGACGCAGGCTATACACAGTTTGTGCGTCGACGGCTGTTTGCTGAAAACACTGACATTGCCAGCATCGCCGTGCCAGGTTTTTCCATCGCCAAAACAGATCAGGGCTGGACGGTAGAGCCGCCACAGGAAGTCTCAGCAGACAATATGCAGCAGTTCGTCGATCGCTGGCGGGACGCCACGTGCCTCAATATACAAGCTGCGGATTCGACAGCGGAGGGTGAAACCATTGAGCTTATCCAGGCTGACAGCGGGCAGCGCATAAATTTCATGATCAGTGCACGCGAGCCGGAACTGGTACTGGTTCGCCCGGAGCTGGGCATTCAGTATCGCATGGGCGAACTCGGTGAAAGTCTGTTGAGCCTGACGCCACCTGAATCCGGTGATCCGGAATAGTCCGTATTGCTATTAACCCGGTCATATTTACCGCCGGATGTTCCACGGTCGCTGATCCCCCAGGGGACCCTCTCCCGCCTGACGGCGATTCACCTTGTGGCAAGATTGTAGAAGGGTCGAATTTATTCGACCGGTCACCTTGCAACTCAATCTGTCATCCAGATACAGTCCCAATGCGGGTAGTCGCCAATATCCTGCACCAAACCCGCTAGCGTATTCTACCCACCCGATCAGGGGAAGAGCCTAAAAACCTTTGTGCTGGGATACACGGTTACCAGGGCGAAGGTAAGTTAGCCATTACTAATCTACTGGACCATTAACATGCCGGAACTCCCCGAGGTCGAAACCACCCGCCGCGGCATCGAACCGCATATTTGCGGCCAGAAGATTCAACGGCTCATCGTCCGCCAGCCCAGATTACGCTGGCCGGTGCCCGCACGGCTTGCCAGGCGAGTAAAACTTACCCGTATCAGACAGCTTTCGCGCCGCGGGAAATACCTGCTGATCAGCACCGACACCGGCACCCTTATCATTCATCTGGGCATGTCCGGAAGTCTCTGCATCGTCAAAGACAATGCACCTCCCGGGCTGCACGACCATATCGACCTGTTACTGGAAAACGGCGTCCGCTTGCGGTACAGGGACCCAAGGCGTTTTGGCGCCTGGCTGTGGACAGACAAGCCACCGGAGACACACCCTCTGCTTAACAGGCTGGGACCCGAACCCTTGAGCAGCGAATTCAATGCCTACTATTTCCACCGCCTGTCACGTGGGCGAAAACTGGCCATCAAATCACTTTTAATGGACAGCCATGCGGTTGCCGGGGTAGGCAACATCTACGCCAACGAAGCCTTGTTTCTGGCCGGTATTCACCCCGCACGAGCAGCAGGCCGCATCAGTCAACAGCGTTATGACAAGCTGGTGGCCGCACTTAAACGGGTTCTGGGCGAGGCCATTCGACAGGGCGGTACGACATTACGGGATTTCACAAGCGGAGAAGGTAAACCCGGCTACTTTCAGCAATCACTCAGCGTCTACGCCCGACAGGGTAAGCCCTGCCCGATCTGCGCGACACCCATTCGTGAAACTCGCACCGCTCAGCGCTCCACCTTTTACTGCCCGCACTGTCAGCGCTAACATACCCCGTCACCGCATCCCGCTACTGCACCTGGGCCGAACCGACACCACGCGGATCAGATGCTGCTTCGACCCGGTGATTATCATAATCCCAGTAGACGGCCTGCATATTGCCATAGCCATTATCCAGGGGCTTCAAGTTGTGTCCCTTGGCTTCCAACGCCTCCAGTACGGGTTGTGAAAAGGCACCGGGCTCATACTGGATCATATCGGGAAGAAACTGGTGGTGAAAACGCGGCAGCGATACCCAGGACTGCGGCTTATGACCTTCATCCAGGTCCAGGATGGCCAGCAGCACCATGGTGATGATACGGCTGCCCCCCGGCGTCCCGAGTACCGCCACACCCGCATCGCTCTCCACAAAGGTCGGACTCATACTGGACAAGGGACGTTTACCCGGCTCAATAGCGTTGGCTTCGGCACCGACCAGCCCATAGGCATTCGGCACGCCCGGCTTGGCGGAAAAATCATCCATCTCGTCATTCAGCAGAACACCGGTACCGGGCACCACGTAGCCGGAGCCGAACGGATAGTTGATACTCAGCGTCGCGGCCACCCGGTTGCCCTCGCGATCCAGGATGGAAAAGTGGCTGGTATCGGCGCCTTCGACGCTGTCCACCCCTCCAGGTAGCGACGCACTGGGAGTGGCTCGGTCAGCGCGAATCGATGCGCGCAGTCCGGCTGCATACCATGGGTGCAAAAGACGCTGTATTGGCACAGCGACAAAATCAGGGTCTCCCAGGTACTGCGCACGATCACGATAGGCACGCCGCATGGCTTCGGTTATGACATGCGTTCTGTCGGTTTCATCCAGCCGGGCCAAATCGTCGGCTTCCAGTATGTGCAACATCGTTGCCAGGGCCACACCACCCGATGAGGGTGGCGCCGCGGATACGATACGCAAATCCCTGTACTGGAAGGTGACCGGCTCGCGCTCAACAACCGTGTATTGCTGCAGATCTTCCAGCGTCCAGATTCCACCCTCGGCACGAACACCCGTCACCAATCTGTCGGCGACTTCACCGGCATAAAAACCGTCCCTGCCCTTGCTCGCCAGGGTGCGCAGTGTCTGCGCAAGGTCCGCCTGCCTGATCACAGAACCCGCCCCAGGAACCTCGCCGGCGCGCAAAAAAATCCTGGCGCTAGACGCATGGCGCTGCATGACCGGTTGCCGGAAAGCCGCCATGCGCCGGTAGTGAGCATCGACCTCAAAACCCGTCTCGGCCAGCTGTATGGCGGGCGCCAGTGATTTTGCCAGCGGCAAACGCCCATATTTTTCAGCCAGGTGTACCAGGGCGGCAGGCTCACCGGGAACCGCCGCCGCCAACGCACCGTCCATGGAGAGACGGGGCACTACATCGCCCTGCTCGTCCAGATACAGGTCCCGCTGTGCTGCAAGCGGCGCACGCTCCCGTCCATCGATCATAATCTGTTTGCCATCGCTGGCACGATGCAGCAACCAGAAGCCACCCCCCCCGATTCCCGAGCTGTAAGGCTCGACCACGGCAAGCGCTGCGCTGACGGCCACCGCGGCATCAAACGCATTCCCCCCTGCGCTGAGAATCTCCATCCCGGCCGCGGTTGCCTGTGG
The DNA here is from genome assembly GCA_965603065.1 of uncultured Gammaproteobacteria bacterium. Lineage (GTDB taxonomy): Bacteria > Pseudomonadota > Gammaproteobacteria > DSM-19610 > DSM-19610 > Thiogranum. Next base: position 3,595 of record CBFDBP010000222.1, read on the forward strand.
GTGAGCGCTGGCAACCGCCCCGGTCGGCGGTTTTTCACTGCTACCGACAACGGCCAGGGGCAGGCCGACCATCAGGCACATCAGCCCCAACATAAAAAAGGCCCCGTTCAGAGGCCTTTTTGCACACAATCTGACATTCGCCATTAAGCGGTCTCTCCCGAGATACGATTGTATTTCTCCATCAGTTCTTCCCTTGTTTCCTGGTAATCAGGATTCATCGGAATACAGTCTACCGGGCAGACATCCACGCACTGCGAAGTCTCGTAATGGCCGACACACTCGGTACAGAGTTCCGGATCGATGACATAAATTTCATCACCCTGGGAAATAGCGCCGTTCGGACATTCCGGCTCGCATACGTCACAATTAATGCATTCATCTGTGATCATCAAAGCCATGTCGGCCTCCCGCGTCCAAACCACAATATAAGTAGCGGTTAATATTACTCGAATCGCCGCCTTAATGCAGCCACAACTTTCTTATGCACAAAGGGCGTCACATCCCCCCCCAGCGCGGCCACTTCCCGTACCAGGCTGGAAGACACGTAGGCATAGTGTTCATCCGGCGTCATAAACAGCGTTTCAATTTCGGGCCCCAACTGGCGGTTCATGCTAGCCAATTGAAATTCATATTCAAAATCCGAAACAGCCCGCAAACCGCGTAGAATGACACCGGCCTGACGTGAGCGGGCGAATTCCACCAGCAGACCTTGGAAACCCTCGACGTGGACATTTTTATGGCCCGCCAGAACCGCCTTTGCCAGCTCGATCCTTTCCTCCCAATGAAAGGCGGTTGGCTTCAATGTACTGCTGTGAATGGCAACAATGACACGCTCAAAGCGCTTGGCGGCACGCTCGACCAGATCGATATGCCCGTTGGTGATGGGGTCAAAGGTTCCCGGATAAACGGCGGTTTGCATAAGATTGTTCAGCTTACCTGATTGGATGCCCGTACAATCTAAGCACAACTGCCTCAATACGCAACGCCTTGCCGGCTCTTTGCTCCGTCAGCTGTTGAAAAAGACACCGGCACACAGCCTGTTTTTTACCTTAATATTGCCACCGCTGTCCGGTATTCTGCTCAAATGGCATTTTGCTGTACAGGCGATAAGCGACTTGCCCGGCCTTTTTTTGTTTCTCTACTGCCCAACACTTCGGTATCAACGGTTCAGGCGCCTTTGCCGGCATTTCCAGATAGATTCTGGCCCCCTCTTTCAGGCTGCCCGAGTCTGTTAACAGCTGGATCGAATCTTCCAGCAGGGTTGAATCCTTAAAGGGTGGATCAAGAAACACCAAGTCAAACTGCTCGCGTCGGCCGGCAAGATAATTCCCCGCCTCCTGCTGAAGTATCTCGATAACATCTGCGCACAGAAGCTGCCGGTTTAGCCTCAGCGCGCGAGCGATATCAGGATTGTGATCCACCATCACCACGCGTGCAGCGCCCCGCGACGCTGCCTCAAAACCCAGCGCACCGCTGCCCGCAAACAGATCGAGACAGCAGGCTCCCGGAAGCAGCGGCGCCAGCCAGTTGAACAGCGTTTCCCGTATCCGGTCCGGAGTCGGACGCAAGCCCTGCGCATCCGGGAATGACAACCTCCGGCCGCGCCATTGTCCGGCGATAATGCGCACCTGATTGGATCTCAAACTCATGAGCCGGCATGTTGCGCAGCTCATGGGCTAAGGTCAACAGTCCAGCCACTGGCGCGTGACAGGCCTGGCGGCATCGGGAAGCCAGCAAGGGAAGCAGACCGGAGGCAAACAGCCACAGGCTGGCCGGCAGTGGCACGGCACTGACCACGGGCACGACACCCGGTGTCGGCGTATCGAGAACGATGAAATCGACGCTGTTGTCTTTGTTATCGATAAAGGGATTAAAACGGGCGATACTGCCACCCGCAGCTGGATCGGGCGCTGCCCCGCCTTTTCCGGAAAATACGCTGCCCGCCCCAAAACTGCCATAACCGACGGCATCCAGAACCGTCACGTCGTCACGCAGTACCACCGAGTCGGGACCATTCTGATAAGCAACATCGGCAATTAAATCAGCGTTGGCGACAAAGGTCGAACCACCGCTGTCATCGCCAATCACGAAAACACCGTCGTTGGGAATCTCGCCGCTCAGACTGATACTGCTGTAGACCTTAGCATCGCTGCCATTGATTCCCTCCAGCATCAAACCTTGCAGGCTTTCGCCAGGTTCACCGAACAGCTCCACGAACACAAAACCCGCGTCGCTGCCAGCGGCATCGTAAAAAAGCTCTGAAATAACCGGTGCCGCATTCAGCTGGGAAGCCATAAAACCTGCACCACATCCACACAACAGCGCAACGCACTGCATAAATTTCGCCTTCATTGCTGTCTCCATGAAGTGACTTAGACATCCCTGTCTTTACACACCGGCAAATACCGGACATGCATACAGAGCCGTCAGGCTAACGGCTCTGTTTCAGCAAAAGAAGGCATTATTTCCTGAAAATATTGTCAGCCGATTCTGAACTCCTTGTACGAAAA
>CBFDBP010000223.1:0-6102 GCA_965603065.1 uncultured Gammaproteobacteria bacterium
CGCCCTTAGGCAGCCCCCTTCGATCCCGGCGCCTCCCGGAATCGGGCGGCATCTCAGCCACCGGTGATCGGTGATGCAACCATTCTGTCTAGCCTTCACGTTGAAGGTAAGACAGACTTGTTGTGTCGAAGGGTGCCGGTTCCAGGCTGAAGGTCTGGAATGCATCGTGTCCGTCACATGCATTACCCTCCATGAGCATCGTCAGCTGGTCGCGGGTGATTGGGAAAAATGCATACTGATCCAGGGCCGCGGCGAGGCCCTTAAGGAGTAGGACAGGTGCCGGAAGCGCGCGTTTGGTGGTTCCGGCTGCATCGGCAATGATCTTTAGTATCTCTTTCCATGACAAGGCCTCCGGCCCGCACAGTGCGAATGTGTGTCCTGCCGTCTCTGGCATGTCCAGGGCTTTTACGAAGACCGAGGCCACATCCTTGACGTGCACCGGCGACATCCGGAACTCTCCGGCATTGACCGGGAGCAGACCGTCGTAGAACAGGGGTGCCGGAAGTGGTGAGCGCACGATGTCCCGGTACAGCTGAGTGGCGAACTCCATTCGACCGCGCGGCTCGCCGAACAGCACCGAGGGCCGGAAGACAGTCCAGTCCAGACCGGTGGTTTTAAGGTACTGCTCGGCCATGTGCTTGGTGCGCTGGTACCCGGTGCCGTCTGCCTTTACGCCATTGGCGCTCATAAGCAGGAAGCGGCGTGCCCCGGACTCTTTGGCGTCATCCATGGCGCGCCTGGCGCCCTCGAAATGCAGCGCCTCGTAGGTCACGCCACTGGACGGAAATTCACGCAGAATACCGATATTGTATATGGCAGCATCCGCACCGGATAAGGCTGCCCGTACCGAATCCGGACTGGCGATGTCACCATCGACCAGCGTGCAATGTTCGCGGTGATTGACCTTGTGACGGCTTTCGGGCCGTACCAGCAGGATCGGGTGGTGTCCCTTGTTCAGCAACTCATCGATCAGGTAACCACCGACAAAACCGGTACCGCCGAAGACGGTAACTTTCATGCCACGTTATCCTCTCTCGTCGCCAGCGCACGGGTTGCTTGTCCGCTGGTTTCCGGTATGCCGCCGAAAAGCCGGGTGAATACCTGCTCCCGATAATCGAAGATCTGCTCCAGAGACGGCCGCACATAGAGCGCGTGGACCATGCCTCTGACGGGGCCGAGCAGTGCCATGGGCAGAACGTAACGCACCTCATCGTATAGCAGGGTTCCCCCGTCCCGAGGTTCGAATCGATGAGTGTGATGCCAGAAGGAATAAGGCCCGGAGATCTGTTCATCGACAAAGCATCGGGGTGGCTCGTATGTTGTAATCAGCGTTCGCCAGCGGACTGGCAGTCCCATGACGCGAATGGTGTAGTCGATGATGCGACCCTTCTCCATTTCCACCGGAGGCGGTGTCAGGAGCCGGAAGCGAAGGCTCGGTGGTGTGATCAAGGCAAGATTCTCGGGCTGGGCGAAAAACGGGAAGATTCGCCGTAGCGGTGATGCCACCCATTGCTCCCGCTGCAGCGTGTAGGTACGCATCAGCGCCCTCGCACCCCGGCACTGGTTGTGCAGTTGCCGGTTCCGCAGCGGTGGCGATAGCGCCATGCCGCGAAGTGGCGGTAGACAAATCCGAGGGGGCGACGTAAACCGAGGACTGTCACCATCTTCGCCAGCCATCCGTATGCCGGCAGTTGCTGCCAGATGACCAGGAAGGCATCGACTCCCCGTTGCCAGCACCCGGCCGCATCCAGCACATGCAGTTCAATCATTGCCTGCTCAAGGGAGAGGGCATGCCTGGCCAGGGTCTCGGGTTCGTTCGCTGCGTCCACCCAGATCAACCTCTCCGCTCTGTCGATGCGGCGATAGTGGGCGATCTCGCGGCGACACAACGGACAGCCACCATCGTAGAAGACCATCGGGCGAGCTGGGTCGGTATTCTGAGCCGATACATGGGCTTGAGTGCTCACAGAACTGTCTCCTGCATAGGTTTTATGCGCTTCAGAATAAAATGTATATAAATTGTATAACTATTGCCCGTAAAATTGCTACCGGTAAGTGGATGTTCCGTGCGTTGTAACATGTCAGCGGCCGAATCCAGTTTTCGGTGGATACTGCTACACCCCGGAAATCCTGCATGGATGAACCACCGAATCCATATTCTGCGTGCTGTCAGCAAGTAGAGTCCGCTACCCTGGCCCAGTCTGGTTCAAGGCATGAGTTGGTCACGAAGTGTTTCGACGCGTCTTGCATTGGTGTCCAGATCGCTCAAACCAAGTCGGGAAGAAGATCGCACCTGAATCATTTGCTTATCAGGAAGAAACAGCAATTGCACATCGTCCCGGAATCTCATTATCGGCGTTTTGACAATCGCCTGCATGAAATTACTGTCATTGACTGTAATCGCCCAATCTTCCTGTTGGGCAATCCACGCTTTTAGTTTCTGCCACTGTTCTGCACTCGCGCTGATCGGCGCGCTGGCTTGTACGCCACGACCGGATTGGCTGTTAATGCAATTTGGTAGCCAGCCGCATTCCGGCAAGGCATCCTGGGCTTGAGGCTTGTTGGGCGAGTTGGTGCAACCAGCCAGCGGTAACATTGCAGCCAGGGTGTAACTGAGGTGAAATTTAAGTTGCATAATTGTACATTAATGCATAAGTAATATATAAGATAACGAGAAGCACTACCGTGTGGTGATGTCGACCGTCTCATACCACTGGATATCAAACGAGAAAATCATGACCGAGTTTTTCAAGACTGGCTGGCAACCAGCGCTGGACAGTCCAGCCAGAGCGGCGCCAGCAGCATGAACATGCCGGCCGGTGATAGCGTTAGCGTGCGGATCAACGGCATGCGTTTCGAGCCGGCGAACATCACGGTCAAGCCAGGCACCACGGTGACATGGATTGATGAAAGCCAAATGCCGCATACCGTTTCGGGCCAGTCTGGCGGGCTGCGTTCCAGCACCCTTTACAATGGTCAGAAGTTCGGCCATACGTTTGACCACGCGGGTCGTTATGACTACCTCTGTGACCTTCACCGGTCGATGAAAGGAAGTGTGGTCGTCGAGGACGCCGTGAGGGATAGTTGATCGGGTACCTCGGTTCCGGACGACACGCCCTTCGGGGCGTGTTGTCAAACACCCATACACTGAGGCAGGCATATCAACCCCATTCGTGCCTGGTGAGGCACACGGATGATATCAGCAAATGAATGCAATCCCCGAGTACAAACTGTCCCGTGGTGCTTCCCGGTGGAAGTTAGAAAATCTTGCACCGGCACGACAGCTGCCGAAGCCGGGTACGCCAGTATTCCTGACATGAGTATCTACGTGAGAAATCCATGAGGATTGTAATCGCAGGCGGATCAGGTGGTATCGGTGGTGCCTTCGTAGAGGCACTCGCACAACGGCCATGGGTGGAGGGTATTACTGCAACCTGCAATCGCCACGCGTCCGCGGTGGAACATCCGAAGGTCACCTGGCATCGGCTGGACCTCACCGATGAAGCCGCGATCCGTGACTGGGCGGCGAAACTGGATGAGATTGACTGGCTGATCAACGCTGCCGGTATCCTGCACACCCGGGGGCAGGGTCCCGAAAAGACCATTCGGCAGATCGATCCCGCCTTCTTTCTGGAGAACATGAGCATCAATGCCCTGACTGCGCTGTTGCTGGCCAAACATCTTCACGACAAGTTCCGGCATGGGCGGCCGGCGGTATTTGCAACCGTCTCCGCAAAGGTCGGCAGCATCGGGGATAACAGGCTGGGTGGATGGTTCAGTTACCGCGCGTCAAAAGCGGCGCTCAATATGTGCCTTAAGACGCTCGCCATAGAGTGGCAGCGGACCCTGCCCAATGTTGCGGTAGTCGCCTTGCATCCGGGGACAACCGATACCGCCTTGTCAAAACCCTTTCAGCGTCATGTCCCGCACGGACAACTGTTTACACCCGGGTATAGTGTCAATTGCATGTTGAATGTCCTGGAAAACCTCAAGCCGGAACACTCAGGTGAGTTCCTGGCGTTTGATGGCGAACGTTTGCCTTGGTAACGGCGCCTGTAATTCAATTGCGACTGTGTTGCTGCTTTGTTTGGCAGGTTTCATTATTGATTCGGTATTTGCAGATCGAGGCGATTCACGCCAGTAGAGGATTGTGAGCATGAGCATACTCATGGCAGGACTTGTTGTTTTCTTCGCTGTGCACTCCGTTTCCATTTTCAACGAGCCTTGGCGGGACCGTATGGTCGCGAAGCTGGGCGAGTGGCCATGGAAGGGCGTGTACTCGCTGGTGGCCATCTTCGGATTCGTGCTCATAGCCTGGGGCTACGGGCTCGCCCGTGTCGATCCAGTGGTCCTTTACTCGCCGCCCATGTGGCTGCGCCACGTTTCGATACTCATTCTTGTTCCCGTCTTTCCGCTTTTACTGGCCACCTACCTGCCTGGGCGCATCCAGACAGCGACCAGGCACCCGATGCTGGTTGCTACCAAGCTCTGGGCCGTCGCACACCTGCTCGCCAATGGCACCCTGGCCGACGTGCTACTGTTTGGGGGCTTCCTGGTCTGGGCAGTAACAGATCGTATCTCTATGAAGCGGCGAACGCAGCGTCGCATTCCGGGAGCGCCGCCCTCGAAGGTCAACGACAGAATAGCCGTGCTTTTTGGTCTTGTGTTTTATGCGGCCTTCGTCCTCTGGTTGCATACGTGGCTGATCGGAGTCTCGCCCATCGCAGCATAGGCATCATTCCGGCCATTGTGAGAGCTGGTGGGCGGGTAATTCGTTCAAGTATCTCCCGGACTGTTTCATCCAGTTGCTCTGGCCCAGCAGGTTGCAGTCTGGCCTCGAGTCCATCTAGTGCATCCTCGCTGAGAGGTAACAGTTTGCCAGGGCGTATGCCCCGGTCCAGCAAACGGCGGATTCGTTGCAGGCGCCGCAACTGTATTTCAGGGTAGACACGCTCGCCCTTTTCATTGCGCACGGGCTCGGGAAAGCCGTAGCGATGCTCCCAGACGCGGAGCATGTCACGTCCGATATCGGTATCTCTATCGATCACGCCGATCGAATAAAGCTGATTATTTTCAATCGCATATGATGCATGAGCTTGCTACTGCTAAATAATAATGCAAAATGTCCTAGACAAGCGGTAAAAGATATGTATAATTATTCACATGGTCTTGCACAAAGATCATACAACTTTAAACGAGAACAGGAGTAATGACATGAGCAACTATGAACTGCAAATCCTCGCTACAGAGAAGTACTACGACGATGCCATCCGTTCCGCTGAATTGGAGGACATTGAAATACTGTCATCCGTGGTGGCTGGCAGCAGACTGCACCAGGTCATACACAACCCCATCGATAGCGGAATCGATGAGGGCTGAGAGCAAATCAGTGTGCACCCCGGACACTGACTGGCAGGCTCATTGCTATGCATTCACGGGTCATGGTTTCAGCAATACCACAGAGGTCTGAAAGGCCTCTGTGGTTTGTGTTGTCAACGATTGCCTTGTCAAGCCGGCCTGTAAGACACAGTCAACCAGCCTGGCATTTTCAACCATCGAGGCTTGCATCAGTGAAAGCGCTATTTGATCGACCCGCAGACCTGAGTCGGTTGCGATTTTCTCTGGGTGTACTGGGGATCGTAGTGGCCGCTGCTTTCTTCGTCTGGTTGCTGGCCGGCTGGCTTGGATGGGTGCCGAGCATGGTGGATGTGTTTGGGGTGGCAGGGGTGCGGACACCGGCAGCAATCACTGTGGGAGCTTTGTTACTCGCCGCAATCGCATTCTGGGAGTGTTAACAAGTTAATTTATTCAGAACCGTTGGAGGTCATTGCTGTGTTCAAACTTTCCGATTTTTTCATTCTTCTTGCCGTGATTGTTTCATTCGTTGTATCGGCCTATCTATGGTTTAAGGGCTTCAGAGATCTCGGCATTTTTACCGCGATTTGGGTTCCTTCCATTCTCGCGTTTGGTATCTATTTCAAGCTTGCAGTTCTTGCAGCCAGGAGTGAAGCATCATGACCGAACCCGATATTCTTTATCCCGCAATCTTTGTATTCAGTATGCTGCTGATTGGACTAGTGCTGACCATGTGGGAGTTCTCGC
>CBFDBP010000224.1:0-6037 GCA_965603065.1 uncultured Gammaproteobacteria bacterium
GTTCCAGGGACGGACGGTATGCCGCGAGAGGGCAGGAAGCCCGTAGCGGCGATGTTCCAGGGACGGACGGTATGCCGCGAGAGGGCAGGAAGCCCGTAGCGGCGATGTATTACCTGCTTGAATCAGTCTGGGCCTTTCTGTACTATTCCCGCTCTTTTGTAGCTGGACCCGAGTTTCGGAGCAGATTTAAATGAAAACCTTCAGTGCCAAAGCGCATGAAGTCCGGCGCGACTGGTTTGTCGTCGATGCCGCCGACAAAACCCTTGGGCGACTCGCCAGCGAAATCGCGCGGCGTCTGCGTGGCAAGCATAAGCCGGAATTTACGCCTCACGTGGATACCGGCGACTACATTGTCGTCGTCAATGCCGACAAAATCCGTGTCACCGGCCGCAAGGCCAGCGACAAAATGTACCATCATCACACCGGTTATATCGGTAACATGCAATCGATCAGCTTTGAAAAGCTGCAGCAGAAGGCCCCGGGCCGGGTGCTGGAACTGGCGGTAAAAGGCATGTTGCCGAAAAACCCGCTGGGTCGTGCCATGTACCGCAAGTTGAAGATATTTGCCGGCCCTGATCACCAGCACGCGGCGCAGCAGCCCAGGGCGCTGGAAATCTAAAGCTTCGGGATAATTAAATGAGTGAAACCTATTACGCTACCGGCCGCCGCAAAAGTTCCACGGCGCGCGTCTTTGTGAAGAAGGGCAGCGGTGAAATCACCGTTAACAAGCGTCCTCTGGACCAGTATTTCGGGCGTCCGACGGCCCGCATGATTGTCCGCCAGGCGCTGGAGAAAGTTAACCTGAACGACCAGTTTGACGTCAACTGCACGGTCAAAGGTGGCGGTACCACCGGTCAGGCAGGTGCTATTCGTCTTGGCATTACCCGTGCCATTATGAGCTACGACAGCGAGCTTCGTTCGCCACTGCGCAAGGCCGGTTTCGTTACCCGTGACGCCCGCGAGGTTGAGCGTAAGAAAGTGGGTCTGCACAAAGCCCGCCGCGCGCCACAGTTCAGTAAGCGCTGATGCGGCGCAAGACGCTATCCCTCAACACTATTTGGCGGATCGTCTAACGGCAGGACAGAGGACTCTGACTCCTCTAATCTAGGTTCGAATCCTAGTCCGCCAGCCATAAAACAGGAACCCGCCGCCAGGCGGGTTTTTGTTTTAGGCGGATTGGGATGAGAACCTCGGGTTCGACAAGTGAGCGTAGCGAACTTGAACGGCGCAGCCGGCCCCGCAGGGGTGAGTCGCGCAGCGGCGAATAATCCTAGTCCGCCAGCCATAAAACAGGAACCCGCCGTGAGGCGGGTTTTTGTTGCTGATCTCCCGAAAAAAGCCAAAGAATATTAGCAATATCTGCTAAAGTTTTGATCTGTGTCAATGTGTCTAATTGCAGCAAACTGCAGAGTTAACGCCACATTTTTTCATGCCTAACGGGAGAACTGAGATGGGTAATCTGAGTAAGACAGCATTGGCTGCGGCGATCATCACGACTTTCGCGGCCGCACCGCTCATGGCCTACGAGGCCGGAGATTTCGTTGCCCGTGTCGGTGCTGCCGGTGTATATCCAACCGGGGAATCTGATGATCTGGACGCCGTACCAGGTGGAAAAGTCGAAGCCGACAACGCCTGGAGTCTAGGGCTGAGTTTCACCTACATGTTTACCGATAATGTCGGCGTGGGTGTACTGGGCGCCTACCCGTTTAAACATGACATCAAACCGAAGGGAACCCTGAAAGATATCGATAGTCGCAACGTCGGAGACACCAAACATCTCCCGCCCACAGTGACCCTGCAATGGCATATTCCCACCGGAACAAACTTTCAACCCTATCTCGGTGCCGGTATCAACTATACGTATTTCTTCGATCAAAATACCAAAGGCCTTCTTGAGGACACGGGTGCCAATCTCGATATCGATGACAGCTGGGGCTGGGCTGCGGAAGGCGGTGTTGATTATCTGTTTGCTAACGACTGGTTGGTCAGCGGCCAGGTCTGGTATGCCAGCATCGAGCCCGATGCCGACGTCACAGGTGGCACGCTGGGATTGAACGAAAGAAACCTCAAAGTCAAGATCGACCCCTGGATCTTCATGGTCAGTGTTGGTAAGAAGTTCTGATACGCTCTGTATCCTGTAGAAGCAGCGGCGTGAGCCGCTGCTTCCTCGAAAAAACCGTCTTTTTACCGTGAAGCACGACTGACTCACAGAGCAGCCGTGGCGCTGTTGTCTCGACGACTTTCCGGCGCAATTCCCCGAATACTGTTGCTAAAAAAATACAAATGTTATGCGGTGTGGTTTTTTTGAAAATAATTGATGTATTATGTTTGTCGGGTGCGCTAAACTCATACCCAGTAAGGATTATCCCGTGCTATATATAATATATAGGGAATCGACGAGGTCTCTCATGAACAAAAAACTCAGTGTGACGGCGGTGGGGCTGGTACTGGCTTGTGCAGCGGGCTTTGCCGTCGCAGAGGTGGCCCTGTACGGGCAGGTTGATCTGTCTGTCAATGCCAAAGATTCGGATTTCAGTGCCAATGATCCCATTGTGGGTTCCGGTGATGACGTCAACGGGCTCGGTGACGACATCAATATGAAATCCAACCAGTCCGCTATCGGTGTCAAGGGCTCTGAAGACCTGGGTAACGGTCTGAACGCTTTCTTCAAGGTCGAGTACCAGACCGACGTCGCTGGTAACGCCGAGGGGAATTCCGGCTGGACAGGCCGAGACCAGTACGTGGGTCTGGGGATGGAACGCTTCGGTAAGCTGACCCTGGGTACCATGTCGACCGCCTACAAGTCACCGGGCAGCCAGATCGATCCTTTCTACCGCACCTCTCTGCAGTCCCGTGTCTGGGGTCTGCAGTCCAAGCTTCACTCGGGCAAGGGTGAAAACGGTGAGGGCCGCACCACCAGCGCCATCCGCTATGACTCTCCCTCCTTCTGGGGTGTGAGTCTTTACGGCACCTACAGTCTTGACAAGGCCAAGCAGGACGCCAATGGTGACGACGATACCTTCAGTCTCGGTGCTCAGTACAAGGGTGGTAACTTCTTCGCTTTTGTCTCCTATATCGATACCCAGCAGGACCCCAGTGATACGGCCGCTGCCCAGGCCGGCGCCAAGTACACCTGGAATAATCTGGAATTCCACGGCATTTATGAATTGGATAAAGGCCTGATTACCGCGGTGCGTTCCGCCGGTCTCGATAGCGGTCCCAACTACGGTGGTGCCGAGGATGACGGTGCAAACCTGTGGAGCCTGGGTACCTCCTACACCATCGGCAACAATCTGCTGGGTATCGACTACGGTAAGGGCAGTGACTCCGATGGTAGTGATGGATTCAATAATACCATTGACGATCTCCAGGAATATGATTCCTGGCGAATTGCCGGCTATCACAAGTTCAGCAACCGCACCCGTGCCTACGCGGGGTATGTGAACCAGGATTTTAAAGACAGCGGTGAGCAGGAAATCTTCTCGGTGGGTATGCGCCACAACTTCTGATCCCGGTGATTTGAATCGAATGAAGTAAAAACGGGGCCTGCGGGTCCCGTTTGTTTTATCCGGCAGCCGCTTCCATTGCTTTCAGGTGTTTGGTCGGATTTCTGGCGCTATTTTTCGATCATTGTTGCAAAATAACTACAAATAATACAGTCTGTGGTTTTTTTGAAAAAAACTGTTGCATTGTTGTCAGCGGGTGCGCTAAGCTTTGTTCTGTAACGACTATCCCTGCTATGGCTATAGGAGCTGTAGCGAAAGTAACAGAGGAGTACCCCGATGAACAAAAAACTTATTGTCACAGCAATGGGTCTGGTGATGGCAGGCGCCATGGGCGTTGCCAGCGCAGACGTGAAACTGTACGGTCAGCTTGATCTGTCTATCAATTACGACGACCCTGCCGAGGGCAGCTTTGAAACAGTCAATACCCCACAGGGTCCTAGACTCGATAGTGGTGATGACGACCTCAATATGAAATCAAACAATTCCGCCATCGGTGTCAAGGGCGCTGAAGACCTGGGTAACGGTCTGTCGGCTTTCTTCAAGGTCGAATACCAGACCGACGTCGCTGGTAACACCGAGTCGAATACCGGCTGGGAAGGCCGTGACCAGTATATCGGCTTGAATCAGGAACGCTTCGGTAAGCTGACAATCGGTACCATGTCGACCGCCTACAAGACACCGGGCAGCAAGATCGACGTGGCCTACCGCACCAGTCTCCAGATGCGTGACCTCGGCCTGCAATCCAAACTGCACGCCGGCAAGGGTGAGAACGGCCAGGGTCGTAGCATCAACACCCTGCGTTATGATACCCCCTCCTGGGCGGGGTTCAGCCTGATGGGCACCTACAACTTTGACAAGCGCAAGAACGACGACCCGCCGACCGTAGGAGAAAACGACGACGATACCTACAGCATTGGCGCCCAGTACAAGGGCGGAAACTTCTACGCGGCGGCTTCCTACCTCGACACCCAGGCTAATCCGAGCGACACCGGGGCTGGCCAGGTGCTCGCCAAGTACACCTGGAATAACCTGGAGTTCCACGGTATCTATGAGTTTGATAAAGGTCTGATTACCGCGGTGCGTTCCGACGGTCTCAATGATCCCACCTTCACCGGTGGTGCCAACGACGATCAGGCCGATATCTGGAGTGTGGGCACATCCTACACCATCGGTAACAATATCATCTTCGCCGACTACGGCTCGGCCAGCGACTCTGACGGTTCGGATGGTATCAATAATACGTTCGACGATGTAGACGATTACGATGCCTTTCGTATCGGTGCAATCCACAAGATGAGCCAACGCACCTTCGTCTATGCCGGTTATGGCCAGAACAATCCTGACGATGGTACGAAACTCAAACGCGGCACGATCGGTGTGCGTCACAACTTCTAATCGAAGTGTTTCGAACGCAAGTTACAACGGGGCCTTCGGGCCCCGTTTTTTTGCCTCTCTCGCAAACACGCCAAGCACGCATACGTTCAATAATCCTTTGCGTGCTTCGCATCTTTGCGAGAGCCAATTATTAGCTTGAATTACCCGCGAATCTTCCTGAAGAACCTTCTTTTTTCAGTTCTCATCAGTCTGCTGGTTGCCTGCGCAGCGCACCAGATCCAGCCCCCGGATATCGATCTGACGCGTGTCCACCCGGCCGGTGCCCACCGGCTGGCCTTCGCTCCTGGCGGAAAAAAGCTCGCCAGTGGTGGCTTTCACGGCAAGATTCACGTCTGGTCAGTCGAGGACGGCGCAGCGATCAAGACCCTGGCGGGACACACGGCTCCGGTCCGCGGTCTGGCCTGGCTGGATGAACAACGCCTGGTCAGTGCCGACCGATCCGGGCGCATACTGCTCTGGGACCTGCCTTCCTCCCGCATTGTTCATTCGCTGCAGCTCAAGGCCGTGCACAACCTGGCGCCGGCCCCCGACCGTGCCTGGTTACTGGTCATTGATGACACGCGGCTGCACAAACTGGCGCTGCCCTCGCTGCAGGCGCTGGCGCAGCACGACGCTGGCAGCCGGCTGTTGTCGGTTGCCGTCAGTCACGACGCGAGCCGGGTCGCGCTGTCCAGCCGTGACGGTCGGGTCGGGTTGCTGGATGCCGACTTGAACAGCCTCGGCGAACTACCGCGCCCGTCCCGTGACGCGCTGGATTTACGCTTTTCGCCGGATGACACAACCCTGCTGGCGGGTGGCTGGTTCCGGCTGCTGGTGTGGGATCTGCCGCAACGGCGGCTGGAAGAAAGGCCCACGGAGCACCTGGGCAAGGTGGTTTCCGTGGACATCAGTCCCGACGGCGAGCGCTGGCTCAGTCTCGGTCGCAGCACGGATTCGAATTTCCGGCTGATCGATGCCGACAGCAACCAGGTGTTGCGGCGTTTCCAGGCACACGATCTGTGTGGCTGGCAGGCGCGCTTCAGTCCGGACGGGCGTTACGCCGCCAGCGCGGCGGAAGACGGCTCGATTCATATCTATGATCTAAGCCGGCCGTACCGGCCGGTGGTTCCTGATGCCAAGTTTGATGAATGATTGCG
>CBFDBP010000225.1:0-6022 GCA_965603065.1 uncultured Gammaproteobacteria bacterium
GGGGGCAACTTGACAGAACCGTCTCAGGCTTCAAAAGCGTCCGGAAACCGTCAGGCCCAGTAACGGCGCTGTGCCGAGGTTGTCTGCCCGCAGCTGATTGCCGTCCTCATCCTCGAGCTTGACCTGACCACGAAAGGCAGCCCCGGCGTAGGCGTCGAGCCGGAATCGGGGTCCGAACTTTCTCGTCGCTCGGATGAAGACGGGGAGTAGTCTCGCTTCGCCGACGCCGTCTGGAGCCGGGCCGCTGTCGTCCAGGCGAAAGCGGAAGCGGCGGAACGCGCTTCCGAGGGCGAACTCCCACTGCTGGTTGGGTGTGTACGACAGCGCCAGGCCGGCGGGTCCGGCCGGGCCTGCTCGCAACGGGTTTGCCAGGCGAACGCGCTCGGTGATCTGCCAGTTGACCTTCAGAAAAGGAAACAGGGAATCCTTTTCCACCCGTTTGAAGGCGCCCACTCCGATCCCCAACTCGAGCATGGGATGGAGCTGGCGAGACGCGCTGAGTACGGCACCATAGGTCAGGGAGTCGCGCCAGCTGGCCCCTGATTCACGGGTAAACTCTATCTTGGGTCCCACCGACGCCTTCCAGCCGTTCTTCGTTTCGTATGCGACTAAGCCTCCGACGCCCGGCCGGTGGATCTTGTCCCAAGGGTTGCTGCTCAGCAGATCCGTAGACCCTGAAAAGTCGTAGTCCTCAAAGTCGTAACTCAGGCTCAGCCCGAGGCTTAGACGCTCGTTGATCTTCTTCCGGCTGCCGGCGTCGAGGAAAATCCTCGATACGCTCAGGTTTCCACCGCCGTCCAGATCAGACTTGAATTGATAGAACGGCGTTGCTGACAGCGACAGGCCGATGCCGCGACCAGGGGGGCCGCCTGACCGGTCTTTCCCATGCGCCGGCGTTACGCCGCCGACAACCGCCAGTGCGGTTGCCAGGAGTGAAGCCTGCAACCTCCAGCCCCTAGCTGGTCCTGTGCTCCGTTTTTTCCAGGTCATGTGAAGGCTCCAGTGTGCTTAAATTGCATGCCCGCGCATGTTTCTCTGCTACCGGCTTAGCGGAAATTCCTGAGCAAACCTGAGATTTACAACTGGCCTCTACCAGTCGCCTTCCGCAACCCCTGCCGGCACCTCGGACAGGGTGTCAGTCCGTACCTCTTACACGGTCAACTAATTCCGAGACCGCTCGACCGGAATCAACACCTCGTTGCGGCGCAGGAACCAGAGGGCAAAAGGCGAGTTGTAGCGTGCGAAGATAGGCTCTCCGACCGCCTCGAGCCCGCGCTCCTCCAAGACTGACTTGAGGCTACCCTCTTTTTCCTCGTAGCGGTCCTTGCTCCATGTGCCCGAGTATCGAATCGCGGCTATGAGCCGGCCGGGTTGGCGCTTTAGCGTTACTCTGTCATCCAGGGGCGTTGGCAGGGTTTCCAGGGTGTACTCGGCGGGCATGGTGAAGGTGATGCGCCACTTTCCGTCTTCCACCTGCTGATTAACAGGTGCCGTCATAGCGATCTTCTCCGAGCTCGGCTCCTGGTTGACCGGCGCGGTCATGTCGATGGACTCCTCTTTGCGGTTCTTGCCAAAGATATAGCCGGCCAGCCGACGGAAGCCCTCATTTCCCACTTCGGAGAAATCGCCCTCCACCAGCGTCTGCGCAACAATGTACGGCTCGTACTGCCGAAGCTCGAAATCTTCCGCTTGCTCGATTACGGTGTAGTTGGGCTCTTCAATCGCCATGGCTTCTCCTGCACGCAGACTGAGGGTGACAGCGCCCGCCAGCACGGCGCCGGCTATCCCAACTTTTGCACATCGCATGTTCGTTCACCTCATCGTTTGGCTGTTCGCAAGTTGTTGCAACTGTCCATGACTCACTGTGCTGAAAAGTCATCCCCGTCTGGTAAAAAAACTCATCTGTATTGCGATATCAACATCTTACCATCTATTGTCTGTGTCACAATGGCTTTGTATTTTGCCTCAAATGAGGCTTAGAATTGGATGATAAATTCGAGTTAACGGTGGGGAATCTTAATGGATTGGGCGCGCATACTGGCCTATATCACTGGAACAGTGGACCAGGAACTCCTTTTGCGTAATGAGTATCTTGCTGCCGAAAACCGGATCCTCAAAGCTCAACTCAAGACCCCGTTGCGGCTTACTGATGCGGAGCGGATGACACTCGCTGAAATCGCGCATCGCCTTGGCCGCAAAGCCCTTGATGATGTCGCTAACACCGCGAAGCCCGACACCATCATGGGATGGTATCGAAGGCTGATAGCACGCAAGTTCGACGGTTCCAAGTCGCGCCGCTATCCGGGCCGACCCAGAATTGATGTTGAAATCGAGCAATTAGTGGTGCGCATGGCCAAAGACAACGCGGTCGTTAAGGTGCCCTTCGTAACCCGGTTTTCCGCGCTGCTCAGGCGCCAGCATCTCACCCATGTTGCCGAGCCCTGCGATGTGGTTGTCGGTTCCCGACAAAAGCATGGAACGGGTTGGAGAACAACTCACCGAGACGTGGAAGTCGGTGAACTTCACTCCCTGCTTTGCAAGCGCATCGAGGTTCGGAGTATCAATCTCGCTGCCGAAGCTTCCAATGTCTGTCCAACCCATGTCATCGGCCATAACCAGCAGGATATTGGGTTGCCTGCTTAAAGCCGCTGGCGCAACGCCGAGTAAGAAAAAGCCAGCGCAAGCGACCATCAAGTACTTAAACCGTTGAATCATTCTGTCCATTCCGGACCTCCCCAGGGATTTCAGGTGGCAGATTGTTTTGAATTCATTCCTTGAATCAATTTCCGAACAGACTTGGCCGAATTCAATCACGTCATGATCGTGCCAGCAGAGTAAATTCTTGTGCATCGGGTTGGCTTCCCAACAGTTGATCCTATTGCCAAGATCCTGTGCATGGCTAAGGCGAGTGCCGGCCATAGTAGCCAGTTCCAGGTAACAAAAAGCTTCTTCATTCTATCCATTGTCCAGGGGCACCCGATCGGTATAGAGTATGTGACCGCTATCGCGGGCATTATGTCAGAAACAGAAAAGGGGTTACCCATTAGCCGAATGGGAACGACCGAAGTTGCGGCATAGTTGCCGTTCTCTGGTCGTCCGTGTAGGTCAGGAGTTGGTCGTTCTTCACCGCACACAGTTGAGTCAGGAAGTAGCTTCTTCCCAGCCACGAACGGCAAGTTACCGGCTGAACCTGGGCCTAAATCAAAGCTTTTTTACCTTTATCCATTCAGAAGGTTACGTGTATATTACGTTGCCAAAAAGGATTTGCAAACCTCACTGGGTGTATGGCGTGTGAATGATCCGAATGAGTGGCGGGTTAAGATATCCTATGCGTATACTTTGTGCTTCGAGCTCTGGGATTGAAACATGGTGATCTGCAAAGCGAGTACCCTTTTTCTCTCCCGCTTTGTGTGCTGCCAGGTCTGGGCCTTGCTGCCGCTGTTGGGGCTGCTGATCCCGGCGCAGGCAGCGGAGGCAGTGAAACCTGACCCTCTACCACAGGCGCAGGCCACGCTCGAACGGCTCGAAAAACAGTTCGCTACCGCCCGGACCGCGACCGCGCAGGAACTGAAAACGCTCAGGAAAGAAATCGCCACGGTGCGTTCCAGTGCGCAGGACTGCCTACAACAGGCGGAACCAAAGATCGAAATACTGGACAGCGAACTTGCTATCCTCCAGCCCGCAAAACCCAAAGACACGCAGGCGAAAACGGCACAAGAGACCCAACCTGCAGAACAACCGGAAGCGCCGGTTTCTCCCGCCATCGCCCGGCAGTTGCAGGATCTGCTGAGCAGGAAAGCGAGTCTGGAAGGACGTATCGCCATCTGCAAACTGCTGTTGCTGAAAAGTAACTATCTGGAGTCAAATGTAGACGATTACTTGCGCAGCCTGCAGACCCGGCAACTGCTGGCCCGTGGCCCGACCCTGTTCAGTGTGTTGCAGGCAAATCTGGATGAGCGGAAACGCTGGCTGGACTTTACCAGTCAGCTGACTGTGACATCCACGGGTTGGGATGCGATAGGCCCGATTCATCTGGCCGGTGCCGCGGCCGTAGGCCTGCTGGGCTTCATCCTGGGCCGCATCGTGCCACGCCGACTTCGGGTCCGGGCGGCCCGCATGAAGGTCGGGGAAGAGGAAGTCTCCGCCGGCCTCGTACAGGCGGTCATGGCCTGTGGCGCCAACTACGCGCCCATCCTGCTTGCCCTGGGGGGTATCATCGCTTATCTAACACTCATCCTGCGCGCGGGTGGTGATCTGCCGTTTGTCCTCACCATGATGTACGGCCTGCTAGCATACGTTGCCATCGCAGCCGGTATCAGGACCCTGCTCAACCCCTGCCCACCCGCGACCCATTATCTACCGTTGCCGGAAGCCGTTGCGATTCCGCTCAGCCGGCGCAGCCGCGTACTCGCCCTGATCCTGCTGTTCAGGTGGCTTATGCTGGAACTCCACGCGGACGGCTTGCTTGATGAAACTATGTACGCACTGACCCGACAAATTATCGGCTGGGTCTTCATCCTGAATGTCATCTGGGTCGTCTGGCTGCTGCGCCGGCTCGAGGGCTGGCGGGATAAGTGGGCGCTCCTGCTGCTGATCAGCCTGGGGCTGTTCGGCGGCGGGGTCGCTGGCGGGATCGGCTATATCAACCTCGGCGCGCTGGTGATCGTTGGCATTGCCTACACCCTGGTGTTGCTCGGTCTCGCACTGGTGGTGAGTCAGTTTTTCTCGGACCTGTTCGATGGTCTTGATGAGGGACGCTATCGCTGGCAAAAAGCAGTGCGTCGGTCCATCGGTCTCAAAGACGGGGACTACGTGCCCGGCCTGGGCTGGCTGCGGCTGGTCGTCAACCTTGCGCTGTGGACCAGCGCCGCCCTGCTGGTGCTGCGCGTCTGGGACGCCGATGAGCAGATCACCGCCGATATCCTGCTTTATTTCACGGAGGGGTTCCAGGTCGGTGGCGTGACCATCGTCCCCACTCAACTGCTTTGGGCCATCCTGATCCTCGCCGTATTGCTGACGTTGACCGGCTGGCTCAAGGGCAGACTGAATACGAAATGGCTGGTCAAGACGCGCATGGAACCCAGCGCGCGCGAAGCGCTGGTCACGACCTTCGGGTATGTCGGAGTGGCCATAGCGGTCATGGCGGCACTATCGTTCGCCGGGATTAATTTTGCCAGTCTTGCCATCATCGCCGGGGCGCTGTCGGTCGGCATCGGTTTCGGCCTGCAGAACATCGTCAATAACTTCGTATCCGGCATTATCATGCTGGTTGAGCGACCGGTGAGAAACGGTGACTGGATCGTCGTCGGGAACACCGAGGGCTACGTCCATCGCATCAGCATCCGCACGACGACCATACGAACCTTTGACCGGGCCGATGTCATCGTGCCCAACTCGGACCTGATATCCGGCCAGGTGACCAACTGGACACTGGGAAATACCTGGGGACGGCTCAAGCTGTCAATCGGTGTCGCCTACGGCAGTGATGTCGAGACCGTCATTGAAACCCTGCTTGAGGTGGCGAACAACAACGCGGATGTCATCAAAGGCAATCCCCAGCTGCCGGATCCTTGCGCCCTGTTTCTGGATTTCGGTGACAGTTCACTCGACTTCGAGCTGCGCGTCATCATCCGCGATATCAACCGGCGTCGGTATGTGACCAGCGACATAAATCGTGCCATCAATGCTGCGTTCAAAAAACAGGGTATCGAGATTCCCTTTCCGCAGCGCGATGTCAATTTCCGCGAACCCCTGCAAATCGAACGTCATTCGAAAGTGCCGCCCGAAGCACCCGATGGCGGGGAGTTGCCCCAGTCATAGCCTGGTCCCGAGTGATGAATTGTTGCCTGTCGGTGCCACCTGACTGACCTGTCGACACTGTGCTGCGGGCAGTGCAGGAACAAGCCTTTAGAATTTCCAGTTCATGCTCAGCGCGAGGAAGTAGACATCGTCGTTCTTGAACTCGCTCTTGAGGTCACCGCGCAGGTTACCGCCCTGCTGATTGACCGGTGCCTCTCCTGCA
>CBFDBP010000226.1:0-6013 GCA_965603065.1 uncultured Gammaproteobacteria bacterium
ACCTTCGACCAAGGGATTATGAGTCCCCTGCTCTAACCAACTGAGCTACAGGCCCAAAACAGGCGGGATTCTAACAGGTTTCCAGGTTGTTTTGTCAGCTTGCGCTTGCTCCGGAATTGAGTCGGGTCTGTTTTTTTTAGGAGCTGATAATTATCCGATGGCGCCGCGATAGATGTTCATAGCTAGCGATTTCACCGTAAGCGGTGTGCCACACTATACGGTGGCACACCGATAAGGGGTTACTCGATTTCCAGGAAACTGCGCAGCTGTTCAGAGCGGCTGGGATGGCGCAGCTTGCGCAATGCCTTGGCTTCGATCTGGCGGATGCGCTCGCGGGTAACGTCGAACTGTTTGCCGACTTCCTCCAGCGTATGGTCTGTATTCATGTCGATACCAAAACGCATACGCAGAACTTTGGCTTCGCGCGGCGTCAGGCCGGAAAGTACTCCCTGGGTGGCTTCCTTCAGACCTGCGCCTGATGCGGAATCCACCGGTGAATCAATACTGCCGTCTTCGATGAAGTCGCCCAGGTGTGAATCTTCGTCGTCACCAATCGGTGTCTCCATGGAGATGGGTTCCTTGGCGATCTTAAGCACTTTGCGTACCTTGTCTTCCGGCATGTCCATGCGTTCTGCCAGCTCTTCGGGCGTGGGTTCGCGGCCTATTTCCTGCAGCATCTGGCGCGAGATACGATTGAGTTTGTTGATGGTCTCAATCATGTGCACCGGAATGCGGATAGTGCGCGCCTGGTCTGCGATGGAGCGCGTAATGGCCTGGCGAATCCACCAGGTCGCATAGGTTGAGAACTTGTAACCGCGGCGGTATTCAAATTTGTCGACCGCTTTCATCAGGCCAATATTGCCTTCCTGGATCAGGTCCAGGAACTGCAAACCGCGGTTGGTGTATTTCTTGGCGATCGAGATGACCAGGCGCAGGTTGGCTTCAACCATTTCCTTCTTGGCGCGCCGGGCCTTGGCTTCTCCAATGGACATGCGGCGATTGATGTCCTTGATGCCGCTGATGCTCAGGCTGGTTCTGGACTGTATGTTAACCAGCTTGTTCTGGGCGCGCAGAATCTCTTCCTTGTGCTGATCGAGCACAGGCGAGTACTTGTGGCCACCCTTGATCTGTTTTTCCAGCCATTTGAGGTCGGTTTCATTATCCGGAAAAGAGGTGATAAAGTCCTTGCGCGGCATAAGAGCCTTGTGCACGCAGATAGACATGATGACGCGTTCGTGGGCGCGGATACTCGCAACCGTTTGACGCAGGTTGGTGGTGAGTATGTCAACCATGCGCGGCGCCAGCTTCAGGTGTGCCAGATGTTTGTCAACCTGAACGTGCAGTTTATCGATGCGTGGCTGGTTCCTGCCCTTGCCGGTAAGCGCAGTCAGCCATTTGTCGTATATGTTCCTGAGTTCGGCAAAGAAAATGCGGGTTTCTTCCGGGTCAGGCCCGGTATCCACCGGTGTATCATCCTCTTCTTTATTATTGTCCGATTTATCACTGCCCGCAGCACTGGGGCCCTGGGTGGCCGGTGTCGGAATAGGGGCGTCGACCGCATCCGGGTCAATAAAGCTGGTGAACAGGTCAGAGAGCCGGCTTTCACCAGCTTCGAACTTTGTATATTCTTCGAGCAGCAGCTGAGCGGACGCCGGAAAACTCGCCAGCGCTGAATAAACCTGCGACAGTCCGTCTTCGATACGTTTGGCGATCTCGATTTCGCCTTCCCGGGTCAGCAGCTCAACGGTGCCCATTTCCCGCATGTACATGCGTACCGGGTCCGTGGTGCGGCCGAATTCACTGTCAACGGTCGCCAGGGCTGCGGCAGCTTCTTCCGCAGCGACTTCGTCTGTTGTGCTTGCCGTGTCATTGGAAAGTATCAGCGTATCGGCATCCGGTGCAGTTTCATGCACCTGTATACCCATGTCATTGATCATGCCGATAATGTCTTCGATCTGTTCCGGGTCGACAATGTCATCCGGCAAATGATCGTTGACTTCGGCATAGGTCAGGAAGCCTTGTTCCTTTCCTTTTGCGATCAACAGCTTGAGTTGCGATTGTTGGTCCTGGTTCATCACCTGAACGTATCCCTATACGGGCCAGTTTCCACTGGCGAAAAAGTCAATCGACCATTGTAGCTCATACAGGCTATATTAGCCAATTCTGTTACTCTTGCCAGTATTTACCCGGTACTCGGGTGGTGTAATACAAGCAATTGTTTTAACTCTGTTTTCTCGGACTCCGTCAGTCCGGCTTGCTGATTCTTGAAAAGCAGTTGTTCGGTACGCTGCCGGGTCCGCTGCTCCTTTAGACGCTGCACGGCACCGCAAAATTCCTCGGCAAAACCCTCTTCCGGCAAATCCAGTGGCAGTGTCGCCAGCTTGGCAAGGTGTTGTTGCTCAGGCCTGTCGCGCCAGTGCTCCAGGATGCCTCCTGTAGATAGATGCGGGCGCTGCCGCAATATTTCAAGTAATTCCACCAGCAGAGGCATACCCGGCAACTCCAGGTCTTCAAATCCACAGGGGTGTTTCACCTGTTCGCAGAGCTCCGGTTGCTCCAATAACAGGCGGATTGCCACTCGCACGGGACTGCGGCTGGAATCATGCGGCCGCTGTCTGGGGGGAAGCTCCGGCTTTGCTTGCTGGGTGCCGAAAATACGCTTTTCCAGCTGTTGAGCAGGAAGGCCGCTGAGCTGCGCAAGCTGACCAAGCATCAGATCCCGGAACACGGAATCCGGCAGTTTCTGTAACAGCGGTCGCGCCAGTTCCACCAGGTGTGCGCGTCCATCCACGCTTCGGGTATCGACCTGCTGACTGAGTGATTCAAGGAAATACTGTGAAAGTGGAATGGAATCGACAGATTTTTGGTGAAACGCCTGTTTTCCGATGCGGCGCACCAGGCTGTCAGGATCTTCGCCCTCCGGTAAAAACAGGAAGCGGGCCTCGCGCCCGTCACGCAGTACCGGCAAGGCGTTTTCCAGCGCACGCCAGGCGGCGCGGCGACCGGCAGCGTCGCCGTCGAAACAGAACACGACTTCTTTCACGGTGCGGTACAGGCGTTCCAGGTGCTCGGCTGTGGTCGCTGTGCCAAGGGTGGCGACCGCATGGGTCAAACCGAATTGCGCCAGAGCGACCACGTCCATGTAACCTTCCACCACCAGCAGGCGTTCCAGTTTCTGGTTCGCTTTGCGCGCCTCGAAAAGGCCGTATAGTTCACGGCCTTTGTGGAATAGCGGGCTTTCCGGACTGTTCATGTACTTGGGCGTGTCATTGCCCAGCACGCGACCGCCGAATCCGATGGTACGCCCGCGCCGGTCACGGATCGGGAACATGATGCGGTCACGGAAACGGTCGTAGAGACGGTTGTCATCCTTTTGAACCAGCAGACCCAGTTCAACCGCGGCTTTTTGCGTTTCGCTATCCGAACCCAGGTGGCGCAACAGTGAATCCCAGCCGGGCGGGGCATAGCCAAGACCGAAGGTGGCGGCTATCTCACCGCTCAGACCGCGCTGTTTGAGATAGTCAACGGCATTGGCGGCCTGAGCATGTTCGCGCAGCTGATTGCGGTAGTAACGCTCCGCCCGTTCCAGCAAGCTGTAGTGGTCGTTGCTGCGGTGATCAGTGCGATGGCCGGAGGCGGCTTCGTGCGGCACTTCCATGCCAACCGAGCGGGCCAGTTCCTCGATGGCATCGGGAAACTCAAGGTGCTCGTAGTCCATCAGAAAACCGACGGCACTGCCGTGCGCGCCGCAGCCGAAGCAATGGTAGAACTGCTTGCCAGGGCTGACGGTGAATGACGGCGTTTTCTCGTTATGGAACGGGCAGCAGGCCTGGTATTCGCGGCCGGCTTTTTTCAGCGAAACGCGGGCATCGATAACTTCCACGATATCCACTCGGTTGAGCAGGTCGTCGATAAAACTCTGCGGAATGCGCCCGGCCATGCGGCTATGTTAAGGGAAGGCTGTCAGCTGTGAAAACGGTAGCAGCGGTTTTCCGGCGGAGAGGAGGATGAACAGTTCCCGTCGCGGTCAGGAGACCGCCCCTGGCGTTGCTAATGCTGGCATATCAGCCTGACAGCCTGTCCTTGATTCTGCCGCTGACAGCACCCATATCGGCACGGCCCTGCAGCTTGGATTTTAGCTGTCCCATGACCTTGCCCATGTCTTTCATGCTGCTGGCGCCGGTAGCCTGAATGGCTTCATCGATCAGGGTTGTGATCTCGGCGTCACCAAGCTGTTCGGGCAGATAAGCCTTCAGCATCTCGAGCTCGAAAGTTTCCTGATCAGCCAGATCGTCGCGACCGGCTTTTTCGTACTGCTCAAGCGAGTCACGGCGCTGTTTGGCCATTTTGTCGAGTACGACCGTGATCTGCGCATCGTCCAGTTCGATCCGCTCATCCACTTCACGCTGTTTGATGGCGGCCAGGATCAGGCGAATAACGCCCAGACTGCGCTTATCTCCGCCACGCAGGGCATCCTTCATATCCTGCTGGAGCTTGTCTTTCAGGGTCACGAGACAGTCGTATGGGTACAGGGATTAATAAAGGCGGGTGCGGCGGGCGTGTTCGCGTGAGATTTTCTTTGCGTGGCGCTTGACAGCGGCTGCTTGTTTGCGCTTGCGTTCCTGGGTGGGTTTTTCGTAAAACTCACGGCGGCGGACTTCGGACAAGATACCCGCCTTCTCGCAGGAGCGTTTGAAGCGACGCAGGGCAACTTCAAAAGGCTCGTTTTCGCGTACTTTTACTTGTGGCAAAGCCGTTTCCTCATTAGTCGGAACGATAAAGGGCGCGTAGTTTAGCAGCGCTGGTTTAAAAGGTAAAACCGTGATTTTCGTGCGGATCCCGTTTGACGGTATTTGAGTCCGGTGTCGCGTCCGCTACCATAGCGGCATGCTTGTACTGGGAATTGAGACATCCTGCGATGAAACGGGCGCGGCCCTGTTCGATACCGGAACGGGCTTGCTGGGCCATGCCCTGCACAGCCAGATCGACCTGCACGCGGCATACGGTGGCGTAGTACCGGAGCTGGCCTCGCGTGATCACGTGCGCAAAACCTTGCCCCTGGTCCGCGCGGTGCTCACGCAATCTCGGGTAAACAGTCGTGATATCAATGGGGTGGCGTATACTGCGGGACCTGGTCTGGTGGGTGCGCTGCTGGTCGGTGCGGCCATCGGGCGTAGCCTGGCCTGGAGCTGGGGGGTGCCGGCAGTCGGCGTCCACCATATGGAGGGTCACCTGCTGGCGCCTATGCTCGAGACGCCGGCACCGGAATTTCCGTTTGTCGCGCTGCTGGTATCCGGCGGTCATACCATGCTGGTGCAGGTCGACGGCATAGGTGATTACCGCATTCTGGGCGACACACTGGATGATGCGGCCGGCGAGGCGTTCGACAAAACGGCCAAACTGCTGGGCCTGGACTACCCGGGCGGGCCGGTGCTGGCAAAACTGGCCGAGCAGGGGGATTCCAGCCGTTTTCGCTTTCCCCGGCCCATGACCGACCGTCCGGGGCTGGATTTCAGCTTCAGTGGCTTGAAGACATTTGCGCTGACCACCTGCCAGGCGCAGGGTGACGATACGCAAACGCGGGCGGATATTGCGCGTGCCTTCCAGGATGCGGTGGTCGACACGATGGTGATCAAATGTCGCCGGGCGCTGCAGCAAACCGGGGTGCCACGCCTGGTGGTGGCCGGTGGTGTCGGTGCAAACCGGGCGTTGCGGGACAGTCTGCGTGAGTTGGCCGATGACTTGGGGGCCGACATATTCTATCCGCGCCTGGAATTCTGTACTGATAATGGCGCCATGATTGCTTATGCCGGTGCCTGCCGTTTGCAGGCGGGGCAGCGGCACGGGCCAGGTATTGAGGTGCGACCGCGTTGGTCGCTGGAAGAGCTGGAAGCGGTTGCGCCGTAGTCCGGTGGTTTTGGCTGTCGGGGGGGCGGCCCAATTAGGCTTAGGCGGGGGCGCCCCGCGCCGCAAAGGGCCAGCCACCCCCCCGCCCCCGCCAACACCACTGGCG
>CBFDBP010000227.1:0-5966 GCA_965603065.1 uncultured Gammaproteobacteria bacterium
ATGGCACGGTCCATTTGACGGATTGGCCTGGTTATCAACAGGGTAAAGATAGCCGTCAGTATCAGTGCGCCGGGGACCAGTGCCATTGCCTGTGCCACCAGGCTACGCTGTACCTCGCCCCCATTGGCCTCCAGTTGGGCAACCTCTCCCGCCACCAGCTTGCGGTTATCGGCGAGCATGTTACGGGCATCATGGGCCAACCCCTCAAACTCTCCCACAGCAACCGCTGTTTCCGGCGCATCGGGCGGAAAACTGATCAGCGCATCGTTGATACCGTCTTCGAGTTCGATAACCCGATCCAGGCGTTGCCGCTGCTGCTCAGGAAGGTTAAGTTCAGTCAGGCGATTTACGGTATCGAGGAATATCTGGTGATTTTCCTGATACACCTCCAACAGGGCTATATCACCCAACACCTTATACTGGCGCGCATTCCGCTCCATATCGGTAATGGACTCGACCAGCACCTGACTGTTCTGGGTTGCACGCACCGTCGCAAACAGGGCACGCTGTCCCTGGACAACCAGTTGATCCACCGAGTAGGTGGCATGGATCAATGCCACTATCAGAGGCAGAATTACCAGCACGAATCCTACCAGCAACAGACGGAGTATGGATTTTGGGCGATATAAGCGCACTGAGATCAACTTTTCCGAACGGTCCGTCTATTGTGAGCCAAACGATACCGTTTTTGAAATTGTGGCTGCCGGCAAAAAAGAAGTCGGCACCGATAACACCCGCCACCCCGGCGGGCACAGCTGCTGGCACGCCCGGCATGTGGGGGTATCGAATTGAGAGCAGACTCAGAATCTGGCAGATCCTGATATTTGGCGCGCCGGGTGAAACCCCGGAGACTGCGCGCCTGGCCCACCGCCTCTGGAGGTATGCCAGCCACCACGGTTACAGGCGCACATCCCTCGCTGCACACGAACGCCATGAAACAAGCCTGGCAGGCTCGAAGAGGGGGCCGAATGCTGACAAACGATACGGCCCGTCACCAGCAGCCTGTACCGATCTCCAGGTTGGGGATATTTTGCCCGGTTTCCTGCAACAACATGAACGGGAAGCAGTTCACAGAGTACTCCCGGGCCGGGCAGCGCCTCAGCCCAAACACAACGTTATCAAAAAACAGCTTCTATCCTAAACGACGCTGCCAAACCCTTTATCTACCGCGCCTGCTGGCGGCTCAAGCCCGGCAAGCCGGCAACCCTGGGCGATCGGGCCTCCCGGGAACAACCGATACAGGAACTTGTAACCCCCCTTCTCATGAAACTTCTCATCCAGCGCGTCATGAAGTTCGCGCACACTGTATTTGTTGCAGTCGTGACGGGCGCAGTACTCCTGCAAGGCACGCAGGCTCTCCCAGTGGTCCTCACTCAATTCCAGCCCGTCTTCACGGGCGATATCCAGAGCGGTGTTTTCATCCCAATCTTCCGGGGCATGCGGGAAGCCGGATTGTGTATCTGCTGGTACCATGAAGTATCCTCCTCGATTCTTGTGATCTGCCGTCGATCAAACAGGCCCACTAAAAAAAGAATAGCACTGATTTCTCAATCTGCTTGCGCCGGGCCAGGCGCTGTGCAGTGCTCGTGCCGGAAATAATATTATCAGTTGGTTCATCCTCAGCAAGGAAC
The DNA here is from genome assembly GCA_965603065.1 of uncultured Gammaproteobacteria bacterium. Classification (GTDB taxonomy): domain Bacteria; phylum Pseudomonadota; class Gammaproteobacteria; order DSM-19610; family DSM-19610; genus Thiogranum. The sequence continues at coordinate 1,632 of CBFDBP010000227.1, forward strand.
AATATAGAACACCAGAACCCCAATCAACCAGATTGAGCAGCTGCGGGTACGAAAATATCCGCCACAATACCCCGATGTACGCCGGATATTTACTTTGCAGCCTGCTGCTGCACCCTGTTGTGGTGCTCTGTGCTGACAATACCTGACCCAGTCACGACTAGCGAACTTTTATGCCTGCGCAGCCCTAAAGAACTTCCAGTTCATCCCCGAACCAGTCACAGGCCATACCCACGCGCTCGGTAATACTGTGTTTCTCGTAGGGCACGGGTTCACTATGCCCCCACACCGGACCGGGCCAGGCCGGATCGCTGGTAAAACGAGCAATGTGGTGTATGTGTAACTGGGGCACCAGATTACCCAGGGCCCCGATGTTGATTTTGTCGGCATGAAAACTTTGCGTCAGATTCCGTGCCAGACATGCTGATTCCCTCCACAGCTGGCACTGATCGGATTCCGGCAGCTGGAATATCTCGGTAACCCCGCGTCTCTGCGGTACCAGAATGAACCAGGGATAACGCGCGTCATTCATCAGCAACAGCATGCTTATCGGTAACCGCCCCACCCGGATGCAATCCGCCGCCAGCCTGGTATGCAACTCAAAAGCTGCTGTCATGATATCCCTCCCGATTCTCCGGTCTGTTTTGGACTTTTTACGCCCGAGGCCTTTTGGCTTCAAGCCGTAAAGGTTATCTTATACCCGTTACGAACAGGTTTCCCCGGAAATTGCACGCCCTCCGCGTTCCCTGGCGGCGTTGCGATTCCTTGCAATAGAACAAGCTATTACGCGTCATCGCGCCTTGCCAGGAAACACGTATGACGCACACTTTCTCGGGAAAACCTATCCGCAACGGGTATAACTGAACAATGGATTACATACTCGCCGTTGACCAGGGCACTCACGCGAGTCGTGCGCTGATTCTGGACACAAGCGGACAAGTCGCCTCACAAAGCCTGCACGCTGTAGCTCTTGCACGCCCCCGACCCGGTTGGGTCGAACAGGATGCCGGTGAGATTGCGGCCTCCGTGCAGGCTGCCATACAGGAGGCGCTGCACAGTCTGACAGCCAATCAACGGGCCGCTGTGCGTGCCTGTGGCATTAGCAGCCAACGCTCCACGGTGCTTGCCTGGCAAGGCAATGGTACGCCGGTGTCAGCAGCCATGAACTGGCAGGATACCCGCGGTGAGCCTCAGCTCGAGACCTTGCGCAGCCGTGCTTCCGCAATCCACAAGCTATCGGGGCTGCCGTTATCGGCCCATTATGGTGCGAGCAAATTGCACTGGCTGCACCAGTTACTGGGAAACGACCCGGGCATAAAACTCGGGCCACTGGTGAGTTTCCTGCTACATAAAATGACAGGGGACGGGCGCTGCGCGGTGGATCACAGCAATGCACAGCGCATGCAGCTGTTTGATATCCATACCCTGAACTGGTCCCGACAACTGAGCGACTGGTTCGACGTACCGATTGATAAGTTACCGGCCTGCCTGCCCGTACGGCACAATTATGGAACGCTGTCACATTATGGCATTCCCGTTACCGCTGTGTGCGGCGACCAGAACGCGGCCTGGTTCGCATCAGGCGAACCCGATGCCGGCACCGCCCGCGTTAACCTGGGTAGTGGCGCCTTTATCCTTGCCGGACAGCCAAGGAACAGCGCGCTGCCGAATTTACTGTCCAGCATTGCCGACAGTGATCAACACCGCTGCCAGTACCTTGTGGAAGGCACCGTCAACGGTGCCGGCAATGCATTGCAATGGTTAATTGCGCAAACGTCAGCGCAAAATATTCAGTCCCGACTTGGCGTGTGGCTTGAACAGATTGCCAAACCACCACTTTTCCTGAATACCGTGGGGGGGCTTGGCTCACCCTGGTGGAAACAGGGACTGGCGCCAAAATTTGTTCAGGATCTCCATCAATACAGCGACGCCGAAAAAGCGGTGGCTGTGGCAGAAAGCATCTTGTTCCTGGTGCAATACAATCTCGAGCAGATACGAAAACAACAGGCGATCCTGCGTTTGACTGTCAGTGGCGGCCTGTCACGGATAAAGCCTTTATGCCAGAAACTGGCCAATCTGAGCGGCCTTCCTGTAGAACGCGGCGAAGACGCCGAAGCCAGCGCGCGGGGTATCGCCTGGCTGGCCGCCGGTCGGCCGGAGAACTGGTGCCAGACAGGAAAAACACAACTTTTTGAACCCCTGTCCGATACAGGTTTGACAACACGTTACTCACAGTTCATTGAAAAACTCCGGGAATACATTGAGAGCAGCGACAATGAATGAAGAACACATACCCCGCCTGGTTGCCCACCGCGGTTATACGCACGCTTATCCGGAGAACACCTGGCTGGGTCTGGAAGCCGCTCTGAAAGCCGGCGCCTGCTGGATCGAGTTTGATCTGCAGATGTGTGCCGACGGGCGGTTCGTACTGCTGCACGATACTGACTTCAAGCGCACCGCCGATACACCAGTATGCGTATTCGACATTAATACCGAACAGTTAATGGACATCAGCGTCCATGAACCCGCTCGTCTTGGAGACCGCTACGCGCCGCTGCCGGTTTCCGATCTCGACACCGTCCTGCTGAAGCTGTCCGCTTTTCCGAAGGCACGTGCCATGGTCGAAATCAAGCAGGAAAGCCTCGATCAATGGGGCCTGGAAAGGGTCATGGATGCCTTACTGGAAAAACTGAACCCGTGTCACAGCCAGTGCGTTCTGATTTCTTACAGCCACCAGGCGTTGAGCTATGCCAGACAAAGGGACTCGATAGACATCGGCTGGGTACTGGACGCTTATGATCAGGAGCTTTTCAACCTTGCGAATCAGTTAAACCCTCAATTCCTGATTTGCAACGAACGCAAAATCCCGCAACAGCAAACACCCTGGCCAGGCACATGGCAATGGATGCTGTACGACATCAGCGACCCTGCGCTTGCCCTGCAGTGGGCTGCACGCGGCATTGAGCTGATTGAAACCCGCGCTATCGGTAGCATGCTGCAAGATCCTGCACTTGCCAGAAAAGCGTGTCCGCATGCGATATGATCTGGTTATCATCGGAGCGGGCATTCATGGCGCTGCCGTTGCACAGGCTGCCGCTGCCGCCGGTTATCGCACCCTGGTGCTGGAACAGTATGACCAGGCGGCAACCGCCACATCGAGCAAATCGTCAAAACTGGTCCATGGCGGCTTACGCTACCTCGAAAGCGGCCAGATCAGCCTGGTTCGCGAATGCCTGCGGGAGCGCAGACGACTGTTAAAAAATGCGCCCCACCTGGTCCACCTGACACCTTTTCATATCCCCGTTTACAAGGATACACAGCGTCGCCCCTGGAAAATCCGCCTGGGCCTGAGCCTTTATACCCTGCTGGGCGGCAAAGCTTTTAGACAGGTAGCAAAGTCCGGGTGGCACCAACTCGACGGCCTCCGCACCAACAGTCTGAATACCGTGTTGCGTTACTACGACGGCCAGACCGACGATGTCAAACTCACTCTCGCTGTGCTGTCATCCGCCCAGTCACTCGGCGCCGAGGTTAAGTTTGAATGCACCTTCCAGCGCGCAGCATGCAGCCACCAGCGGTGCTGTGTTTTTTACCGTGAACAGGGTGTCGACAAGGAAATCCGCGCCCGTGCGCTGGTCAATGCCAGCGGCCCTTGGGTCAACTCGATTTTAAAGCGTGTCGAACCGGCTCCCGAAACGCTGGCAATTGACCTGGTGCAGGGAACCCATCTGGTCATTCCGGGCACACTGCAGCAGGGCATGTACTATCTGGAGGCGCCGCAGGACCAGCGCGCGGTTTTTGTCATGCCGTGGCAAGACAATATTCTGCTGGGTACCACAGAATCCCTGTTCAGCGGCGATCCGTCCGCTGTACAGCCACGGGAAGAGGACATCCGTTACCTGCTGGCCGTCTACAACCACTACTTTGAAAACACGCTTGACCGCTCACAGGTCATGGCAGCATTTGCAGGTCTGCGTGTTTTACCCAAAAGCGAAGACGCGGCCTTTAACCGTTCCCGCGATACGCTGCTGCATATCGATGAAGCAAACTGTCCTCGGGTATTGAGCATCTACGGCGGCAAGCTGACCTCACACCGTGCCACGGCTGAACAGGTCATCCGCAGACTGAGGCCGCTGTTGCCGGAACGCAAGAAGCTGGCAGATACCCGGACCCTGTCTTTACCCGCCATCAGCTAGTGTACTGCCTCACGCGAGCCCCAGTGACCACCCAATCATTGCAATAATCTTTCAAGGAGCGGCTTCCTGGCCGCGATTCGCGCCGGGGGACGGCGCTCCTACAGCTTAATGCAGGACCTCACTATTGGTGAATTCCAGAGAT
>CBFDBP010000228.1:0-5889 GCA_965603065.1 uncultured Gammaproteobacteria bacterium
GGCGTTGACTGAACGCTAATCAAGTGTGTCATGATGCATTCGACTTGCTGTCTGTCGACGAGTTCCCCGACCAGAGCCCTCGAGCCGTCGTATAACCCTGGCCTCACTCAACAATTCATCGAGCCGCATCGGCTTTGATGGGCACGCGGATAACACCAGGGCGCGCAGTAGTTCATGTCGCTTGAGGACGAGAAAATAGTCTTCCGGGTGCAGAATATGCGCCGCCAGTTCGAATCCGCTATCCAGGTGTTGCCACGCCCGGTCGGTCTTGCGCGCGATCAAAAGCTGTCCGTAGCACAGTTCCAGCATGGCACGTTCGCGGCGCCCCCTAAGCAGGGCCAGCATATTTTCATAAGCAGCGTCGACGTCGTAGCCGTGCCAGTAGCGCAGCACCAGCTCCGCCAGCTGAACAGCGCGCCCGTCATGCCCCGCGCTGACAGAGGCCTGTGTCCGGCGCCGGATCTTTGCCAACCAGGCTTCAGCCTGTTGCCGGGTCAGCGGACTGGCAAACCAGCTGGCGAGCGAGGCCATCTGGCCGGAAAGCAGGACTGGCAGGGTGTCTGGTTCTGTCACTGAGTTTGTCTCTGTGCGTCAAGCAAGAGTCAATGTACACTGTACAATCACAATTCCCAAGATCCACAGGAGCATGACCTTGTCCGCCATCCAAACCGGCCCTGGCCAGTATTCAAGGGTACGTATGCGCCGCATGCGCAGGGATAATTTCTCCCGACGCCTGATGCGCGAATCCAGCGTCAGTGCAGATGATCTGATTTATCCCGTTTTTATCCTTGAAGGTAAGCAGCAGCGTGAAGCCGTAGCATCCATGCCGGGTGTTGAACGCCTCAGCATCGACATGCTGGTCGCGGAAGCCAGAACGGTGGCGGATCTGGGTATCCCGGCGATCGCTTTGTTTCCGGTCACTGCGGTGGAAAAGAAAAGTGACGATGCAGCCGAGGCCTACAACGCGGATGGATTGGCGCAGCGTGCCGTGCGCGCCCTCAAACAGACCTGCCCGGAACTGGGCATCATTACCGATGTTGCCCTGGATCCGTTTACCAGCCACGGCCAGGATGGCCTGATCGACGATACCGGCTATGTGCTGAACGACGAAACCGTGGAAGTGCTGGTTAAACAGGCACTGTCGCACGCTGAAGCCGGCGCCGATGTCGTGGCACCTTCTGACATGATGGATGGGCGTATCGGCGCTATACGCGACGCCTTGGAACACAACGGATACACCAATACCCGCATTCTCGCCTATGCTGCAAAATACGCGTCGAGTTTCTACGGTCCATTCAGGGATGCCGTGGGTTCAGCGGCTAACCTGGCCGGCGGTAACAAATACAGTTACCAGATGGACCCGGCCAACAGCGATGAAGCGCTGTGGGAAGTCAGTCTGGACCTGGAAGAGGGCGCCGACATGGTCATGGTCAAACCCGGCTTACCGTACCTGGACATTGTACGCCGTGTGAAAGACCAGTTTGGCGCGCCTACTTTTGTGTATCAGGTGAGCGGTGAATACGCCATGATCATGGCGGCTGCCAACAACGGCTGGCTGGATGAGAAAGCCGTGGTTATGGAATCAATGCTGGCGTTCAAACGTGCCGGTGCTGATGGCATCCTGACCTATTTTGCCAAACGTGTCGCCCGGTGGTTGCGTGAGGAATGACGACATCAGCCTGTGAACTGTGCCGTGAGGACTGCTATGCCGTTATGGGCAACCCGATTGCCCACAGTCTATCACCCCGCATTCATCATTTGTTCGCCCGGCAAACCGGGCAGTCCCTCAGCTACGATGCGCTTCTGGTAGAAGCCGATGGGTTTGCACAGGCTGTTGCGGCTTTTCTGATTGCCGGTGGCAAGGGCCTCAACGTTACCGTACCGTTCAAACAGGAAGCGTACGAAATTGCCGATGAGCTCAGCCCGCGCGCTCAACGCGCCGCTGCGGTGAACACGCTGCTGATTCGCGATGAAGGCGCGCTGTTCGGCGACAACACCGACGGTGCAGGACTGGTGCGTGACCTGACCGGCAATCTCAAGCTCACACTTGGCGGAAAACACATTCTGCTGCTGGGTGCAGGTGGTGCGGCTCGTGGCGTACTGGCACCACTGCTTGAGCAAAAACCGTCACGACTGCTTATCGCCAACCGCACAGCCGAACGCGCAATACAGCTCGCCGATTCATTTTCCGATCTCGCTGAACTGGAGGGCTGCGGATTTGATGCCCTGTCCGGCTCCAGCTTTGACATCGTCATTAATGCAACGGCCGCGGGACTACAGGGCCAGGTCCCGGACTTACCGGAAGGTGTGATCGGTCCACACTCCTGCTGTTATGACATGATGTATGGATCGGAACCCACAGCGTTCATGTGCTATGCGCGCCAGCGCGGTGCACAGAACACTTTTGATGGCCTGGGCATGCTGGTAGAACAGGCCGCAGAGTCCTTCCTGATCTGGCGCGGTGTATTGCCGGATACAGGACCGGTTATCGAGGCATTACGTAAAGTTACCTCATAGTGACCAGTTCCTCGGCACTGGTGGGATGAATGGCCACCGTGTCGTCGAGGTCCTGTTTGCTTGCACCCATGCGAATCGCCACGGCGAACCCCTGCAGCATTTCGTCGGCACCCGGCCCGATGACGTGACAGCCGACCACTTTTTCCTGCGCACCCACGGTAACCAGCTTCATGGCGGTTTTCTGTTTGCGCTCGGTCAGTGCGTTATACATGGCGGTAAAACGGGTCTGGTAGACCTTGACGGAAGCGCCGTGCAGATCACGCGCCACGCTCTCGGTCAGCCCTACCGTTCCGATTGGCGGATGGCTGAACACCACGGTGGGAATATTTTCATAGGGCAGATACCGATCCGTCATGCCACCGAACAGGCGGTCACTGAGGCGGCGGCCGGCGGCGATGGCAACCGGTGTCAGTTGCGCCTGACCGGTGACATCACCAATCGCATATACCGATTCAACGTTGGTTTGCTGAAATTTATCAGTGGGAATATAACCCTGATCATCGACAACGACCCCGGCCGCATCCAGATTCAGGTCCTGCGTCAGGGGATAACGCCCGATAGCCCAGATGAGTTCATCGAAACCATCCAGTCGCTGGCCGTTTTCGCACTCGATGCATAAACAGCCATCGGCCTCGCGAAGCACTTTTTTCACCTGGGTACGGGCCAGTATATCGATACCGTCACCCAGCATTTCTTCCATCAGGTTTTCACGCAGGGTGGCATCGAAGTTTCGCAGCAGGTGCTCACGCCGCAGCAACATGGTCACATCCGAACCCAGCGCATTCAACATGCCGGCCAGTTCCACAGCAATATAACCGGAACCAACTACCGCGGTTCGGCGCGGCAACTGTTCCAGTTCGAAAAAACCATCCGAGCTGATACCCAGCTCGGCACCCTCGGTATCTGGGATCATGGGAGTGCCGCCCGGTGCAATGACGACGTGATCTGCACTGTATTGCTGACCCGCAACCTCGATAGTCCTGGCATCCACGAAGCGTGCTTTACCGGTAATTTCATCGATATTGGAATCGGACAAATAGGTGTGATACCAGTCATTGATGCCCTTCACGTAGGCATCCCGGGACGCTTTCAGCTTTCCCCAGTCGAAGCGCTTTTCACCGATCTCAAAGCCGTAACTGGCGGCCTCCGTCATGGTGTGCGCAATGCTGGCGCCAAACCACATGACTTTTTTAGGTACACAGCCCACATTGACGCAGGTGCCGCCCAGCGGGCCTTTTTCAACCACGGCACATTTGGCGCCATAACGGGCTGCACGTTCTGCAACCGATAATCCACCGCTTCCGCCGCCGATGGCAATCAGGTCATAATGCTGCGTCATTGCTCAATTCACTCCATAATTCAAAAAACTAGTGTACTGTCTCATATAGACTGGCGAATTCTACTGAAAAGCTGACGAGACACCATGAATCCACTACTGGAACAAGGCCATTTACCTGCTTTTGACCGTATTCAAACCGAACACGTGGTACCCGCCGTCGATCAGATCATCATTAATACCCGGCACGATATCGAACAATTACTCCAATCGGGTCCACCGTACAGCTGGGAAAGCCTGCTGGCGCCTCTTGAACTGGCGCTGCAGCGATTACGCCAGGTCTGGTCGCCGGTCAGCCACCTGAACGCGGTCGTTAACAGTGATGCGCTTCGCGAAGCATACAATGCCTGTCTACCCGGACTGAGCGCATTCGAAACCGAACTCGGCCAGCACAGCGACTTGTATCTTGCCATCAAGTCCATTGCAGAATCGCCCGAATTTGAGCGTCTCGACCGGGCACAAAAAAAATCTATCGAAAACCGCTTGCGCGATTTCAAACTCACAGGCATCGAGCTTGATGCCGATGCGCAGCAACGCTTCAAGCACATTCAACAACGCTTATCGGAGCTGCAGGCAAAGTTCCAGGAAAACCTGTTGGACGCTACCGACAACTGGAAAAAACACATCACCGATGAAGCCTTGATGTCCGGTCTGCCGGAGACCGCCAGGGCTCTGGCCCGACAGACGGCTGAACGGGAAAACCTGGAAGGCTGGCTTCTGGCACTGGATTTTCCCTCTTACTTCCCGGTCATTACCTATGCGGACAGTCGATCACTGCGCGAAGAGCTCCACACTGCGTATGTCACGCGTGCCTCTGATACCGGTCCGGATGCGGCGCGCTGGGACAATAGCGAGGCGATGGAAGAGATTCTCGAACTGCGTCATGAATCGGCACAATTGCTTGGCTTCGATAATTTTGGCGAACGTTCTCTGGCCACAAAAATGGCCACTTCAACGGCACAGGTGCTCGACTTTCTGAGCGATCTTGCCGACCACTCGCTTGAACAGGCCAGAGACGAGCTGAGCGAAGTTCAGGACTTTGCCGGAAAATACGGCTTTACCGGTGTGCTTCAGGCCTGGGATATACCCTATTATTCGGAAAAACTCCGTCAGCAGCGCTATTCTCTGTGCCAGGAAGAACTCAAACCTTTTTTCCCGGGGACGCGCGTGGTACCGGGACTTTTTTCAGTGGTACAACGCCTGTACGGTATTGAGGTGCGGGAACGCCCGGACGTCGCCAGCTGGCATCCGGATGTACAGTTTTTCGAAATTTTCGACCCGCAGGGTGAACTGCGCGGTCAGTTCTACCTCGATCTCTACGCTCGACCCAACAAGCGCGGCGGCGCCTGGATGGATGACCATACCACCCGCATGAAGCTGGATAATCACAGTCAGGTACCGGTTGCCTACCTGACCTGCAACTTTTCACCGCCTATTGGTGACCAACCGGCATTACTGACCCACGATGAAGTGATTACCCTGTTCCACGAGTTCGGGCACGGCCTGCATCATATGCTGAGCCGTATTGATTACCCGAGTGTCTCCGGCGTCAACGGTGTAGCCTGGGATGCTGTGGAGTTACCCAGTCAGTTCATGGAGAACTGGTGCTGGGAACGTGAAACGCTGGACCTGATCTCCGGCCATTACCAGACAGGCGAAACAATCCCGGCCGCGCTTTTCCAGCGCATGCAGGCGGCGCGAAACTTTCAATCCGCCATGCAAATGGTACGGCAACTGGAGTTCGCGCTGTTCGATATGCGATTACACATCGAATTTGATCCGGCACGCAGTGGCCGTATCTATGAAACCCTTGATCAGGTCCGCAAGCAGGTGGCCGTCGTTGAAACGCCACCCTTCAACCGCTTTGCGCACGGATTTTCTCATATCTTCGGGGGCAGCTACGCTGCCGGTTATTACAGCTATAAATGGGCCGAGGTCTTGTCCTCGGATGCCTTCTCACTGTTTGAAGAAAACGGAATTTTCGACCGTGATACCGGATTGCATTTCCTGCGCCAGGTGCTGGAGCAGGGTGGCGC
>CBFDBP010000229.1:0-5851 GCA_965603065.1 uncultured Gammaproteobacteria bacterium
CGGTTCAAGCCCGCCGATTTCGATGTGCGCGGTAAACTGTTGTTCCGCTATGAGTGGCAGCGCCTTGCTCGAGCGGACCTGTTGCGGATGTCCGTCAGGCCAGTATTCCAGCACGACCTCTCCGCCGGTATTGCCCTGTAACCAGACTGTGACGGCGCGCATCGCGCTGTGGCCGGGCATCGGGCCGGCGGCCAGTCGGGGCTGTACTTCCGGTGGCGCAGCAGTGACACGCGGCGACTGCATGGCCACTGTTGTGGCGAGCAGCAAAGCGAGTATCGGAGCGATGGCAAAGCGTGTGGTGGGCATGGCGAGTCTATCTCCAAAAAATCCAATCGGCACAGCGTGGAATCAAAGTGGCGAGGGTCAGACTTTTGCGGCGATGATGCGCTGTAAGGCGTTGCTGCGCAAATCGATCAGGTTGGCGAACTGATGGGCGGTCTGCGGATGTACTTCGAGCAGGGACTCCAGCGAACTGAGTGGGATCCGCAGCACCTCCAGGTCTGTGTCGGCGACAATCGATGCCGCGTTGGGCTGGCCGCGGGTCAAGGCGGTTTCGCCGAACAGTTCGCCTGCACCCAGTTGCAGAATCTCGCTGGCTTCGGCCGCATCGGCCTGGTAGAGGGTGGTTGCCTGGCCGGCGTCTATGATATAGACCGCCTCGCTCATTTCTCCCTGCTGGATAACGGTTTCGCCGGCGCCGAACCAGAGCCGGTCGGCGTCCTCGGCAAGTTGCCGCAACTGGGACTGCTCCAGGCCGGCCAGCGCCGCGACGCCGGCCAGACGGGTCACCGCCGGCTCGATGTCCGGCGCTGCATGCGGTGGTTCTTTTACCTGGTATTCAAGCGTCGTCGGCAGGGGCAGGCGCAGGCCGGCGCGTTGTGCGGCGTACCACACCCGGGTCGTGTAGGTGTCGATGAGCTTGCGGTACAGTTTGGGGTTGTCGAGACACAGCACCGCCTGGTAGCGGATGCGGTCGTTCTCGAACTCGACGGCGTGCGCTCTGGGGGCCGGCTCGGCTGCCACCTGCGGTGTTTTCAGGGCAGTGTCGCGCAGCATGTCCTTGACCCGGTTGGGGGGATCATCCAGGGCAAAGCTGAAGCTCACCCGAACGGTCTGCAGGCGCGTGGGAGCCGAGAAGTTTATGATCGTCTCCCGGCCAAGCGCCGAGTTGGGAAGGACCAGCAGGTTCCTGTCGATGGTCCGCAGGTGCACGGAGCGCCAGTTGATCTGCACCACTTCGCCGCGCTTGGCGCCGACCTCGATCCAGTCGCCGATTGAAAACGGTCGCTCGAACAGCATGGCGATGCCTGACATCAGGTTGCCCAGCGTTTCCTGCAGGGCCAGACCGAGTACGATGGAACCGACACCCAGTGCCGCAACCAGGCCGCCCAGGTCGCGGCGCCAGACGACGGAGAGGACGATAGCTGCGCCGATCACCACCAGCAACACACGTAGCAGGTCCTGGAACAGTTTGGGTGCCCGAGAGCGCCAGGTGCCGGCTGCTGCCTGTTCAAAAAGCAGCAGGTTGACAAACAGCAGTACCGCGTAGATGACGCTGATCCAGAACAGCGTGGCGACGCCGCGCATGGTGGCGGAGTCGGCTTCCAGGCCGACAATCTTGCTCAGGAAAACATAGAAAACCAGAAAGGGGAGAACGCCGTTGCGGATGGCGCGGAACAGGCTGGCGAGGGGGCGGCCTTCGCGATCAGCGCGATAGATCACTTCACCGAGGACCACGACCAGAATCTGGAAGCCGAGGATCAGACCGATGCCCCAGATGAACCACTCGGTGTGCAGCAGGTCTGCCATCAGGCGGTTTTCGCCTCTACCTCGCTCAGGCACCAGAGCGGGATGCCGATGTCTGCGCTTTCCAGTTCCTGGAAATCGAACAGATCCTCGATCTTGTCACGCACCGCTGTGGTGACTACGATACTGCCCGCTGAACCCTGCTTGCGGGCGAGATCCGCCTGCAGTACGGTCTCACCCCAGACGTCATAGATGAATTTGTCGCGTCCCACAATACCGGCCACCACGGGCCCTGCGCTGATGCCCACTGTCAGGCGCAGATCAAGACTGTGTTCAGCGTTGAAGCGTTTCCCAAGACGTTGTATTTCCCGGGCGAAGTCGACAGCCCGGCGGGTGTGGTCCAGCAGCGGTGTGCAAAGACCGCAGGCCGCCATGTAGGTATCACCGAAGGTCTTGATTTTCTCGACACCAAAGCGACCGGCGGCATCGTCGAATTCGGACACCAGTTCATTGAGCATGGCCACCGATTCATGCGCCGGGACGCTGTCGCAGAATTGGGTAAAACCACCCAGGTCGGCAAACAGCACGCTCACATCCGGCACGCTGTCGGCAATATCCTTCTCGCCGCTCTTCAGGCGCCGTGCAATGCTCGCCGGTAACACGCTCTGTAACAGCCGTTCGTTTTCCCGGTTGGTTTCCTGCACCAGCCGGGTCTGATCACGCACGCTATCGACCATGTCCTTGAATGAGCGGGCGAGGTCGCCGATCTCGTCCTTGGCGCTGGTGTCGATTTGCACGTCTTCGTCGCCGAGACCCGCCTGGCGTACCCGGCTGATGAGTTCGTTCACCGGCCGCACGAATGAGCTCGCCAGCAGCATCACGATCAGGGTGATCGCCAGCATGATGAGCGCCGACTGTATCAGCATACCGCGGGCCAGCCTGCGCATGGGGGCAAACGCTTCATCGAGATCCATCTTGCCGATAATGGCCCAGCGGAAGTCGGGCATGTTCAGTGGTGCCCAGGAGGCGAGGATATCCTCGCCACGATAATCCTCGACGACACCGGTGCCGGTGCGGCCCTGCAGGGCTTCAACGCTTGCTAAAGTGCGCACCGGCTGGATCAGGATGGAGGATTCAAACTCCAGCATGCGTGCAATCGCCGCTTCGTTCATGTGGAAGGCACGCATGTCCTTGGCATAAGTCTCGGGATCCTCGATCAGGAATCGCGAGTGCGAACGCATCAAATGATCATCGCCGACCAGGATGGTTTCCCCGGTCTTGCCCAGGCCATCGCGTTCCCAGTGACCACCGCCGGTCATGACTTCTTTGATTTCTTTATTGGAAATCTGCAAGGCCAGTACCGCGATCGCTTTTCCCTCGACAAAAACGGGGGTGGCCACGAAGGCCTGGGAGCGGGAATTGGAGGGTCGGTAGCGGGCGTAGTCAACCATGCGCACCACGCCCTGGTCAGGTGTGCGCTGGATGCTGCGGAACAGCTCGGCAAGATTGCTGGTGTCGTAGGGTCCGTCGATCAGGTTGGTGGCGAAATCCACCTCTTTGGCCACGCTGTAGACAATATCGCCGGTTTCGATATCGATAATAAACAGGTCGCGGTAACCCAGTTTTTCAGCCAGCCTGCGAAACAGCGGATGGTGCCTGGCGTGGGCGAGTGCATAGGCGTTATCGTCCGGGATTTCCGTGAGTTGCTGCTTGGCTTTTACCGGAAAGCGGTTGGCCGCGATGTAGCGGTATTGCAGATAGCGTGCGACCGGTGACTTCGGCAGGTGCGCCGCGACAGTGGGTGTGCCTTCCACCCGATTGGCCAGCTTGGGAATGAATTCCTCTGCGTAATAGGTCTCCAGTTGCGCATCCCATTCCGGGTTCTCGCCGATATCCTTCAGCTCGCGATGGGCCTGGATGAGTTCGCCCGCCGTTTTTTGTGCGAAGGGCCCCTCGGCAATTCCTGCCGCCTCGAGTTCGAGAGCATTGAAATAGGTCTCTATAGCTTGGGCTTTTATGGCCCTCAGACTGGTCAGCTGCTTGAAGACACTGTCACGCAGTGCGTTGTAACTGGCGTAATAGCTCAGTGAGGCCACGATGGCGATGGACAGGGCGCTGACGCCGAGCAGCATCACCAGCAGCCTCGATTTGATGCTCAGGTTTGCCACACTGTCACCATGAAAATGTCTTTTTGTCGATAACTACTTGTGCACATAGGCTGTAAACGTAACAGGTTTCTGCAAGGTACGCACCACTGCTCCAGCGTCTGTAATAGTGTGGGTCAACTTGTGTCTTGCGGTGCCATGGTTTAATTTACCCGGTCGTCAACAGCAGTATCATTCCCATGAGGTCATCGGATGCACATTATTATCAAGCGACTCAAGCGCTGGCTGGTGCGGGCGGTCTCGGTATTTCTGCCCCAGGACAAGGCCATCGCCCTGGATCGCTGGCGGCGCGGCCAGGAAGAGTATCGCAAGTACTTGTTATGTGAGTATGTTTTTGCCTCTTACGGCAAGAGTGGTCGCACCTGGTTGCGGGTTATGTTGTCGCGCTACTACCAGCTCGCCTACGCACTGCCCGAGCGCATCCTGATGGGCTTTGACAACTTTCACAAAATCAATCCTGCGGTGCCGCGCATCTTTTTTACCCATGACAATTACCTGAGGACCTATACCGGCAATACTGACTCGAAAAAGGATTTTTACGACAAAAAGGTGGTCCTGCTGGTGCGCCGTCCGCAGGATGTGGCGGTGTCGCAGTTTTTTCAGTGGAAGTATCGCATGCGCCCCAACAAGATGGCTATGAACCGCTACCCGGCGGCAGGATCCGACACATCGATCTACGATTTCGTCATGGATCCGAATTGCGGCGTGCCGCGTATTATCGAGTTTCTGAACCTGTGGGCCAGTGAACTGCCAAAGATAAAAGACCTGTTGATGGTGCGCTACGAGGACATGCGTACGGAGCCCGAAAAGCAGCTCGCGCGCATGGTTGAGTTCCTCGGTATGGAACCTGATGAAAAGTTTCTCAAGGACACCGTCGAGTTTTCGTCTGTTGATAACCTGCGCAAGCTGGAAAAGGAGAATTACTTCTGGCGCAGCGGCAGCCGGGTGAAAGCGCGTGATCCGAGTAACCCGAATTCCTACAAGGTGCGGCGGGCCAAGGTGGGTGGCTACAGGGATTACTTTGATGACGATCAGGTCGCCCGCATAGACGCTCTGGTCAGTTCTGAACTCTCTGACATTTTTGGCTACGCCGAAGCGCCCGGGCCGACCGGCAACGAGGTTTCCGGCAAAGTCGCATCCGGAGCCTGACATGACCCAGTACCTCAATTTTAACGTTTTGGAATCCATTGATGCCGGCGAGTACCGTGCTCAAAAGCCCTATCCATGGATAAGCCGGGATAACATCTTCACCGAGGAAGGCTACCAGGCCTTGCGGCAGAACATGCCCGACATATCACTGTTCGAGCAGAGTATCGGTTACCGGCGCGTGGCAGGGCAGGCCCCCCACGATCGTTACTCGCTGGAATACAGCGAAGATGTGCAGGTGCCTGAACCGTGGCAGGCGTTTATTGCCGAGTTGCGCAGCGACCGCTACCGTGAAGACATCGGCCGCCTGTTCGATGCCGCTCATCCGGAGTTTCGCTTCCACTGGCACTATGCGCCCAGCGGTTGCTCGGTTTCGCCGCACTGTGACTCGAAGCGGGAGCACGGCTCGCAACTGTTCTACTTCAACACCGAAGAGGACTGGGATCCGGCCTGGGGCGGGCAAACCCTGGTGCTCGATGATGGCGGTCGGATGGTTCCCGGCTCGTCACCGGCTTTTGAAGATTTTGACCGCATTATCACCTGTCCTTCCATGGGCAACGTGAGTTCGATACTGGCGCGCGGTGAGCACGGCTGGCACGGTGTGAAGGAGATCAATTGTCCGGAGGATAAGATGCGCATGATTTTCATCGTCGTCGTCAATCCCGGTACCATCTACTGGAAGGTCAGGGACAAGTTGATCGGCAAGTCGATTCAGCGCTTTTAGCGAGTTTTCAAGTGCTCTGATCCGACTGGCTCTTACTTGGAAGCTGACATCCAGGCTGTCGGCCATGGCA
>CBFDBP010000230.1:0-5847 GCA_965603065.1 uncultured Gammaproteobacteria bacterium
ATTCTTCCGACCGCCGTCCCCGCCGTGACGCCCAACAGCACGGTGATCGGCATCGCTGTCTGCAACAGTTCCGACGTGGTGCTCAGCCTCAAGAAGGAGGGCTTTCCGATCATCGACGGCCACGCGACCATCGAGTCCTCCGGTAGCTGGTTCGTGCTGCGCGTGAAGAACAACTGGCACAAACTCACCGGCTGGAGCCTGGACGAGTTCATGAACAAGCTCGGCAAATTCATCTGGTGGGATCACATCGGCGGCTGCTTCACCAAGCTCCTGGTGGTGGGCGAGGACATCGATCCCGAAGACCCGCTGGCCGTGACCTACGCCTTCGCCGGCCGCAACCACCCGAGGAAGGGAGTCTGGTACTTTGACGATTCACCATACTTCGGCGTCGGCACGGAGGCCTACCACAGCAAGGAAGACTACATGGGTCGGGTTGGCGTCGAGGGACAGGAGATTAAAAGCGACTCGGGAATAGCTATCTACAGCTGCCTCGGTCTCGAAGAGCATGTTTGCCAACCCAGGCCCGGGATTCTGACCTTCCGTCGGGCCTGGCCCAAGGACGTGCAGAACAAGGTGCTCGCCAACTGGGATAAGTGGGGCTTCCGCACGCCCGATCCGGTCCTGATGAAGCACGCCTCGCAGAGCACGCCGTGGGTCTACTTCAACAAGACCGGCGAAGACGAAACCGAAAAGGGGGCGTGATGACTGATCCCATGGCAGTCAATGATGGAAAACGTAAATCGACCTGAACCACAACCACTCACTCGATGAGGTGCATTCATCATGATGATCTGCTACTGCTTGATCCAGGAAGGACAACTATCGCAGGAAAACGTGTCACGCCTTGAGAAAAGCATTGAGAACATCGTGGAGGAAAACCTGGCCTCCGGCGTCAAGCAATCATGGGTCGTCATACCCAAAGGCAACGGCTGGCTCGGTGTGGCGAACGCCCACACCGCGCTTTCCGGATTCAGCATATGGTTAGGCGTTTCGGCGCTTTTCTTTGGACTCATCGATGCCGTAATCGGACGAACCAACCCGCAGGATGCGCCGAACTGGAACAAAAGGAAGCTGGAAACTGAATGATCCGAATCGAATCCCGACCTGACGCTATTTCGAAACCACGGGCCAAGGAGAAACAAGCCGGCGGGGGCAGCCCCTCCTTCGGGGTCTTCCTCCAAGCGGCCTCGATTTCCAGTGGTTCGCCCAAGACTGATGGCACGGTTACGGGAGGGCTGGCTCCCAGCGATGCCCTGGAGACCGTTACGCTGGTCGACGCTGACGACAACGTGATCGGCTCGTGCGACAAGATCACTGCACATCGCGAAGGGAAGCTGCACCGCGCGTTTTCCATTTTGATTACCAATCCGGATGGAGAGCTGTTGTTGCAGCGGCGGGCCGCACACAAGTATCACTTCGCGAGCTGTTGGTCTAACGCCTGCTGCGGTCACCCGCGCCCGGGCGAATCGACGCCTGCCGCAGCCCGCAGGCGACTGGCGGAAGAGCTCGGTTTTACAGTACCGCTCACTCAGGTCGCAGAGCTTTCCTACTGCGCCGAGGATGAAATTTCCGGGCTGGTAGAGCACGAGTACCTGCACGTTTTCCACGGGCTGTACGCCGGCGAACTCTGTCCCAATCCGGATGAGGTCGGCGCCTGGCGCTGGATGCCGTCCGAGCGGATTCGGCGTGAACTGGCGACTCGTCCTGACTGGTTCACTCCCTGGTTCGCGCTTCTGGCCGCAATGCATGCAGGAGATTGAGATATGTTGGGATCTATTTTAAACAGCCGCTGGCTGATGCGATTGTGTGTCATGGCAGGCTCAATGCTACTGGCAGGCATGGCAGTCGCCGAGGATGACTGGGGTGCTGATCTGAATATCTACGGCTGGTTACCGATTATTGAAACCGAACTTGAGGATGGAACCAAAGACGAGATCACGCGAGACGACATTCTCAAAGACTTCGATATAGCCGCGTTGTGGGCAGCACGCATCCGCAAGGGCCGGTGGTCGCTGGCGTCGGATTTTGTTTACCTCGACATATCCAGCAAGACTGATGTGTCGCTGCTGGCAAATCTTCCGAGCCTGGCCACAGTTAGAGAAGCGGGGTTCAAATCGTGGATCATAACGCCGAATATTGGCTACACGATCCTTCATAACGACAAACAGAAAATCGATCTCTACGCAGGCGCGCGTTATTTCTGGATTGATGCGGATGTAACGATAGACATCAATCCGATAACCCCGGGACAGCCGTCAAGCAGCCGGAAAGAATCACCTTCGGTGAGCAATTGGGATGGCATCGTAGGTGTCAGAGGCCTTTACTATCTGCCCGGCAAGTGGTTTATCCCTTACAGTGTGAATGCCGGTACAGGTGATTCCGATTTTACCTGGAATGCACAAGCGGGATTCGGTTACAAATACAGCGACCTGAGTGCGGTGTTAGGCTGGCGTTACCTGAGTTATGACGTCGGTAGCGACACGATAATCAAGGAACTTACCCTCAATGGCCCCTTCGCGGGTGTCATATTTCACTGGTGATTCATGAACAAGACCTGTTACCGATACTCTGTACTCGACCTGTTCACCGTTCTGACTGTGACGCTTTTGCTGTCCGGCTGTGCAGCCTACAATCGCGTACATAACGCCCCGACAACTGAAACCGTTGCATTCGAACGTCTCGACCTTGGGCGCGAGGCAGACGAGTCCGGCGATATTTGGTTGTTTCTCGCCTTTTCCGGCGGCGGCACCCGTGCTGCGGCATTTTCCTATGGCGTTTTGGAAGAACTTCGCGAGACGCAGTATTCGCGCAATGGCAGCGAGCGGCGCCTGCTCGATGAGGTTGATATCATCAGTGCCGTGTCTGGCGGTAGTTTTACTGCAGCCTACTACGGTCTGTTTGGAGAGCGGATATTCGATGATTACCAGGATGTGTTCCTGAAAAAGAATGTTCAGAAAGTGTTAGTCAATGGCTTGCTCAACCCGATCAACTGGTTTCGGTTTATGAACCAGGGTTTTGATCGGACCGAAATGGCGATCGATTACTACGACCGTCAAATATTCCAGGGTCGCACCTTCGGTGATATGGCGGCAACACCAGGGCCGCAGATTCAGATCAACGCCACGGATCTGAGTATCGGACAGCGCTTTGCGTTTAATCCAGAGCGCTTCAAGCTGTTGTGTTCTGACCTGGCCGAATTCAAGATCGCGCGGGCGGTCGCAGCGTCCTCTGCCGTGCCTGTCGCCTTTACGCCCATTGTGCTGGAAAACTACGATACCTGCCAGGTCGAGGAACCGTCCTGGATGCCGCAAACGCGCAAGCAGGCGCCGAGCGATCCACGGTTGGAGGAGCTGGTCAACGGTCTGGACTCGTATCGTGACAAGGAACGCCGGCGTTACATACACCTGGTCGACGGCGGTATTTCCGATAACCTGGGGGTGCGGTCAGCCTACGAACGGGTGCATATCCTCGGCGGTGCACAGCAGGCCAGCAAGCTGCTGCTGGGGCGGACACCGTCCATCATCGCCATGATTGTAGTTAATGCCCAGACACATCCGGACAGGCCGATGGACCTCAGTAGCAAGTCGCCTGTCACCAGCGCGGTGCTGGGTGCCCTGACCGATACCCAGCTGCAGCGCTACAACGTGGAGAGCATCGCCCTGATGCAAGGCAGCCTGAAGCAATGGTCAAACGAATTATCTACACCGGATCAAACGGTCACGCCTTACTTCATCCAGATCGACTTCGAAAGCATTGCTGACCCGGAAACCCGCGTGCTGTTCAACAATGTTGCAACAAGCCTCGCGTTACCCACTGAAGAGGTCAATAACCTGGTTGAGGCCGGCCATCGTCTGCTCCGAAAGTCACCTGAATTCCACGACCTGGTAACGCTCGTGCGGTCCATGGATAAAAAGGGTCGTGCAAGTACCGCAGCTGACCTGCGGTAACCAGCGAGGTTCTATGCTTTGCTCGAAAGTTTTTTATTGGATATCACTGAAAACAGAAGAGCTGCTGCCGTCATGCGCCTAGCTTTCCGTACCCGTATTTGTGTGGCATTGGTATGTTTTTCATGTGCGGGACTGTGTATCGCGCAAGACATAGAGCCACGCCGGTGGACGCCATTGCCGGTCGGGATGAACGTTTTCGGCGCGGGCATCGTCTACACAGATGGCGATATTGGGTTAGACCCGGTGCTCGAAATCGAGGATGTCACGGTCGAGCAGAAAATGGCCGTCGTGTCGTACCTGCATGCATTTGACCTGCTCGGAAAATCAGCCCGTTTCGATATGCGCTTGCCCTACAAGGATACCAAGTGGGAAGGAAAGCTGGCGGGAGTACCCGGCACCGCGGACCGAAGAGGCCCGGGCGACCCTCGCCTTCGATTATCCGTCAACTTTATCGGTGCGCCGGCACTCAAGGGCAAAGCCTACCAGTCATTCCGGGCGTCACACCCGGTCAACACCGTGGTCGGCGCAGCGTTGTCCGTAACCCTCCCGTTCGGCGATTACAACAATGAAAGGCTGCTGAACCTGGGGCAGAATCGTCTGATTTTCCGGCCACAACTGGGGCTTGTGCACACCCGCGGTCACTGGTCGTATGAACTGACCGGCTCGGTTTTTCTATTCGACGACAACAATAATTTTTTTCGTAACAGCGAACGCGAACAGGACCCCCTGTATGCACTTCAGACCCACCTGACCTATATCGCACCGAAGCACTGGTGGGTCTCGATCGGTACAGCGCACGGCCGAGGCGGTGAATCCACCATCAACGGGGTCAATAAAGACGACGAGAGACGGGACTGGCTCTACGGTATCAGCGCCGGTCTGCCGATCGATTCGCGTTCCAGCGTCAAGCTCGCTTACATCGCGAGCCGCACCAGTGAAGACCTCGGCAAGGATACGGACAGTGTCGCCCTGGCTTACTCAATCAGGTTTTAAGGGACACGAAAAATATCCCGTAAAGACCCAAAGCAGACGTCCCGAGGGAACTGGCACGCCCGCCGGTTCAAGGGTTTGGTGTTAACCTGCAGAAGTGGTTTGTAATAATGAACTGGAACAGTGAAGAAGTATCCTCGACCCCGGGTTGGCTCGCAGGGCTCTCCAGTTTGGTAAGGTTAAATCCGGGCAGGAAAGCGCAAATAGCAATTACAAAATACATATGAGGAATTAACATGTATATCGAACTTGCCATTTTTGCACTCTTTGTCTTTTGCTACAGCCTGGTTGCCGGTCGGCTCGAACGTACCGCCATATCTGGACCCATCATATTCGTTGCTAGTGGTTTTCTCATGGGCCCCCTGGGGCTTGGCTGGTTCGCTGGTGATATCGCGCGCGACGAATTACGGGTAATCGTGGATCTGACCCTGGCCTTAATTCTTTTTATTGATGCGGCAAATGCTGACCTTACAGTTCTTAAACGGAAGTTCCTTATACCTACGCGAATGTTATTCTTCGGTCTGCCTGGCGTAATTTTTCTGGGCACTATAACTGCTGCACTCATGTTCGATACCTTGACCCTGGTTGAAGCTGCCATCCTGGGGACAATGCTTGCTGCTACCGACGCTGCACTTGGCAAAGCGGTGGTGACCAACAAGGCAGTACCCACGCAGATTCGTGAAGGATTGAATATTGAGAGTGGGCTGAACGATGGTTTATGTGTTCCTATTTTGCTTGTTTTTATTGCCCTGGCAATGGGCAGCGTCGGCGAAGGTGGCGGCACCATGCATGCCCTGGAACTGGTCGCCAAGGAACTCGGAATTGGTCTTGTTGTTGGCCTGGGTTTTGCCGCTTTTGGTACATGGGCGATGAGATGGTGCCGGGATAAGGGTTGGCTGACCGAGATATG
>CBFDBP010000231.1:0-5831 GCA_965603065.1 uncultured Gammaproteobacteria bacterium
ATTTTCAGTGCATACAGATGACGCTCTGCATCAACCAGGTGCTGCCCCCAATGGTGCTTGAAGCCGACCTCCCATAAACAGGCAACTTCATCCGGGCCAGCCGCATCGAGCAGCTTAAGGCCGCGTTTAAGCTCGAAATAGATGTCGGTCAGGTCATCGGCCAGACTGCCGGTGCGGTGTTCATCATCGCTGTGCGAATCGGCGGGTTGGTCGTACTCCAGCCAGTACATGTCACGCTCACCCAGCCATGAACGCAACTGGCTGAACAGATCAAAGCGGTCATCGAAGTCGGCCATTTCCGGCGGAAAAGAACCCTCCCCCTGATCATGCAGAGTCACGACCTCTGCGTGAAGCCGCGGTAGAATCTGAAACAGGGGTACCAGCCAATCGTTCCGTCCCTGGGCTCGATCAATCAGGTTGCAATAACTTTGCGCAGTCTCGACCAACTGCATAAACTGAATGCTTTCTGGGTTTCGCATACACGCCTCCCATTCGCTACTTACCAGAATCAACTGCCTCGTCGCTAAGTTTAGACGGGATTTTAAATAATGCTCGCGTGCGGGGCGGGGGGGGCCTAGACCTCAACCATGTCAAAATCTTCCTTGCCGGCCCCACACTCCGGACACACCCAGTTTGACGGTATATCCTGCCAGCGAGTGCCTGCTTCGATGCCTTCTTCAGGCAGGCCTTTTTCTTCATCGTAGACAAACGCGCAAATCACGCACATATAAGTCTTGAATTCAACCATAGCCAAAATCCTTGTTGTTCCAGCCGGCATTGTAACGTCAGCCGGATGCAATGCTACAATAGCCGTTAAAGCAAAAGGTTATCATTGCATGAAGTTAAAATCCGGCGTTGGCCACTGTCTTCCCGACCGCTCACAACAGGACTGCACTGCATGACGCAACAACAGTCACCCGTGCCGGTCGTCATGGTGTTTTCAGGCAACGATCCAAGTGGCGGTGCCGGGGTGCAGGCTGATATCGAGGCCCTGATCAGCCACGGCTGTCACACCGCTCCCGTCATTACCACATTAACCATCCAGGATACCCAGGACATCATTGGCTACACGCCACTGGACGGCGGATTGATTGTGGAACAGGCACGCGCGGTGCTGGAAGACATGCCCGTTAATGTCTTCAAGCTCGGCCTGCTAACCAGCACGGAAATGGTGGAAGCCGTCCATTCGATACTCCAGGACTACCCGGATATTCCTGTAGTGATGGATCCGGTGCTGGCCAGCGGTAACGGCACCCTGTTCAGCGACGATGACATCGTCGCTGCCATGACCGAACTGTTGTTGCCGCAAGCCACCGTGTTAACGCCGAACAGCCTGGAAGCACGCGCACTGGCACCGGCTGCGGACACGCTGGATGCCTGCGCCATGGCGATACTTGAGCATGGGGTAGAGTTTGTGCTCATCACCGGTACTCACGAAAACACCCCCACGGTTAAAAATACACTGTATGCGAATCACCGTGTGATGGAAACCTTCACCTGGGATCGTCTGGAAGGCAGCTTTCATGGCTCCGGCTGCACACTGGCAGCCAGTATCGCCGGCCTGCTGGCGCAGGGTCTGGAGCCCTTTACCGCCATTCACGAAGCCCAGGAATACACCTGGCAGGCACTCGCAGAAGGCTATCGCATTGGCATGGGCCAACAAATCCCCAACCGCTTGTTCTGGGCCAGGGGCGAAGAAGACAAGTGATCATGTCTCACTTGCTTAACGGCCTTTACGCAATCACCGACGCCAGGCTGCAACGGCCCGATCAACTCATTGATCATGTGCGCCAGGCTATCGATGGTGGGGCAAGGCTTATCCAGTACCGGGACAAATCCTCTGATGCAATGTTACGCCTCAGACAGGCAAGAGACCTGGCCGATTTGTGCCGGGAACGCGGGGTAGCCTTGATCATCAATGATGACGTGCAGCTTGCCGCTGAA
Organism: uncultured Gammaproteobacteria bacterium; assembly: GCA_965603065.1. Classification (GTDB taxonomy): domain Bacteria; phylum Pseudomonadota; class Gammaproteobacteria; order DSM-19610; family DSM-19610; genus Thiogranum. Next base: position 1,945 of record CBFDBP010000231.1, read on the forward strand.
TGTGGCGCACTGGGTGTCCACCTGGGTAAAAATGACGCTGATCCGCAAACGGCCCGCCAGTTACTCGGTGATAACGCGATTATCGGCGTTTCCTGTTACAACGACCTGTCACTTGCATTGCAAGCCGCGAATCAGGGCGCAGACTACATTGCCTTCGGGCGGTTTTTCCCGTCGCGGACCAAACCGAAAGCCGTGCAGGCCGGCCTGGACCTGATCAGATTGGCCAGGCAACAAATATCGCTGCCGGTTGCTGCGATCGGCGGCATTACGGCGCACAATGCAACGCCGTTGCTCGATGTCGGTGTGGCTATGCTTGCCGTTGTGCACGGTGTTTTTGCCGCCGCTGATATCCGCCAGGCAGCAGCAGCTTATGCGGCTCTCTTTCATAAGGAATAAAGCTTATGTCGAAATCCCAACAATTGTTCGACGCCGCCCTGAAACATATCCCGGGCGGTGTTAATTCACCGGTTCGAGCTTTCAAAGGTGTCGGGGGAAGCCCGATCTTTTTCAGCCGTGGCGAAGGTCCGTACCTGTTTGATGCCGATGGCAGACGTTATGTCGATTATGTCGGCTCCTGGGGCCCCATGATCGGCGGACACTGCCACCCGGATGTCGTCCGGGCGGTTCAGGAAACCGCCGCCAACGGCCTCGGTTTCGGCGCCCCAACAGAGATCGAAACCCGCATGGCGGATACGCTGTGTGAACTGGTACCGTCACTGGATATGGTACGCATGGTCAGTTCCGGCACCGAAGCCACCATGAGCGCCATCCGCCTGGCACGCGGTTTCAGCGGCCGGGACAACATTGTCAAGTTCGAAGGCTGCTATCACGGCCATTCCGATTCCCTGCTGGTGAAAGCCGGGTCAGGTGCACTGACACTGGGCGTACCGACCTCCCCGGGGGTGCCGGCCGATCTGGCGAAACACACCATCACTCTCGAATACAACAATGCGGACCAGGTGCGTACCGCTTTTGAAGAATTCGGTGACCAGATTGCGGCAATTATCGTGGAACCGGTGGCAGGCAACATGAACTGCATTCCGCCGGCAGCCGGTTTTCTGCAGACACTGCGCGAAGTCTGCGACCAGCATGGCAGCCTGTTGATTTTTGATGAAGTGATGACCGGTTTTCGCTTTTCAACCGGCTGTGCCCAGCAATACTACGCCATAGACCCGGATCTCACGACGCTGGGCAAGGTTGTCGGTGGCGGTTTACCGGTAGGTGCCTTCGGTGGCCGGCGCGACGTCATGGAACACATAGCGCCTACCGGCCCGGTTTATCAGGCCGGCACCCTGTCCGGCAACCCGGTCGCCATGGCGGCCGGCCTGGCAACCCTGAAGCTGGTGCAGCGGGCCGGTTTTCATGCGCAACTGGAGAAGACGACAAAACGACTACTGAGCGGCCTGAAAGAACGGGCACAGGCCGCCAATATTCCATTTACCACCAACCAGGTCGGCAGCATGTTTGGCATGTTCTTTAGCGAAGCCGAGTCCGTCACCTGTTTTGACGACGTTAGCGCCTGTGACCTGCCCCGTTTCCAGGGCTTTTTCCACGCCATGCTGGATCGGGGTGTCTATCTGGCACCTTCCGCTTTTGAAGCCGGCTTTGTATCCTCCGCACACCATGACGCAGCGATTCAGGAGACGCTGGATGCGGCGGAGCAGGCGTTCGCTTCGATCGGCTAAAGGGGGGGCGGTTATCGCGGTCAGGCGACCGCTCCTACACGGGGGGCACCACTCACCCCGGTGGTAAACCCGTAGCAGCGATCGTCTGACCAAGAAATGCAAATGCAAGGCAACACAACTGGCAGATGACAATACCGGATTGGTAGGAAGCCATCGCCTGACGGCGATACACGATGATGGAAGCAGCCCTCACCAGCTTGATGGAATGGATACAGGCCCACCCCAATTGGGCCGGTCTGTTTGTGCTCGTCGTTTCGGCGCTTGAGTCATTCCTGGTGGTAGGGCTCTTTGTGCCCGGTACCATCGTCATGTTCGGTATCGGTGCCATGATTGCCGCCGGCAGCATGGAGTTACTACCCACCCTGCTGTGGGCCGCCGTTGGTGCAGTGCTCGGTGACGGGACCAGCTACTTCATTGGCCGGTTTTATCATCAACGCCTGCGGGTCATCTGGCCGTTCCGCAAATACCCGAAGATGATCGGCCGAGGCGTCGAATTTTTTCACAGGCACGGTGGCAAAAGTGTTGTCCTGGCGCGCTTTGTGGGTCCGGTAAGACCGCTGGTGCCGGCGGTCGCGGGCATGCTGAATATGCCCGCCGAGCGCTTTTTCCTGTTCAATATTTTGTCCGCCTTGCTGTGGGCGCCCGCTTATATCCTGCCCGGCGTGCTGTTCGGGGCTTCGCTGGGCATTGCCGCGGAAATTGCCGGACGTCTGGCGCTGTTACTGGCCACCCTGTTGACGCTATTATGGTTTTCCTGGTGGCTGGTACGGCGCCTGTCACGCACGCTGCAACCGCACGCGAAGGCGATACAGCTCGGCATACTGGACTGGTCGCAGCGGCACCGCAGCATAAAACCCCTGGCCGCAGCCCTGCTCGACCCGGAACATCCCGAAGCCCGGGGCATGACGGTACTGACCGGCCTGCTGCTGCTGGCCAGCTGGGCATTACTGGTCATTCCCCGACACCTGGCGGCAGACAGTCTGCTCGGCAATCTGGATCTGTACCTGTTTCACTGGCTGCAGGGACTGCGCAGCCCGCTGGGTGACCGCCTGCTGATTGTCGTCACGGAACTCGGCGATGGCTTGCTGCTCTACAGCTTTACCGCGCTGCTCAGCCTGTGGCTGCTGGCGCGCAAGCACTGGCGGGCAGCCCTGCACTGGCTCATTACCGTGGCCTGCGTAGGCCTGCTCACCGAAGCGCTCAAACTCTACACGGCTGTGGAACGCCCGCCGCTGCTGGACAGTGCGCAAATGAGTTACGCCTTTCCCAGCGCCCACGCCAGCCTGTCGGTTGCGGTGTTCGGTTTCCTGGCGGTTATCGTGGCCCGTGAACTGCGCAATAACTGGCACTGGGTACCCTACTCCATGGCCGTGTTTATGGTGGTTGCGATTGGTTTCTCGCGCCTGTATCTGGGCGTCCACTGGCTCTCGGATGTGCTGGCCGGCTGGAGCCTGGGACTGGCCTGGGTGGCGCTGATGGGGATCGCTTACCGCCATCACCCGGCACCGGCGGTATCCACAAAAATATTTACCCCGCTTGCCGTTTCAACGCTGATATTGCTGGCCGGCTTCTACGGTTCGCAACAGCTGGATAAGGACCTGGCATTTTACCGCCCGCTGACGACGACACCGGTATCGCTGAACAGGAGCGACTGGATCGATGATGGCTGGAAAGCCCTGCCGGCCTATCGCGATGACCTGGAAGCAAGACGCATTCACCCGCTCGACCTGCAGTGGAGCGGTGAAATACAGGCTATCGAAACACACTTGAAAAGTCGCGGCTGGCGAACCCGAAAGAGTGCCGATGCACGCGATATGCTGGTTTTGTTCAACGGCGATGCAAGCCTTCGGGAACTGCCGGTACTCCCCCAGGTTCACCAGGGTGAAAGCCAGCAGCTGTTACTGGTCCGCGACCTGGCAGACGACTCCAGATTGCTGGCACTGCGGCTATGGAAAACCGAATATCGAATCGGCGATCAACAATCCCCGCTGTGGGTGGGAAATGTTTCCTACCTGTTCGTTGATGAGCGCTTACGATTATTGCGTTTTCTGCGTACCGACGCCGATTTCAGCAGCGCATTGGATCTGTTTTCACAGGATATCGGCGATGTTGCAGTCCAGCGGGTACAGCGCGATATCCCGGCCGATGCAAACAAGCTGGCAACATGGGATGGAAGGGTGCTGCTGATCGGCTTTCCGATGA
>CBFDBP010000232.1:0-5721 GCA_965603065.1 uncultured Gammaproteobacteria bacterium
ACAGGGTTACAAGTCGAAGAAAACTCAAGAATCCTGCAACGTTACACTACCAGACTGCTTGCGAGTCTTCTCAGACAAGGATTGGCGGTTGCCTTCCCTGTTCTGGTCCAGCACCCTTATCTGTGCAGTTCTTTAAACTGGCGTATCCAGGGCTTGAGATGCCCGAGCGACCGCTTGGCGTTGTCCGCCTCTGATCGATTCCTGTAACTGCCGTAGAGTACGGCATAAAGGACGCGTTTATCTTTGTATACGGGGTGACTGGCAACGACTCCGCTGAGGGATTCCTGGTCAATAAAGTTCCGGGCGGCTTTGGGCGTACTGAAGACGGCTAACTGCAAGGTAAAGTAATTTTCATTCTGCTCCAGAACCCAGCTTTTATCCGCTTTGACTGTGGCTCTGCTCGCCTGTCCGGCAGGCACATTTTTGCTTTTGTTGTCGACAGATTGCTTCATTTCTATTGCCGGCTTGGAAGCGGCGACGTCAGTCTTGTCCCCGCCCAGGCACTCAGCGACGTGCAATTCTTTACCTTGTTTTACCGAACGATATTTCTCCCAAAATGCGCTATCGATTTTTTTATGAGCGGAAGCTGCAGCCGGATTCCGATAACGGGAGACCTGCCTGGGTCCACCATTATAGGCCGAATACGTGGCCCTGGCGAGATTATCCAGACCGCCTCGCTGCTTATGTTCGTTTTGTTTAAGCGCATATCTGACCAGGTAGTTCAGCAGTACTTCAGTCCCTGCGTGGATGTTATAGGCGATATCCCAACGCAGCTTCTGAACGTCGTAGAACCCGCGCCATACCTTTTCGTTCAGTTGCATCAGACCAATATCACCGGTGTTTGATCGCAGGGGAACTATCTTTTTCTGCCGGACCACGTATTGCCGCCAGCAGCTCTCCTGCCAGCCGGTCGCCATGACAAGTTGTTGATACAGTGTGATAACCGGAGGATCGAGACCTGTATTTCGTACCGTTGTCGCCGCTGTCGTTTTCAGCAAACGGTGCACCAACGGTAAATATTCGTCCAGCTCGTTTTTTTTCGGCACCCAGTGGTTAAGGCGGTCGACTGCTGTGTCGGCGTGGGCGGAACGCATCGGCCAGAAGTCGAAGCGAAGACTGGTCGGTTCGGGTGGTTCCGGTGATGACGGTAAATTCATCAGGCGCCGCAGTTCAGGGTCAACGGCTTCTTCGTAGCGAAGCGGATCAATGCCCGGTTGATGATTGACCAAACGCGCCAGCCGCCTGAGACCGTCCGCCGAAATATCCAGGCCGATGGCGGGACTCAGTCGATCCAGTGCGCGCAGGGTGTCAGTGGCGGTCAATAGGCTGATCCACAGCATGGACTCCTGCCCCGGGGTTTCGAGGCCGATTTGCTGAATCACCGGGCCCAGGCGCTCCCAACTGTTGACAAACCAGTGACGGACCGGGTCGTGTGCCTGGCTGGCTGACGTCGTCAGCGCTTGCTTTAATTGATAGCGGGCATCGAGAAGTATTTCCAGTAAGGTCGTGCGCAGTTCCTGGTGTTTTGTCCTGCTTGCATAGTGTTTAACCGCAAAGGTGATCACGGCATCCATCATCTGCCAGTGGCTTTCCCACTGCTGCATTTCCTGTTTGCTAAGCAGCGTTTCAACTTGTGATTGTTCCGGTGGTTCCTCAACCTGAAAGCTGACGTCGACATGAAGACCGGAAGGTCCGGCCTGGATACCCGCGAGTTTCAGACTGTCGACGACACCCTGTAGTTGTTGTGCGGAATGCCGGGGAAGCACTTCGGGCAACAACAGGCTTAATTCGTTGATCGATGGGGCAAGATCGACGCGGAACTGACCGAGCAAGGGTTGAAAGCGACCCTTGGCAAGGTCCCATAGGCGGCCGGAGGTCATCATTTCGCCCTGCCGGTTATACAGTCGGGAATCGAGCACATTGAGTTTTACCGCACGGGACCCGGCGACGATAACCGGCTCGGTCAGAAATCTGGCCTCACCGTTCCAGTGCAACAGGTTGGTACAGCGTCCCAATAAAGCGGTGCCTAAGCTGGCCTTTACGCCGGTAACAATTTCCAGCCGCTGCCGTTGTTCGCCCAGGCGTGGATTGGACAGAAAAAGTTTATTACACCCAGACGGGTCGTTCAGAATTTCAGCGCTGTGATCGGCAGCGCTGAAAAGCCGATTCAGCATCAGCTGTTGCAATACAGGGTAATCCAGTTTGATGGGGACTTTGACGGTCTCCGCATTAAGCTGCGATGAAAGGGCTATGAATAGCAGCAGGAAAAGTCTGAGTTTTATCGATGGGCGTCTTTTTTGTTCCACTGTCGTCATTTATGAGCGTTATGCAGGTAGATTAAAAAATCCCAGTCCTGATTTCCTACTGGATGTGACTATTGGTAAAACGCGTTAGTCTACTATAAGAAGCTATGCTATGTTTCCGGGTATATCGTTCTGGATAAAACTATGGAAGATAAATTTTGGCGAGTCAGGTGTTCACAGGGACCGGTCATCGCGGTGGCCAACCACAATGGTCACGAACTGAGGTCGGAAGTGGCTGCCCTGTCGGCGCTGGACGAAGCCTCACGGCTACGCGAGGAAGACCCGTTCACGGGACAGTGGGCTGAAGTTGTACCCACCAGTCTGGTGGCGGAACGCTCACGTTTCGAGGTGGACCTCAACCGTCCCAGGGAAACAGCGGTCTACATGACCCCTGACGATGCCTGGGGGCTCGAATTGTGGAACAACACACTGCCACAAGCGGTGATCGACGTATCGCTTTCCGAGTATGACGCTTACTATGAGGCACTCGAGTCCTTGTGCCGAGAGAAACAGCAGCAGCACGGTGCTTTCGTTGTGCTGGATCTGCACAGCTATAACTATCGGCGAGACGGGCCGTCCGGCGCTGAAGCTGATCCGGCAGGGAATCCCGACGTCAATATAGGTACCGGCACCATGGACCGCCAACGTTGGGGTGGCCTGGTGGATCGTTTCATCGAAGAGTTGCGGGATTTTGATTTTCTGGGGCGTCATCTGGACGTGCGCGAAAACGTCAAGTTCGTCGGCAGGCAGTTTCCCAGGTGGGTGCATACGATGTATCCGGACACGGGCTGCGCCATTGCCGTTGAGCTCAAAAAATTCTTTATGGATGAATGGACGGGTGAACTATACTCTGAACAACACCGTGCCATTCAGGACGCGCTGGCGTCAACGCTACCAGGCCTGGTGGAGGAGCTGGAAAGATACGGTGCTCATCATTGAGTATCAGGCAGTGAGTGTCCAGTGACCATGGCGATGCGACAAACAGGATCGACGCAGACCGCCCAAACAGGCGTGCGTTTGGGACCGCCAACGCTGATTGACGAGCCATTGATTGCGGCGATTGTCAAACGCCTGGAAACCGGCAAGCCCATCCGACGCACGCTGCCTACCGGTGGTTATCTGCACATCGACCGGCAGTTGCCTTTTCTTCTGGTTTACCGACGACCCGCCAGTGAAGAGGACCCGGTTACGGAACAGTTGTTGCAGGGCGAATCCTCCTATCTCATCGCCAATAGCCGGCGGCGTTTTAATAAAGGTCTGGTCAAACTGGTTTCGGCCATCGCCGAGACGCTGGCGGACAGCTTTGGGGCCGTTCTGATCATTGAAATCTGGAGCGGCAAGGAAACCGAGTTCACCCAGGTGACTCCCAGCATTCGCCCGGCTTTCCGTATCCTGTCACGATCCGATGATGTCGTGAGTTCTCTGTCACGGACCCTGCAAAGGGCCCTGGCGCGCATCAAAGTGCAACGAATGACCGCCCAGGTGGAGCCGGTCGAGAGTAGCAAGCCATGGGCGCCGGGTCTGCCGGGCCTGATCGCGCCCGAGCTGGCGAGACGCATCAGCTGTCACAGGCTCGGTATCGCCATCCGGTCCGTGCTCCATGATCCCGACACGGGTGAAGAGTTTCCGCTCAACCGACGCATCCTGCATCGCGGATTTGGCCGCGCCATTCGGCGCACGGTATTCAAGTTTATCAGTGACCAGACCACCCAGCGGCCTCCCCATTTCCACGCACTGGGGCCGCGCAGCCTGGTGAAACTGGTCTGGCAGGTCGACCTGGAACTGGCGGAAATTGCCAACGATTTCGATTTTCTACTCTGTGTAACACCGACCAACGCAGACCGTGCCTGGAACGCTTTCAAGCGCCAGCGCTTCGAGGTCATGCCCAGTTTCGTCTACCGCCCGTTACCGGTCGATCCAGCGCTGGTAAAACGCCAACTCTACCGGATTCCCATCGAGAAGATCGAGGACCCGGCACTGGAAGCCCTGTTCCGTGCCCAGCAGAGGGAGCTCGATCGCAAGCTGACGATGCTGGGCGAGCGCGGTACCCGGAATTTTCTATACGGGAGTCTGCAACTCTATGGCAGGGTGGACGATACCCTGTTACAGGCCGCCCGGGAAATTCTGGAAAAAGTGCCATCACGCGGCCGCGGGGGTGGCACTGCCTCCAGTCTGGATGCCAAGGCACTCGCAAGCCGAGCAGAGGCGGACATCCGCTATTACCGGGAAAGGGACGAACGCGTCTGGAGTCGCGTGGAAATACGCGATGACGTCGTGGGCGTCATGGTTTCACACGGCAATCTTCTGATCAACAAACGCCAGAAATTTCCGGAGAGCCGCGTCGAGGCGCTGTTGGCACACGAGATTGGTACCCACGTTGTCACCTTTTTCAACGGTCGTGCGCAACCGTTTCAGCAGCTCAGTACTGGATTACCGGATTACGAGGAGTTACAGGAAGGGCTGGCTGTGCTGGCGGAGTATCTGGTCGGTGGCCTGACCTGTTCCAGGCTGCGGATGCTCGCGGGACGAGTGCTGGCGGCGCACATGACCAGCGAAGGGGCGACGTTTCCGGAGGTGTTTCGGGTCCTGAACCACACGCATGATTTTCCGCAGAAGACAGCGTTCAATATCAGCCTGCGGGTCTTTCGTGGCGGCGGGCTGCTCAAAGACATGGTGTATCTTCGTGGACTCATACACCTGATGGAGTACCTTGGCGACGGCGGAGAACTCGAACCCTTGCTGGTGGGGAAGTTCGGCGCCAGCCACCTGCCGATCATAAAGGAGCTGCAATGGCGCAAGGTGCTTTCGGCGCCACGGCTCACACCGCGTTATCTCGAAAACCCGCAGGCTGCCGAGCGACTGGCTCGTCTGCGCAACGGCACGACGGTTCTGCAACTGGTCAAGAGGGCATAAGGATGAGAATCGGATTTTTAGTCAATGAAATCGAAACCGAGAAAGCCGGCTACACTACAGTGCGGCTGGCAATGACAGCGGCTAACCGGGGGCACGATGTCTGGTTCATTAATGCGGGTGATTTTGCTTTCGATACCGATGAAAAAATTCGTGCCTGGGCACGCACCACGTCAGGAAAAAAATACAAAACCACGGTAAGTTATCTGAAGGTGCTCAGGAGCGAAACGGCCAAAGTGGAACGGATCACGGTCGACGATCTGGATATACTCATGCTCAGGATTGATCCGGCAGACGAAACCGGCCAGCGCGCCTGGGCCAAGACCGCCGGCATCATCTTCGGCAATGTGGCCTTGCGTAGCGGCGTTATCGTTCTCAACGACCCGACAGCACTGGCTGGTGCACTGGACAAAATGTACATGCAGCTGTTACCACAGAATATCCGTCCCAGGACCCTGATATCCTGTGACCGGGAAGAGATCAAGGCGTTTGTGCGTGACCAGGGTGG
>CBFDBP010000233.1:0-5694 GCA_965603065.1 uncultured Gammaproteobacteria bacterium
GTCCTTCATGGAAGTGAAGGGTAGGGGAGGTTGCGTTCAGGAACAAGACTGTCTACGTTATCGTTTTCAGGTGATAATTACGAATTCGCCACGCAGTCGCTCGAACAGCTGATGCAAGCGCGCACCACGCTCATTATCGCGCATCGTCTTGCCACGGTGCGCAAAGTCGATCAGATCCTGGCGATGGATGGGGGGCGTATCGTCGCCAGCGGTCGCCATGACGAGCTGGTCACCGAGCACGGGCTTTATGCGCGGCTGGTGGCACTGCAGTTCCGCGAGCCGGCAGAGCCACTGGCGGCCTTGCTACCTTAGCGCCGCCTGTACCAGCCGGATGTCGTCAACCCACACGGTACCGCTGCCCTCGATGACCAGGTTGAGTTTTACGTTGTCCGGGTTCTCTCCTGTTTTCAGGAAGAACGGTGTTTCCTGGGAGGCCCATTCAACTGTGCCGGAAACGGCTGTGTCCAGCGCACGCGAGAAGAATTCACCCTTGCCGGGAAAGTGGCACCACATTTCCAGGTAGACGTTGCCTAGCATTTTTTCGCTGCGCAGTTTGGCCTGATAGCTGAGCCTGGCATTCTCCACATCGAGCTCGCCCGTTTCGAACAAGCGTATGGTTGTTGGTTGATTCGTCGTGATGCGCAGTGAACCGCCTCCGTCTGAGGAGATGTCTGTGTCGAGTTCCACACCGGACTGGGTTACCACGTCCTTAATGTCGTTCAACGCATAATGTTTGAGCTCGACAGTCTCGCTTGAGGGCTTGGTACAGCCGGATGCGAAAGCGATGCCCATGAGGGGTGGCACCAGTAAGTTGATTGCAGGTTTCACAGGGATATGTTCTCCATTTCAGTTATAAAAACACATTGGCAGATGCAGGCCCGGCAAAGCCCGGGAAGACCGTATTCATGTCCGTGCCACCCAGGCGTTTGTCGAGCAGCTCTGTTAATACCGCACGCAGGTCTGTCGTGATGCGCAGGTCTTCACCCATTTCCAGGTTTGCCGGAGCCAGTCCTGGCCAGTCGCTGATGATCTGCCCGCCGTTGACACCGCCGCCAAGCAGGTAGGCGAGGCCGCCGGTGCCATGATCAACACCGAAGGAAGCGTTCTCAGCGACGCGACGCCCGAACTCGCTATGTACCAGCACGGTGATGCGTTGCATCTGCGTACCCATGTCGGTGTAAAAGGCGGTCAGGGCGTCGGCGAGTTCGGTCAGCGACTGGTCGAAGAAGACGGGAAGGTTTTCATGGTGGTCCCAGCCGTCTGAATCCAGGCAGATGGTTTCCACCGGCAGGCTTGACTGGATCAACTGGCCTGCCTGCTTCAGCTTGTTGCCGAGATCGCTATCCGGATAGACAGCGCCGTTGCCCGGTGTGATGGCTTGCAGGTTGGCAGTCTGCAATTCGTCCATGGCAAGCAGGGCAGCCTGCGCCGGGCTGGAGAAGGGCACAGGGCTTTGGAACAGCTTGCTTAGAACGGCGGGGTAACCGGAATCAACGATATCCTGGTCGAAGTTGAACTCTCCCAGGTTGCTGATGGCCAGCGGTTCGCTGGCCCCGTTCAGGGAGACGGGCACGTTGCCGCTGATGGCGACACTGCGAAATGCCGAGCTGGATGCAGGCGTCGTAATTGACAGCTGCCGGCCCAGCCAGCCGGTGTCCGGTCCGGCTTTGTCCGCAACGCCGCGTTCCACAAGACCCTGTGCTGAAAAGTGCGAGCGGGAGCCGTGTGGTACACCGGTGGCGTGTACCAGCGCCAGGTCGCCGGCATCGTAAAGGGCCTTGAGTGGTGCCAGCGCCGGGTGCAGGCCGTAGAAGCCATCCACATCGATGGCGCCAGCGGGGTTGCCGGGTGCGGGTACGGCGATGGCGCTGCGCTGCGTGTAGTAGTCCGGGTCAGCGTGCGGTACCAGGGCATTGAGGCCATCGGCGGCGCCGCGCTGGAAGATGCATACCAGGATGTCCCGGTCTGACGGAAGCGTAAGACTCATGCTTATCTCCTATCGAAGCTGGAAGTAGGCTGAACTGACCAGTACAGCGGCGATCAGCGGCGCAACCTGTTGCGGGGTTCCGCTCGGCAGAGTCTCGTTTTCCGCCAGCCCATATTCATCACTCAGCCATGCCAGTACATGGCCTCTGTCTGCGCTGGACAGCGGCCGCATCAGGATACTGCTGGTTACGGCATCGGTAATCATGGCCAGTGTATCGGCGCCGTTGAGCATCGACAGGTAGTCGAGTTGAATGACGTCGATTTCCGGTATCAGATTGGCGAGACTCAAAAACGACAGGCGCCACCGGTTCAGTAAACCGCCGGTACTCGCCCAGTAGGCCTGTTCATCCGGATAACCATCGGGCGTTGGCCAGTAGTAGGGGAGTTGTCCCATGATCAGCTGGGCAAAGTAAAACAGCTGGCCGTTGTCGGTGGGGTAGGGTGTATCCGGTGCCAGGGCGCGAACCAGGCCGGCCAGGTATTCCGCTGGCCGGCAGATCTTCAGATCGGCACTGTTACGGAATGCGGTGGTTGCGAACAGGGCGCGCAAGGTCGTCTTGATGTCGCCGTTCGACTGCGTGAATGCGGCTGTCACGGCGTTGACACTTAGCGGGTCCGGGGTGTCGCTGATGAAACGCCGGCACAGTTTAGTGGCGATGAAGTTCGCCGTGGAGGGGTGCGATGCCAGCAGGTCGATAACCTGTTCCCCGCCTGTCTGTCCGCCAGTGGCGCTGATGGTGTTGCCCAGCACCAGCTTGGCATTGTCGTCGTGTACGGCAGGGTTGAAGACGAAAGTGCCATAATCGCCGCCCGGGTCACCCGGAAAGCGTATTGCCCAGCCGGTGAAGCAGCGGGCGACTTCCTTGACATCGGTCTCGGTGTAGCCACCGTCTACACCGAGCGTATGCAGTTCCATCAGCTCGCGTGCATAGTTTTCATTCGGTGCAGCGGCCTGGTTGGCGTAATTATCCAGGTAAAAAAGCATGGCCGGACTTTTTGCCGAGGCGTGCAGCAGATCGCGGAAATTACCCAGTGCGTGGCTGCGTATCACCTGCCGGTCGTCTTCCGGTTTCAGCGTCGGGCCGAGACCGTTGACTAGATGAATATTGAAGTGGTCGGACCAGAACTCCACCATTACTTCATAGAGCTGGCGTTTACTGAACATCTGCCGGTACTGTGTGGCGCTGATCATCTGCAGGGCAACGTCAGCGATGTTATCCGGAAAACCGCTGATCAGCTGGGCGGGGCTTTGCGTCGTCAGCGGAAACAGTGTCTGCAGGGTGGTTTCGAGATTACCGTCGTCGATCTGTGTGGGGTTGAGCTGTCTTTCCAGGTAGGCATCGATGCCCATGCTCTGGATCATGGCCAGTTCATCGCGATGGGCACCGAAACTGGTGCGTTTCAATGTGGTGAACTCGCTGGAGGCCGCTGGAATAACCGCCGCCGGTGTGACGCCTGTCACTCCGCCGTCACCCCCGCCCCCGCCACCACCGCATGCGCCCAGTGTCGATGTCAGGGCCGGGTAACCTGCCATTTTCCCGAGCAGCTTCATGAAGTTGCGTCGACTGTGCAAGCTGCCCAGCAGAGTGTTCAGGTCATTAACAGATAATTTTTTCATTACTACGGCGACAGATTTGCACGGGGCTCATGATAAGTAACGAATTCAAATCAGATATCTTGAGCCCGGCATGATCTATGCCGCGATTTCAGCCGTCGTTCAGGGTTCGTCCCCAGGCGGGCCGGAAGCACAAACGGCCGGCCGGGTTCGCGTCCCGGCAGGACGATCGCGATTTGTCACCGACAGCGTTGCTGAACTGTCGCAGATTATGGTTTGATGTAGGCGTAACTCTGGGATTGCAGAATAGCTAGCTGCGCCACACCCGACGGTACTATATCCGCTTTGGATACATCATACAGATCATCTTCCGCATTGATTTTGCGTCCTTTGAGCGTGTGGGTGGCGAATTCCTATTCTTTGTGCATTCTCCGGCTTAAACTGGGTAGTGCTCCAGAAATATGCCGCGACGGCATGGTTATGCTGGTTTTAGGGTGTAGGTTAGCCAAACGTAGAGGGATTGCGTACGCTAAGTACTTGGCAATATTTTCTCGCATCATCAAGCTGCCAGGTGTGCTTGCCTATTTCGTACGCACACTCGCACCTGAGCGAGGAAAGCGAACTTCATGGACGACGCTCCTGAAAGCGCACTGGGACGTGATGGCCGCCACGGATTTCTTTGCGGTTGAGGTCTGGACACCCCGCGAGCTCGTGACCTACTACGTATTGTTTGTCATCCATCTTTCAACGCGATCCGTAAACATTGCCGGCGTGACAAGCGCCCCCAACGGTGCATTCATGAAGCAAGTGGCCCGCAACCTGACAGACGTGAGTGACGGTTTTCTTGTAAACAGTCGGTACCTCATCATGGACCGCGATACAAAATACACGGATGATTTCAGAGACTATCTGGATCGAGAGGGCGTGAAGCCTGTTCGATGCCCGGTGCGAGCGCCTAACTGTAATGCCTTTGCAGAAAGGTTTGTACGTTCTATAAAAGAGGAATGTTTGGATCGTATGATTCTATTCGGCGAGGCGTCGCTTCGCCGGGCACTCAGAGCCTATGTCATACATGCTGAAAGAAATCATCAGGGTGTTGGGAATCGGTTATTAGAGCCACTTGCCGAGGTCGGCTCAACCAATGATCCGATTCATTGCCGCGAACGGCTTGGCGGTATGCTCAACTTCTACTATCGTGAAGCGGCTTGAAAGTGCTCGTTTCATTTCTTGCACCCTACGGGTCAGGGAATAAATGCGGAGCACAAGCCTACTCGATTGTCATTTTGTGCCCTTACTTCACCGATACGGTCTTTCTAAAGTGCATAGACGAACAATAAAAATGATTGTTCATCCTTTACTCAGCGGGAATCAAAAAAGTAAGTATTTTTGTATTTAAAACCGCTATTCTTTTAGTTGCCCTATACAGCGTCACCGAATGCAACCGACATCGGTACGCGGTCTTCATCGACACCCACATGACAATTAGGCGGGTGATATGACTAGGGCAAACCCCAAGGCCAAGGGAGGCAGTGGATTGGATTCGTCAACTCTGGATCAATAGTGCTTTGGTCGGATGCATGGGGGTACATCAAATTGCGGCATGTTGTTACGCTGAAAGTAAACCAGTCACTTTGATCTTCCAAGTTGTAGTCGCTAATACCATCTGCTTTGGGGCCAAATATGATTGGTTTGGCTCCTTGTGACGAAAGCAGTCTTAGATTTGAATCGTGCTTGTTTTCAAAATAGAGGCCAAGGCCACTAACGCGTGTGCTACTGTTGTCGAAGTTGCTTGCCATTCCAAGAAAGTGGTTCTGCGCTGCAGGTGTTATGCCAATGGTGTGAGTGCAAGCCATTTGGGGGGCGTTACTATTTGCGCGCCACATCAGATAAAGGCGACCTGGCCAATCGGCAATAGATGAGAGTGGCACCCAAGCCGTGGTTGGGCGACCTCGTGTATTCATCGGTTGTTGAATCGGGTTTTGTGCATTGCGTTCCCACGGGTCTACCTTGGTCCAGAGCTTTTCGATAACATCATAGCGGTAGACGTGAATGGTACTAATATTATCGGCGAAAAAACCATAGATATGTCGTGTACCCGTTTTTAGTGGGGCGGGGAGATATGTGAAGTCAATATGAGGTGAGTTCTCAATGTG
>CBFDBP010000234.1:0-5693 GCA_965603065.1 uncultured Gammaproteobacteria bacterium
GTGTCGATCATTTCATAGACTTCGTCATCGACCATGCCTTCGGCGGCGTGGTGTGCAAACACCGGAAAGGCGGCCATCGCTGTCGAAACCAGTGCGGCTGTCAGTAATTTTTTCATGGTAATCACTCCTTAATTAAGTTGAGAAACAGGCGTTGCGACTTGCCGACCCACGCTGAGTGTTTACCGGTCAAACAAGCCGCCACGCTAATCTCTATTGCCTGATTAAAATAATAGGGGATGAATGTTTCTGCCGTATTTCACTGTGCAGAAAAAGTGTTACAGAGTGTTTCGAGGTGCAGGCTAAGCTGCCAGACAGGTCTCTTTAAACCTGGAACAATAGTGATGTATGTCAATGCAGGCGATGGTAGAGCCCTCTATTGTCATTAAGAGTAACGAGTGCCTGCCGGCACGTCCGGTGGATTGCGGCACACACTGCGTGCCTAATCCACCCTACATCGATTAGGTATCTGACTATGTTCACGCGCATTGTTTTGAGCTTCACCCTGTTACTGGCCGGCTGGCAAACTGTCACAGCGGCACCCTTTGACCCGAACTGGGGCACGGTCGGGGTGTTCACCGACGCCCGGACCTGTGCCGGCTGCCACCGTGCCAGTGCCAGCGGCGATGTGCCCGCCGTGATGCGCTTTCCGGATGCGCAGGGCGAAGATATCAGCCCCTTGTATCAATGGCGGCACAGCATCATGGCGCACGCCTTCGACGACCCCTACTACCAGGCGGTGGTCGAAGACGAAGCAACGCTGTTTGCAACGCTTGCCGGGCTGGTCGAGGACACCTGCCTGACCTGTCACACACCGATGGCGCACACCCATGCGCACCAGACCGGCACGGACCTTAGCCAGGATGCCAGCTGTACCCTGCTGGACGGCTGCTATCGCCTGGCGACAGCCGGCACACAGGACCATGCCCGCGAAGGCGTCAGCTGCACCCTGTGCCATCAGATCAGGAACGACAATCTGGGCGATGCCGCTTCTTTCTCGGGGGGCTTTTCCATCGCCGCGGCCGGCGATACCGGTGCTTTTACGATTTACGGGCCCTACCAGAACCCGCACGCGGGCGGTGCCAACCTGATGCAGAGCAACACCGGCTATACGCCGCTGTTCGGCAGCCAGGTGACCTCGTCAGCGCACTGCGCGAGCTGCCACACGCTTTATACGCCCACCCTGGACGTGGAGACGGATACGCCGATCATCGACGCTGAATTCCTCGAACAGGGGGCGTTTCTCGAATGGCAGAACAGTGTCTATGCGACCGGGGCGAGTGAGGAGCGACAGTGCCAGGACTGCCACATGCCGGACCCGGCGCCTTCTGCCTACAGCACCCGCATTGCCGTGCGTCCGAACGGCGCGGTCAATACCCTGTGGCCGGAACGCTCGCCGTTTTTCACCCACAGCATGGTTGGCGGCAACAGCCATGTGCTGGAACTGCTGCGTGATAACCGCAGCGCGCTGGGTATCGAGAACAGCACCACCGTTATCGGCTTCGACGAGAAGATCAGTCAGACCCGCGCCTTGCTGGAAAACGAGACCGCAGCGCTGGACATTACACAGATCGGGGTATCGGGCAGTGAGCTGGCTGTCGATGTCCGCATCACCAACCACACCGGCCACAAGCTGCCGACCGGTTATCCCAGTCGCCGCATGTGGATACACCTGACGGCGAGGGACGCGGGCGGACAGGTCATTTTTGAATCCGGCGCAGTGGATGCGCAGGGCCGGATCTCGACAGACAGCGCGCGCCTGGCGCCCGCCTGTCTGGCGGTCAGAAAAGCGGTGGGATTCAGCAACGCCGACTGCTTCGAACCGCACCGGGATATCATCGATGATCCAGGCCGGATCGCGCTCTATGAACCGGTGCTGGGTGACAGCAATGGTGACATCACCCACATCCTGCTGCACGCTTTCAGCTACCTGAAAGACAACCGCATCCCGCCCGAAGGCTTCACCAACAGCCAGGCCGGCAGCATTGAAGTGCAGACCCGGCCCGTTGGCGTGGACACTGACCCTGATTTCAATGTCGCCGGCGGTCAGGAGGGCAGCGGCAGCGATACCGTGCACTACCGGATTCCGCTCAATACCCCGGCCGGCCCGTACAGCGTGGAGGCCCGCCTGCTCTACCAGGCCGTCAGCCCCAGCTTTGTCGACGGCATACTCAGCAGCGGCAGCCGGGTCAGTGACTTCAAGCAGATGTATGCACAAAATCCGTCCGTGATAGAGACCCTGGCCACCAGCAGCGCGGGCACCAGCGGGAATACCATACCCGTCGCAGACGCGGGCGCGGACCAGACGGTCGCTGTTAACGAGCGTGTGCAGCTCGATGGCAGCGCCTCGAGTGACGCCGACAATGACTCCCTCAGCTATGCCTGGTCGTTCATCAGCCGGCCCACCGGCAGCCTGGCGGCGCTGTCTGACCCGACGGCGGTCAACCCGTCTTTTACCGCCGACCTGGCGGGCAGCTATGAAGTGCAACTGATTGTCAATGACGGCGTGGTGGACAGCGAAGCCGACACGGTGAGCGTTACGTCAAACAGCACCAGCACCAACAGTAGCGGCGGTGGTGGCTGTACGATGACACGGCATAGCGAAACAGCGGATCCATTGCTGCCGGCCTTGCTCCTGTTGGCACTTACCGGCCTGGCTGCGCGAAACACCCGAACTCTGAAACACTTTGGGATGCTTTGATTCACCTGAATCCGTAACTTCAGCGCCATGTAGGTCCGAATTTATTCGGACAATCTGACGCGTGCAATGCGAATGAATTCGCACCTACAGTGGAACAGCAATCGTTGGCGAATCACAGGCATAGCTATGAAGTCATGGATTCAGGATTTACTTAATAAACCGTCGCAGGGTGTGCTCAACAAACAATAAGGAGGGGCTTTGAAACACTTTGTTACACATTAACTGGTTTGTGAAATCTTACCGAAACAGTCCGGTCGTAGCCTGTCTATACCAGATGTGGTTATCACCGGATTCTGGTAAGTAATATTCCATCTCTTCCTCCTTTTGGCGGCCTTCCTCAGGCCGCCGTTTTTTTGGAGGTTTACTGGTTTTTGATCAAAACCTCGACGCGCCGATTGGCCGCGCGACCCGCCACGGTTTCGTTGCTGGCAACCGGCCGCTCCTCACCATAGCCGGTCGCTATGATGCGGCTCGCCGGAATGTCGCCGACCTCGACCAGGAATCTGGCGACATTGTCTGCTCGCGCCCGGGACAGCTTCATGTTGACCGCCGCGCTGCCGGTCGAGTCGGTGTGTCCCGATATCTCGATGTGACTCTCGGGGAATGTGTTCACCGCCTGGATTATCCTGTTCATCAAGGCGAAGTTATCTGTTCCGATCTCGCTACCGCCAGGCGGAAAACGAAAGCCGTGCGCAGAGATCAGGACGTTCCGGCGCTGCTGATAGACGTTGGCTTCGGCCGCTGTAAACAACGACTGTACCTTGTCGACAGCAGCGCGCTGCTCGGAGCTCAGCGACAGTTCCTGTTCGTATTGAGAGCGCTGCGCCGCTGTGTCATCACGCTGTACTTTCAACTCCCTGATGGACTGCTGCATACCCATCACCACATTCCGGTTCGCCTGGTTGAAGGGCAGTTCCTCACCCAGCGGCTGGTTGATGTCGCTCAGCTGTTTCTGGTACCAGAGCACCAGGTCTTCGGCGCTATAGTCACGCCGCTCAAAATCCTTGACCAGTTCCGTAATGGCGATGCTCCTCTCGGCCAGCCACTTGGCGCGCGTGGCATGGGCATTGGCCTTGTCAGTCCTGCTGCGGTCTGCCTCCAGCACCGATAGCGCCAGTTTCATTTCTTCCTCGGCTAGCTTTAAGGTCTTGGGCGCAACTTTTTTCGCGTCTTTCCTGACGGCATCTTTGATGGCTGCCTGTGCAGCCTCGACGGTACCTTCCTGCAACGCCGCCAGCTCCAGCTGCTCGTAACCGGCGATCAGCCGCTGGCGACGCTGCTTGGCGTCCTCCAGTCTGCCGCGTTCCACAAGGCTGGCCAACTTGCGTAAATCGGTATCAAGATCGTCTGTGCTGTCCGGGAAGACGCTGGCGCAACCCGCGTGGTAGGCCCTGTCGCGTGCCTCCAGGACATCGCGTAAAAGTTCCCGGCTGCGCTCGGCGTTTTCATTGGCTTTCGCCAGCGTCTGCAGGCCACCGGTAGCGGCCGAGTTGGCGGTGCCTTCCCGGCCTGCTTTGGCTTCCCCGAGCGCTTCTTCCAGTTTTTTCTTCGCGGCGCGATAACCGTCCGGTGCCAGGTTATCTACACCCTGCCCTGCGGCGTCCTTTAGACCTTTTTCGAGTTTCGCAATCTGCTCATATTGCCCCAGAATCTGCTCCTGGGTGAGCGTCGGCCCTGTCGCGCACCCCGCCAGAATGACGGCAATCAAGAACGGAAAATAAATATAGCTGCTGGTTTTCATCATTGTTTCTCTTTATGAATCTGTTCGCTGCAAGACCGCTAACGGCAATATAGTGCCTACAGGAAACAATACAATACTTCTGCCACAAAAATTCACAGTTGCGCTCAGCAGGAGGCACCCGGAGCTCTTACAGCCTTAACGGCAAAGGATCAACTGCATTACTCGTGTCCGCGAAATACCGGGGCCAGGTGCCGGGGATTACACGCCGTCGGCACTCAGGCCACGCCGAGTGCACTGTGCAGATAGCCCACCGCACTGTCGTCCAGACTCAGCGCCGCGGCAAGCTCCTGCAGATAGCGCCTCTCCTTATCGGTGTCTACCTCGATGGCGAGCAGCGATGCCGCATAGATCTGCGTCGCCACCTGCTGATTGGGCACCGCACGCGCAATACTGTCTATGTCGATCGGTTTACGCATCTCCCCGGCCACGAAACGCCGCTCTTCGTCACTAACACCACCCTCCTTGAGTTTGCCGACAATACGTTCTGTCTCCGTCTCGTCGATATGGCCATCGGCCTTGGCGGCGTTGATCATTGCCTTCACAGTCAGACTGGCGACATCCATCACCTGCTGCGCTTCCTCTGCGTTCGCCGGCTGGCGCAGCCCGGCAACCAGGCGCGTCGTATCGTCAACTTCCGCGGATTGCGCAGCGCCGCCGGCGCCACCCATCCTGCGCAGCGCCTCGAGCGCCAGGCCGCCCAGTACCGCCATGCCACCGGCACCCGCCGTTGACCCCGTGGAACCCGTGCCACCTCCGAACAGTGCACCTGCGAGGCTGCCGAGCAAGCCACCGCCGGTGCCGCCTGTCCCGATCCCGCCCGGCACAGCTCCACCTGAACCTCCCTGGGAGAGTGAGCCGGCCATTTTGCCCAGCATATCCATCAAGCCACCGGCACCGGCCGCGGAACCTCCGGCGCTGCCAAGCACCTGACCGAGGATTCCACCGGGTGCGCCTATGCCGCCGCTACCGATGGAATTTTCAAGGCGGCGACCGCTGGATCGCGACATACCGCTGTTCATCAAAGTGCCTAACAAATCGATTGCATTCATCGCTGTCTCCTCATACACGTCGAAGCGAAAAAGAATTCCTTCTCGCTCCGGAGGGTGTTGTAACAGGTTGTTGTCCCTTCTCCCTCCGGAGGGTGTCGCAAAAGGTTGTAACCCCTTCTCCCTCCGAGAGAAGGCTGGGAAGAGGGGGGCATATAAATCAAAGCGTTAGCTTTTCTGATCCCCTCACCCTAACCCTCTCCCGGGG
>CBFDBP010000235.1:0-5684 GCA_965603065.1 uncultured Gammaproteobacteria bacterium
TGACATGCTGTGCCTGAGTGAAATTCTTCTGCAGCACCATGAGTTGCAGTCATTCGATGACCTGGTGCACGTAGTCGAGGACAAGGCGCGTTCCGGCGAGCGGTTTTTCCAGATGGATGTGCGCCCGCCGTTTCTCGATACCCCGGAAAGCTGGGAAGACAAGCTGGAGGCCGCTTTTGCGGTTGCCAATAAACGTTAGTGGTCGACACTTATCGCAGGTTGTGCTGATATGTACTGGGACGATGACAGAGACAAGAATACACCGTACGTGGTATCCGACGACGTGGTTGATCTGGTGTACAGAATCAATTGCCGTTGCCTGCCGCTCGATCATGCACACAGTTTCTCGATGGCTGTTCGCGAGAACCTGTCCTGGATCGACGAGGAAGAGCAGGCTGGTATCCATCTGATTCACGGTGCGGAATCCGGCAACGGCTGGATGAGGCCGAAAGATGCAGGCAACGAGTTACTGCACTTGTCACACCGCTCACGCATGACCTTGCGCGTGCCCAAACATCGCGTTGATGATGCTCACCAGCTGAGCGGACAGACGCTGGATATCGATGGCCACCGCCTGGAAATCGGCAAGGCCAATGTGAAACTGTTCAGTACACTTCCCACCCAGTTTTCGCGTTATGTGGTGGTCCCGGAAGGTATTGAACACGATGATGAAGAAGCCTTTATGGCGTACGCGGCGGAGCAACTGAGGGCGCTCGGTATCAAGCTGCGTAAATTGCTGTGCGGTCGCACGCACGCCATCCGTCAACCGGACGGAGATCTCTATACCCGCAGTCTGATGCTGGCGGACCTCGAAGTCGAAGAGGCCGTCACCCTGCAGCAGCAGGGGATCGGGCGGCACAAGACCATGGGCTGCGGCTTGTTCATTCCGCATAAGGGGATCAGAGCGGTGCACGAGATGACCGCAGACAAGCAATCCTGAGCTTTTATCGGCCCGCTTTCATATAGAAACAGCATTAGTAATCATTTTTAACCTGTTGAAAAAAGAGGATAACTCATATGGCACTCGAAGTCGAAGGAAAAACCGTTGAAACAAACGAAAACGGATACCTGATTAACCTTGAAGACTGGAGCGAAGCTGTTGCCGGGGCCATCGCAGAAGCCGACAAACTTGAGTTGACGGAAAAGCATTGGGATATCGTTAAATACCTGCGCGAAGAGCATTTCGACAACGGCGGTAACGAACCCAACGAACGAACCATTCTCAAGGCTATGGGCAAAAAATGGGGATCCAAGCCGACCAGTAAGGACATGTACAACTTGTTCCCGGGTATGCCCAGCAAGCAGGGCCGCAAGATCGCCGGATTACCGCAGAGTACGCGCAAAGGCGGGTACTGAGTTGTTACCCTGCTACTCCCATTGGGGATATGTCCTGGATTAGCAACCCGTAATATAGTTTGCCGCAGTTGGTGTGCGGCGTGTGACCGTTTGAATTGAACGCTTTGGAGGTAAAACCATGAGCGACAAGCAAGAGATGATCAAGAAAATGCTGGAAATGCAGAAAAAGTTCATCGAGTATGAACATAAACACGGCGTTACCCAGGAAGAGTATTTTACCGCCGGCGAAGGCCACGAGTTGCACAACTACCGCCAGGAGTACATGGAGCTGGCCAACAAACTCATCGACACTGCCCACGAAGAGAAAGGTTCGCACCGCTAGGCTTCATACTGTGTGATGGAAAACGGGCCGATGTGTAAACACTCGGCCCGTTTTTTATTGCAGTTTAATTGGGGTCAGAGACGGTTTTTTCTCAAGCTTTGCTCTCATGTTGAACTTGACAGCAAAAAACCGTCTCTGACCCCAATTAAACTTCAGCCCACATGCGTACCAGGTTGACATAAACATGGTCTATCTGTGTGGTTTCATCCGCATCGGGCTGGCGTTGTAGCAGGCTTTCCCGGGCCTGGTACAGTTGAAACAGAAGCTCGCGCTGCTGTGGATCGCGAAGCATGCTCTGTGTCCAGGTTACGGCAACCAGGCGTTCGCCGGATGTCACTTCATTGATGTGATGCAGGCTGGATGATGGGTAAACCACAGCGTCACCGGCGGGCAGCTTGATGTTTTGCTCGCCGAAAGAAGTGCGGATAACAAGTTCACCACCCTGGTACTGGTCCGGCCGGTTCAGAAACACTGTGGTGGATACATCGGAACGGTATTGGCCGCCGGGTGGGCCCATCACGGGATCATCGACATGGTCACCATAGCTCATGCCTTGGGTGTAACGGGCATAGTAGGGTGTGGCAACCCGGCAGGGCATCGCGGCCGCCTGATAGGTCGGGTTTTGCAGCAGAGCTCCCATGACCAGGTTGTTCAGTCGTTCCATCTGGCTGGCAGTGGTATGCAGTTCTTCGTTATTCTTGACGCGCTTTGCCGTTTTCCCGGCGGATAAGCGGCCATCGACAAAGTGGCCGGCTTCGAGCAGCGAACGAACCTGCGCCAGTTGTTTACCTTCCAGTACCCCGGGGATGACATTTAACATGGTGTTTCCTGAGCTGATTGAGTTGGAGAAAGTGTGATGATATTGAAATTGACCATTGACGATCAAACTTACGACATCGATGTTTCCCAACAGCAGATTGAAGAGGCAAAGGAATTCTACAACAAGATGGATCAGGATATGGACAAGGGCTGGCAAATGAGCCGTTTCTGGGTGGAAAAGCCCGACCTTTACCAGCGTTGCCAGATTGTTGCCGACAAAATTCTCGGCGCCTTCCACACCGAAAACCAGAAAATGGTCTTACTGATGGCGGGCTATATTCTCAGCCACATACCCCATGTTGAGGAAGTCGTGGTAGATACGAGCGGCGATATTACACTCACGGAAATCCTTGCCTGACCACGCTGAGGTTTTTTGTCATCAGGTAATGCTGGATTTCATCAAACAGTAAAAATGAAGGCTCGATGGTTCGGTAGCCGTGATGCTGATAGAAGGGAACAGCGCGCTCGCGGGCGTGTAATATGATTTCCTCTATGCCGATTTCTATCGCCGCCTGTTCCAGCGCGGTAAGAACCCGTGTGCCATAACCCCGCCTTTCACAACCACTCTCCACGGCCATGTAACGAATCTGTCCGCTGTGTTCGTCCAGCCGGTGCAGACGTCCCACAGCGAGGGCCTTACCGTCCCGTCGGCACACCATGCGGTGAATACTGCTGTCATCCGTTTCATCGCGTTCACAGCCGGTTTGCTGCCAGGGTGCGCGCAGGATGCGCCAGCGCAGCTCGTAATAAGCCTCCCACTCAGCGCTGTTTTCCGGCGTGAGTACCTTTACAGCATTCACGGTCAGGCAAAAACAACCCAGGTGGTGGCGATGTACTTCACACCCTTCTGCAAGGTCACGGCACGGTGTTCGTGGGTCCAGAACGGCGGGAACAGCACCAGCTTGCCCTGTTCAGGTTTGATTTGTAACTCCTGAAACAGAAATTCCGTCTCGCCACCGGGACCGGGCACATCATTGAGATACCAGAGTGCCACCAGCTGGCGTTGGCTGAATTCGTGACTGCCGCCGTCGATGTGCCAGTGATAATGCTCACCCGGGTTATAGCGCTGAATTCCATAGCCCATATCCTTGAAGGGACCCTTGAAGTAGGGGTAGGTTTCACGGAACTCGAGAATAGCCTGGCCGATCGAGCGAAACAGGGCCTGGTCGATATCCTTCCAGTGAGGTTTGCCGCTCACCACCAGATCGGTGGTTTTTTTTATGCTGCGGTCTTTGCCGACATCCTGACCGATGCGGCCTTCATACTGTTCGTCTTTGTGTTGTTCAAACCGTTCAATGGCAAGCCGGCACAATTCCGGGCTTAGTGCATGGTGCTTTTCGAAAATGAACGTATCCGGTTTGACTTCAACAATGGTGCGGAGCGGGGTTACAGTTTTAGTTTGAGGCATGTGTCTGAATCCGGGTCTATCTATTACAGCGGCAAGGCTTACAACTGCTTTTGCTCGATCAATGATTCCATTTCCTGCCAGGCGGTCTTGACTCGGCTTTGGTGAAGTTGAATGAGTTCCTGTGCGACCTGTAGCCAGTGCTGCCGGCCAGTCTCAATCAGTCTCCCGAGCTGACTGGCATCATTATATTCCACCCAGTGATGATAGGCATCAAGCAGGGCGGGATAGATTTGTTTACGCATCCCGGACAGATTGGCGAAATAGAAGTGCAGTGAGGGTGGGTGAGCCCGCTCAATCAAACCGGGGAGCGTGGAGAGAGCATCGGCGAGGTGGTCACGAACCGCCCGCGCCATCAACTCCAGGCGTGAGCGTGGAAATACCTCGATCATTTCGTGCCAGCTCTCCCCCAGCGCTTCACCCGCCTTGACTTCGCCAATCTCGTGCAGAACCAGCGATTCAATTTCGGTCTCCGTCATCTGCTCCAGTGCGGCGTCCAGGTCATTCTCGAATTCGTAAAAGCGGATGGCACGCCCCATGGCATTATCCGGTTTGTTCCAGCGCCATTCCTCCAGTTTTTCCCACAACATGCGGCGCAACGACTCACGGCGAATAAAAATCTCTTTGCCCAGTGACATTGCCGGTGGTGCCGACAGGTCACGCGCGTACTCTTCGGCAGTGATGTAAATACGGTAACCCTGGTGTTCGATTGTTTTTTCGAGACGTGCCAGGAAAAAGTGTGGTTTGGCTCTATTACCGTAACCGGCACTGTATAACAGGCGGCGTGTTTTCAGTGTCTCATTGATAGCCTTGGCGTCAAACGGATCATGCCGCCGCCCGTCGATTTCCATCGGCGAGAATGATTGATCTTCCAGCTGCCCCCACAGTTCCTCGCGTGCTGTCAGCCAGTTGCCGAGTTCTGCTTGCGGCAATGTCTTGCCATAGGTATAGCCTTTCTCCCAGCGAAAATACTCGCGCATTTTCAACAGATAGACACACATCGTGAAGTCACCGGCAAACCGCGCATCGGAAATATGGCAGTTGTGCTGAATGGCTTCCTGGTGCTGCAAAAACTCTGTGGGCAGCTCTGACTTTTGACTGTGTGTACTCAAACTGAATACCCGACTAAAACACTATGGAATTTGATGCTAGCATGATGTATTCTGGTGCGCCACTCTGGTTCGGAAATACTTTTGTGCGTATTAGAAGTCGTTGGAAAGACAAGGGGAAAAAACGTTCGCTGGAAGACGTAGCCGGAGCGCTGGCATTTATCGAGTGGCGGATAGCCGGGGGTGCCTTGCTTAATCTGGAAAACGAGGGCTTCCAGACCGACAGTCAGTCACAACGACTGGATGTACTGCAGGAGTTCTGCGCCTTCTTGATCCATGTTTCAGACCGTCTGATGCACGAAACCATGAACGACGAACAGCGTCAGCGCTTCATTATCGCCCTGGCGCTTAAATTGGCGGATACCTACCATGATAACCGGGTCGATGCGGAGGGACGTGGCCAGGACTTCAGGCCGGCTTTTATCGATACAATCAACGTCCGGATGGCCGATTATGCGGATTTCCGTTTCGAGGGTGGTGAGCCTGGATATGCGTTCAAGCGCTACCTGGGAGAGTGTGTGACGAACAGCATGGGGCCCAAAGACCGCAAATGGATCAGCGATCAGGTAATGGAAATCGAAATACCCGAGATGTTGAAAACATTGGAAAAAGGGCTGAATGGCCTGTTTGAGTCAGGTACCGTCGAGCAACCGGGAGAGCCGCAGCGTTCTGT
>CBFDBP010000236.1:0-5664 GCA_965603065.1 uncultured Gammaproteobacteria bacterium
GGCAGCGGTATTCATTCGCTTCGGGTATATAACGAAAATCTTTTCTTTCGAAACATCCTTTGGCCCGCTTGCCGGAGGCCTCTATCTTCGATACAAATGCTGTGATGCCTGCCTTGTGACACGATAAAATCTCAAGACTTTTAAAGTAACCCGCATCGGCAACTACAGTCAGTTCTTCGACACCCAACGCTTCACCTGCTTTCTTTGCCATCGGAGAAAGCTGGCTGCGATCACTGCCTTTGTTAGTCACCTCGTGAGCAACAATCAGATGGTGTTCTGCATCAACAGCGGTCTGAACGTTATACCCCACGATGCCATTACCTCTGGTTTTCATGGATCGTGCATCCGGGTCGGTCAATGAAACTTGCTTATCCGGGGCTTTCAGCATCTGCACTTCAATTTCTTTCAACCGCTGCATCTCTTTCTTGAGCGTAGCAATCTTATTCTTGAGCGGTATGGTGTTGGCTTCAGCGACTGATTGCTCTTCTCTATCCGTGCGTTCCTGTTGCTCAAAGTAGCGATATAAGAATCTGCTAACAGGCGGTTCACGACCCTAAACCGTCGTTCATATAAGACCCTATGAAGGTCTGCATAAATGAATGATGCCGGCTCCCGTTCAGATATCAAACCCCAGAACATCATGTAATACCGACCAGCGGGCTTTCTCTGCCTTGGGGTTTTCTCCGAGAATCCAGTGGTTGTAGACCTTCTGCAGGAAACCGTTGTCTTCCTTGAGCGCCAGCCAGGTATCGATGAACTGTACGTAATCCTGCTGTCCTTTGGGAAGAGTGAGACCAACCGGTGCCTTGAGTTTCAGACCCTTTGGGACGACGACAGCATAGTCCGGGTATAGCAGCGCCCAGGCTGCACCGGTCTCGGCCGAGAATGCCAGGGCGTCGACATCTTTATATTGACCCTTGAAATACTGTCTGGGCGTGTCGATAGGCGTCACTCTGGCATTGGGGAACAAATCTCTCACCATTTTCTCGTAGTATGGGTTCGCAATGATAGCCAGGTTGAGTGATTCCATCTCCCGGATATCGTCCATCGATGCGAATAAGTCCCTGCGGTTGTCCTTGACTATAAACGCTGCGGTATGCTTCGTGTAAGGTTGACTGAAAGCGACACTGAGTGCACGTGTCGGCGTGATTGTCCGTCCACCGACTGTGATGTCCAGCGATCCATCGGCGAGAAGCCGGGATTCGTTATCTGGATTCGTGAGATGTGCGAGCTCGATCTTGAGATCGAGGTCCTTCGCCAGCTGATGGATGATCTCCATGTCGAAACCAACGACCCTGTTCTGATCGTTACGGAACGCGAAAGGCAGGGTATCAGAGAAATAGCCTACGCGGAGGGTACCGCGTTTGCGGATCACATCCAGTCGCGGGCGCGCATGATCTTCGGTACTGAGCGGCCGCAACCTGTCCAGATCAGCGACCGGGGCGGGTTTGTCCATCAGGCGCTGCGCTTCGAAGGTTCTGACACCCGTGTATTCGTACGGGATCAGTTTCGTCAGTGCTATACCTGCCAGGATCATGACACCGGTGGAGACACCGAGATGGACGCCGACGGCCTGTATCATACGGTGCCATTTCAGTTTCTTCATCACGGCGGTGGCGACAAGCAGGGTGACGACAAAACCATGCAGTGCTGCCAGACCGGTTGCCACACGGCTGGTGACCACGGCGCCCAACAGGTAGAGCTGGAACTGGTCAGCGGGCAGACCAAAGTAATCCAGCATGAACGGGATAGCGACCGCCATGCTGCCGAATGCAGTGAGTGCCCCCATGACGACGTACGCCGGGTACTGGTCGAGGCTGATTGGTGAACCGACATACCAAGCCGAAAACAAGATGAAACCGAGGCCGAGCAGCGTGCCTGTGCTGGGAAAGCTGTAGGCAGTCGGAACCAGTACATCGACTGTCGAGTCGGTCTCTTCGCAGTCCAGTCCGTGGTGCGCCAGCATCTCTTTGCAGCGTTCGACAATTAGTGGCAGTACCACCAAAACGGTTCCGGTCGCCAGCGCTGTGATGGCGGCTTCGCCGGCAGTCGAGAGTACCTGGCGGTAGGAGAAGGGTGTCGCCCAGTGGGTGAGTAATGGCAGTAGCACAAACGCCAGCAGCGAGGCCGCGATCAGGTAGACCCAGAGGTACACCTGCAAGCGGCCAAGGTCGTGCGGCTCTAACGTTCCTGCAGCCGCTGCGGAGATGGCGAAGATACCCAGGGGCGCCAGCCTGGCGACAAAGGCGGCGATGCCCATCAGACCATCAGCGATGTTGCTGGCGAGACGCAGCAGGACATCCTTGTTCTCAATCTTGATGATCGAGATTCCCATGAGTAACGAGAACAGCACCACCGATGGAACAAGGGTATTTGACAACGCAGAAAAGACGTTCGCCGGGATATAGAGGCCCAGGAAATTAAACTTCTCAGGTTCGGTGACCAGGCTGGTGCTGAAGAAGCCTGCGGTCTCCCACTCGGGGTAGGCCAGTGGTAGCAGTAGCAGGGTAAGCATGACTGCCAGCCAGACGAAGAGGATGATCTTGCTCGCGCGTATGCCGATGTTGGCCGCCATAGCGGCATCAAGCCGGCCGATACCGCCAATGATTGATACCAGTACGTAAGGCAGTACCGTCATCTGCAGCAGGCGGACGTAGGCATCACCCAGAATATCCAGATGGCCGGCAGGTTCGCCGACAAAGATGCCGGCGATGATGCCAAGTATCAAAGCGGCGATGACGCGCTGGAAGGGGCTCAGCTTGTTATAGAGTCTTGCAACTGCCATCGGTTCGCCCTCCGTTGTTCCAGTTGCAATTCAACGCCACTTGCGACCGATTCGATTCTATCGGTAGGCCTAGGCAAATGCCACCCGCTGCTGTTCAATAACCAGTGTTTTTCCGGGGCGCAGCGGGTAAACCGCCGCACGCTTCGCGCGATTCTGCAATGGTTCTGCCTGAATGGATTCAGATCGGGTCAGGCATGCTGTGGCCGGACGCCGAGATACTGAATACAGGTCGGGAACGGCTGCGTCTGACCTAAACTCCCCTGTAAGCGACTACGCCGACGTCTTGCTACCCGGTCCCCCATTCAGCCACTTCTGGCGATGCATGTCACCAGTTATGCCGATAAGCCGAGTAAATCGTTCGTTTAATTGATCTACATCAATGCGTAGCCCTGATAAATAATTAGCATGTAATTATATGCTTATGCTCATCAGCTCAGGAGGGATGCGGTCATGAATGAAAACGACGGGAATGTGTACGACGGTTATCCTAAACCGGAATTGATTGCGCAGGCTCACCTCGCGGCAATGGAAAACGAACGGCGTGAGCGTGAAGAAGCAGAGAAGCGCCAGATACTCGAACTTGAAGAAATTGCCGTGCACCAGCCGAATGACTTCGCGGACTGAATCCGTTTGCGGTAGGTTGTCTGGTCGGTTAGGTGGGCGCGGTTATTGAGCCACTGCCTTGGTTAGAGGTGCGCGATGAAACTTAGAAAACCATCGGAACTCAAAGAAGGCCATGTTTTAGTCTTTCTTACGCTGCCGACGATAGCTTTTGCTATGGCCCCGTGAAGTGATCATGGCCTAGAAAATCCCTCTCCTCTTCTGATTTTTCAGGGCAGTTTTGATGCTTGTCTGAATGTCGTGTTCTGCTGCATTTTCACCGTTCGCAATTCGCCCTGGAAGGGCAAGTTGTGGCCGGTTATCCCCCTTGCCGACCTTATCAATAAACGGTATTCCGGTTGCGTTGAAAGGCAGGGTACCGACCGTTAGGGGTCGTTTAGAGAGTAACTATATGATAAATATCTAAAAGGCGGTTCACGACCCACTGTTGCCGTCCAGAAAAAGAGGCTGTACGGTAACAATTGTACTGAAAGCGGTCGTTCCTGCGCCGGTCACTGATCGGCGATCTGCAAACCGTTGTTGCCCTTTGCATCAAATGCAGGAATAGCTGGATAACTAATGCGAACCTTCGATTTCATTTGACAGGGTGGTGCTATAGCCGAAAAATCTCGCCCAGAGAAGAGAAGGACATAACTACGGCTTCTGTTGTAATGACATCAGTTCGTCTGACATTTCTGTGCTATATCTGCCTGCTGCTGGCCAGCTGCGCAACAACCATTCCCACCGATTATGAGCGTCCCGTTTCCACAGCGCTCGCCGACCCTGAAGAAACAGAACTAGGCCGTTTTTTCCAGCGAGAGATTTCTGCACATCCCGGTAAGTCTGGTGTGGCACTGATACCCTCCGGCGAGTGGGGCTTCCGCGCCCGAGTAGGCCTGTCGAATCAGGCTGAGCGAACCATAGACGCTCAGTACTATATCTGGGAGAACGATACTGCAGGGAGGATACTCGCCGAGCGGATTCTTCGTGCGGCCGACCGTGGTGTGCGGGTACGCATGCTGCTTGACCACATAACGACCGGTAAGACGGATTTGAACTTGGCACGAATGGACAAGCATCCCAATGTCGAGATTCGGCTATTCAATCCTTTTAAGAGGCGCACGTTGCGCAGCCTGGAACTCTTTTTCAATATTAGTCGACTTAACTACCGCATGCATAACAAGGCCTTCATAGTCGACAATGCGATCGCTATCGTCGGCGGGCGCAATATCGGGGACAATTATTTCGGTATAAGTACCGCCGAAAATTTTCGGGACTTGGACCTGGCAGTGGTTGGGGCGGTGGTGCAAGATGTTTCCAAAAGCTTTGACAAATACTGGAACAGCGAATATTCCATACCGGTCAGCGTTGTTATAGGTGAGCAATTTACCGAAAAGGTATTGCAGGAAAGGATAAATAAGCTGTATAGCTGGGTGGTGGAGCTGAAGGACTTTCCCTACCCAATCGACACCTCCAGCAACTCAGTAATGACCAGATTGGAGGAGATGCGTGGCAACTTTATATGGGCGCCAGCCAATGCCATGTATGACGAACCCGACAAACTGCAGAGCCGCAATGAAGAGGTGATGGCTCATCTGATTGAGTTGGGAAAGCACAAGGAGTCTGAACTGCTGGTCGAGTCGGCGTATGTGGTCCCGGGGCCCGAGAACATCGAAAGAGCGCGTATTAACAAGGAAAGAGGAATACGGCAGCGTCTGTTCACTAACTCATTGGCGACAAACGATGTCGCTGCAGCGCACGCTGGCTATGCGAAATATCGTCGCGATCTGATCAGGAATGGCGTGGAAGTCTACGAGCTTCGACCTGATGCGGCGTCCGAGAAGAAACACTGGTCTCTGCTAGCCGGGAGATCGAAGGCAAGCCTGCACACCAAGGCCGGCGTCGTGGACCGGGAAGTTGTTGCGATTGGGTCGTTTAATCTCGATCCCCGCTCGACGGCGCTCAATACAGAAATTGTTATCCTGGTTAAGAGCGCCGCACTGGCAGCGCAGGTTATCGATTTTATGGACGATGGCGTTCGACCCGAAAACAGCTACCGCGTGACACTTGAGACCGATAGTGAAACAGGCGCCGAACGCCTGGTATGGCTTACCGAAAACAAGGGAAAGGAAGTTCGTTACTACTCTGAGCCTGAAGTCGGGTTCTGGCGCCGCTTCACTGCCTGGTTAATAGTAATGCTTCCCATTGAGAAACAACTTTAGCGACACGAAGAGTGCTGAGTGGTTATTTCCACTAACCAGTCTTCTTGCAGCGGTAAG
>CBFDBP010000237.1:0-5656 GCA_965603065.1 uncultured Gammaproteobacteria bacterium
TATATCACCGCGAAGGAATACTAACCCATGGTCGGCCCTTATAACACAAGCCAGGGTGTTCGCTATCCCCCGGGGGCGAAACCGGATACCGACGGGGTCAACTTCTCCGTTTTCAGTCGCCACGCCACACACGTGGATCTGTTGCTGTTTGAGCGGGCAGACAGTTCAGAGCCGTTCCAGGTTATTCCTCTGCGAGCGGAGGTCAACCGGACGTTCTTCGCCTGGCACGTCTATGTAGAGGCGCTGCCGGCAGGGACCTGGTATGCCTGGCGAATGGACGGCCCGTCCGATACCCGGCAATCAGGTCTTCGCTTCGACAAAGACAAGGTTCTGCTCGATCCCTGGGCGCGCGTGGTCAGTCACGCGCTCTGGGACCGGCAGGCCGCGGGGCGGCCGGGGGGCAATGGCCGTTGTTCGATGCGCGGCATGGTGGTTGATGACAGGTACGACTGGGAAGGCGATACAGCGCTGACGTTTGCGAACGAAAACGCTGTTATCTACGAATTGCACGTCGGCGGCTTCACGCGTCACCATTCATCCGGGGTGAGCAAGCCGGGCAGATTTGCGGGTTTGATCGACAAGATTCCTTACCTTCAGGCGCTGGGTATCACCCACATCGAGCTGATGCCGGTGATGGCCTTTGATGAACAGGATGTTCCGGAATCCACGGCCAGCCTCGGTCTGAGCAATTACTGGGGCTACAGTACGCACAGTTTTTTCTCTCCACACCCGGGCTATTGCGTGACTCCCGAGCAGGGAACACAGCTGCAGGAGTTCCGTGATCTGGTGAAGGCCCTGCATCGGGTCGGCATCGGCGTCATCCTGGATGTGGTTTTCAATCACACCGCTGAGGGTGGCGCGGCTGGACCGATCATCAGCTTCAAGGGCATCGACAACAACGTTTTCTACCACCTCAACAGTGAGGATAAAACGGTCTTTCGTGACTACACGGGATGCGGCAATACCGTCAACTGCAATCATCCCGTGGTGGCAAACTTTATCATCAGCTGCCTGGAATACTGGGTGCGTGAGATGCACGTCGATGGCTTCCGTTTCGATCTGGCCAGCGCACTGGCGCGCGGGGAGGACGGCGAACCGCTGCACGATGCGCCGGTGCTCTGGGGTATCGAGCTGTCTGATCAGCTGGCCAGCACGCGTCTCATCGCCGAGGCCTGGGATGCGGCGGGGCTTTATCAGGTCGGCAGTTTCCCCGGATTCCGCTGGGCAGAATGGAACGGCCGATACCGGGATGTTATCCGCCGCTTTGTGCGTGGCGACAAGGGGCTGGTCAGCGAACTGGCGACGAGGATGAGTGGCAGCAGCGACTTCTACAAAGCGCAGCACCGCCTGCCGATCAACAGTATCAACTTCGTGACTTGCCATGATGGTTTTACTCTCTACGACCTGTTCAGCTATAACGAAAAGCATAATGAGGCCAATGGTGAGAACAACCGTGACGGACACAATGACAATCTGAGTTTCAATCATGGCGTCGAAGGCGAAACCGACGATCCGGAAATCATGGCACAGCGCAAGCAACAGGCGAAAAATGTCATGGCCATATTGTTGCTCAGCCAGGGTGTACCGATGTTGCTCGCCGGAGACGAGGTCCTGAATACCCAGAACGGCAATAACAACGGTTATTGCCAGGATAATGAATTAACCTGGTTTGACTGGCGTCTACTGCAGACCAATGCCGACATGCTGCGTTTTGTCCAGCACATGATTGCACTGCGCAAGCGTCATCCATGCCTCATGCGCCGGCGCTTTTTGACCGGGTCACCGGTCAATGACAGGGGTATCCCCGACGTGTCCTGGCACGGCATCGATATCGGTGCACCCTTATGGAATGATCCGGATGCGCGGGTTCTGGCTTTTACACTGGCAGCCATCGCGGATGGAGAAGCGGATATTCACGTCATGATTAATTTTTCCGACAGCGGCATCGAGATGGAATTACCCACCATTCAGGGCCGTGAACTGCGCCTGGCGCTGGACACCGGTCTGACGGCACCCGACGACATTGTCAGCCCGGAGGATCAAGCGTCTTTCAGCGTAAAAAGATACCCGGTCGGTGCGCGAGCGGTGGTTGTATTTGAGGCGGTTGCTGCCAATGAACCAACTAATGAGTACCCTGTATAAAAGTTCCCTCTCCCTCCGGGAGAGGGAATTCTCTTTTGCAATACTGGTTATTCGTCATATTCTCCGTTCGGCATAATAGATAGGGCGGCAGAAATTAAGATTGTCACACACGCAGGACCCTATGACACAAAACCTCTATATAACAGGCGCAGAACGCGGCAGCGGCAAGTCGGTCATTGTACTCGCGATGATGGAACTCCTGTCCGGACATGGCGGCAAGGTCGGATTTTTCAGACCCGTCATACGCTCGGGGGATCAGCAGGACCCACTCATTCAGCTGATCGCAGAGCGCTATCAGCTCGAGTGGCCGTACGAGGACATGGTTGGTTGCAGCAGTGATATCGCACGCGAGCTGATGGCAGCGAATCGCTACGACGAGCTGTTGAAAAAAATCCTGGCACAGTACCGGCGCCTGCAGGCGAAGTGCGACCGGGTATTGTGTGCCGGCACAGACTACCGGGGTGGACATTCAGCCCTGGAATTCGATTTCAACAGCGACGTTGCCAATAACCTGGGCTGTTTTATCCTGCCCGTGGTACGTGGCAACGGTCGCAGCAACCCGGAGATCCAGGACGCCACCGCGGGGTTTCTGAAATCCCTGCAGGAACGCGATTGCGATATTCTGGCGACTGTCATCAACAGCGTGCCGCACGGGCAACTCGATACGCTGAAGGCGAAACTGGATAAGGCCCCGCTGGCTGAGACGCCGGTTTACCTCGTACCCGAGGAGCCCTTGCTGTCAAGACCGACGCTCGGTGATATCGCGCGCTGTCTTGATACCCGGGTTATCTACGGAGAAGCGAGCGGCTTGAATCGTGTCGTGCAGAACTACAAGGTTGCCGCCATGCAGGTGCCTGGTTTTCTCGATTATGTCGAACAGGACAGCCTCATCATTACACCGGCTGACCGGGCCGATATCATTCTGGCCTGCTTCGTTTCGCATCCGTCAACGGCTTATCCACAGATATCCGGCTTGTTGCTGACCGGCAAGCACGAGCCTGCGCCCCAGCTGGTCGAGCTGCTGACCGGGCTTGGCAAGCCGCCCTTCGCCATACTCAGTGTGGCCGCCGATACCTTCACCACGGCGCTGAATGTCAGCCGGATCAGTGCCGAGCTGGCAGCGGATAACGAACACAAGATCGCTGCCGCATTAGGGGTCGTCGAAGCCAATGTCGATCTGCAGCAGCTCGAGCGGGCGCTGGCGGCCAGGCGCAGCACCCGGGTGACGCCGCTGATGTTCGAATATGAACTGGTACAGCGGGCCAAAGCGCGACAGCAGCACATTGTGCTACCAGAAGGCGGCGAGGAACGCATCCTGCGCGCCGCAGAGATACTGGCGCTGCGTGGCGTGGTGCAACTGACCCTGCTGGGAAACACAGACGAAATACAGCAAAAGATTCAGGCCCTGGGGCTGAGCCTGGATGGGGTCAAAATTATCGATCCCCAGCAATCAGAGTATCGTGATCAGTATGCTGAAACCTATTACCGCCTGCGCCGGCACAAGGGTATTTCGCGCGAAATGGCTTTCGATACCATGTCTGACGTCAGTTATTTCGGCACCATGATGGTTCACCATGGCCAGGCGGACGGTATGGTCTCGGGCGCCGTGCACACCACGCAGCATACCATCCGTCCGGCGTTCGAAATCATTAAAACCCGGCCCGGCAACTCCATTGTTTCCAGCGTGTTCCTGATGTGCCTGGAGGACCGCGTGCTGGTGTATGGTGACTGCGCGGTGAACCCGGATCCCAATGCCGAACAACTGGCGAACATCGCCATCAGTTCAGCTGATACCGCGCAGATGTTTGGCATTGAACCGCGTGTTGCCATGCTGTCCTATTCCACCGGGGCATCGGGCAAGGGTGAAGCCGTGGACGAGGTGCGGGAGGCGGCGCGGCTGGCCAGTTCGCTGCGACCGGAGCTCAAGATCGAGGGCCCCATGCAATACGACGCTGCGGTGGACGCGGGGGTCGCCAGGACCAAACTGCCGGACAGCGAAGTGGCGGGCAGCGCCACGGTGTTTATCTTTCCCGATCTCAATACCGGCAACAATACCTACAAGGCGGTGCAGCGTTCGTCGGGCGCCGTGGCCATAGGACCGGTTCTGCAGGGCCTGAACAAACCGGTGAACGATCTCAGTCGCGGTTGTACGGTAACCGATATTGTCAACACCGTTGCCATTACCGCCGTTCAGGCGCAGACAGGACCCCGATCGGCATGAAGGTACTGGTCATCAACTCGGGTAGTTCGTCAATCAAATACCAGTTGTTCGATATGTCCGAGAGTGCGGTGCTCGCTTCCGGTGCCATTGAGCGCATTGGCGAGCCACAGAGTGTGCACAGGCACCGGCAGATTCACAGTCAAGGTGGAGTGGATGAAACAGACGATAAACGGTGTATTGAAAATCACCGTGAAGGTCTGGCGCGAATCGGCAGGGTGTTGCGGGAGACCGGTGCGCTTGGCAGTCTAACGGAACTGTCGGCAATCGGGCATCGCGTAGTCCACGGTGGCGAGTCTTTCAGGCAGCCGACACTGATTGACCGTGAAGTACTCGAGCGTATACGGGATATGATCCCGCTCGCCCCCTTGCACAATCCAGCCAATGTCATGGGCATCGAGGTCGCCTTGCAGACCGCACCGGATATCCCTCAAGTGGCCGTTTTCGATACCGCCTTCCATCATTCGATTCCCCCACATGCCTGGCACTATGCGATCCCGGAAAGGCTATACTCGGAGCAGCATGTGCGCCGCTACGGGTTTCACGGCACGTCGCATCACTATGTTGCCAAACAGGCGGCACGACAGCTGGGAAAAGCCTTGCCGGCGCTGAACCTGATCACACTGCACCTGGGCAACGGGGCGAGCGCGGCGGCCATCCGGCAGGGCCACAGCGTGGATACTTCGATGGGTATGACACCGCTGGAGGGATTGATCATGGGAACCCGCTGTGGCGATATTGATCCGGCCATCCACTTCTATCTGTCTCGGGAAGCCGGACTGAGTTACGAGGAGATAGAGTCGCTGCTGAATAAGGAAAGTGGACTGAAAGGGATTTGTGGCGCCAATGACATGCGTGAAGTGCACCGGCTGGCCGATGCGGGCGATGATTGCGCCCGGCTCGCACTGGATATGTATTGCTACCGGATAAAGAAATACATCGGCGCCTATTATGCTGTGCTTGGCCATGTGGACGCCGTGGTATTTACCGGCGGAATTGGCGAGAATGATGCGTGGGTGCGGACGCAGGTCTGTGCCGGTCTGGAGTCTCTGGGCATTGAACTCGACAGCGACAGGAATTCAGGCCAGGGTGGTGGCGCCTTCGCCATACACCGTGTCGGCAGCCCGGTGAGCATCCTGGTGGTGCCGACTGATGAAGAGTTCGAGATAGCGTTGCAGACTGTTGACTGTATCGGTGCTGCCAGTTGAGGAGGATGGAGGCTAATCCGCATTTCTAACCGCGAAGGACGCGAAGGACGTTAAGGAAAGAATGGCTGGAAAATTGAGCACTTTCGTT
>CBFDBP010000238.1:0-5617 GCA_965603065.1 uncultured Gammaproteobacteria bacterium
GCTTATTTTACCAATGGAGCAGTGCGCCATGGATTGGCCTGGATTTCACTTCATTCGCTGAGATCAACCTTCGTTTTCAGGATGGGAATGTTGGTTTCAGCGGCAGGCTCTTCAAAATTGCACCGGATCATGGCACAGAAACGTGGATCTCGAACTGGAGAAAATTACATGGAATTAACGAATTTACGTGAGAAGATCGGTTTTAACGTCCGTGACTATCGTTTGGGGCGGGGGTATTCACAGGGGGTTCTCGCCGGACTTTGTGGGCTGAACCGCTCATATATCGGCGCTGTCGAACGTAGTGAACACAATATCGGCATTGATAATCTTGAGCGTTTGTCGCTGGGGCTGGAAGTGCCACCCGTCAAACTTCTCGAGGTAAACGCAACCGGCCTAGCCGATCGACCAGCAAGTGAGCAGGCGGTTGCTGAGACTTCACCGGTTGTCGTTCTGAGCAGGAAGAGGTTCTTTGAATTGTTGAAACAGTGTGCGGTACATCGGCCAGACCTGGTTGCTATCTACCTTGACCGTTGCGGTGTCAGGTTTGTCAATTAATCCACATGCCGGCTGACAATAGTAAAAAAAGAACACAGGATCGCCTGCTGGATATCCTGATCGTTGATGATGACCCGATGATCAGGCTCCTCCTGCAGGGCGGCATCAATGCAGAACGGTTTTCGGTGTCAGTTACAGACTCGGGTTCCGACGCCATCGCCATGTGCGATGCCAATTCCTTTGATTTCGTTGTTCTCGACTACCGGATGCCCGGCAAGTCGGGTCTTGACGTCGCCAGCGCACTGCACCGACAGAAGATTCCGTTCATCATGCTCTCCGCATTCGCGGATGAAACCATTATGCAACGTGCGGCTCGATTCGGTGCCCTGGGATACCTGGTGAAACCGGTTACTCCCAAACAGGTGGAGCTGGCCATTGATACTGCGCTGGTTCGGTTCGGTGAAATCGGTCACCTGTCACGAGCGGTCGAAGTTTCGGGGGTTGTGGGGATTGCAGTCGGACTGGTCATGGTTACCTATGGCCTCTCGCGCATGAGAGCACTGGAAAAACTGAGATTGTTCTGTCGACCACGCAACAAGACGCTAAAAGAAGTCAGCCTGGAAGTCATAAACCTCTTTGAATTGCACCTTGACGCCGGCAGTCAGAAGTCGTCGTGCGACGCGCTGGAAGAGTACCTAAAGAACACTGATAAAATATGAAATCGATGTCACAAGCAGATTAGCCTACTACTGCCGCGCATATCGCACAACCTTAACCACAAAGCGTACGGAGGTCAGAAAGGGTGGATCTGATTGGTAACGACCGAAAACGCTCTTCAAGGCGCAAACCGTTAGCTACAAACAGGATAGGACTACAGGAAAATACGGGTTAGCTGCTACTGATCGAGGAATCCGAAAAAGTGTCCAATAGCACGGCTGAGTCGTTATGTAGCCGGGACAGCGCTGTTGTTATTTCATTCGCAGCTGCAGACAGCTCGGCATCTGACAGGGTGAGGACTTCCTGGCATACTGCAGCCATCCCATGTGCGCCGATGGAGCCACACATGCCCTTCAGACGATGAAGTAAGGCGCGACTGTCTCCTATCTCATTCAAATTGAATGCATGGCGGATCCCGTGCAGCAGTTGTTTTCCCTCCTGCTTGAAACATGCCGCAAGTGTAGCGATGTAGTTCGGCTGCTGACCTGTCTCGGCGATTTCGTGCAGAAACGCATAATCAAGTAGATCCTGTTCAGATTCAATTGTCGCGCAGCGCCGCTGCTGAATCGACGACACCGGGTCGGCACCAGTTACGGTCTGATACAGCTCACGGTACAAAGTCTTCATATCGACAGGCTTGTGTAGAATGGATCTGGCACCGACGGTCAGACACTCCGCACGGCATTCCTCTGTGGTGTCCGCCGTCAGCGCAATCATAGGTACCGGCATGTCAGGGTTCTGTTCGGCCTGTGCACGCATGACTTCCACACCAGTCAGTTTCGGCATCTGGATATCTAGCAAGGCGATATCAATGTGTTCTTCGGACAGTATGATCAGAGCATCGGTTCCATCACGGGCTTCCACCACTCGGATATTGGTATAAGCCAGCATATCCGACAAAACCCGCCTGTTGAGTTCATTGTCATCGGCGACAAGCACTGTCAGGTCTTGCAATGCAATCATCCATGACCACAGTTCCTCATCGCTTTCCGCCCTCGAAGATCCCGAACCCGTCGTCCAATAAGCAATAGCGAGCGATTTTCTGACATTATCCAGGGTTGCGCCGCTTGTCCAGCATCGGTAGTTTTTATAAACAGTGGCGGCTTTTGTGTCCTCATTGGACCCGCGAGGCGCATTCACCAGAATTCGGGGACTGCGGGGCTGCCTGAATGAGTCACCGGCGAGCGCGGAGACTTCATCGATTGAAATATCGAGCTTGCAAGCGTCAACCACTACAAAAGTGGAGTCTGCATAGTTCCTCGCAGGAGCCTCAACCCGGCCCGCGAGATCCTGTACCGTAAAGACCTGGGCGTTCGGTAATGTTGTGCCGTCAAATAGCTGTTTCCAATAGCGCTGCCGTTCCGTATCGCCGCAAATAACCGCGACAGGCGTTGGGCAAGAAGAACACGCTGTGTCAAAATTGAAATTCCGGTCTGCGCGCAACGGCACGGTGAGCGTAAAGCAGGAGCCCTCGCCCTTGGCGCTTATGACGTCAATCGATCCTCCCATGAGCGCGGTCAACTCGTTGGCAATATTCAGTCCCAGACCGGCGCCTGAGTAGCGCCTCGCATACGCAAGGTCTGCCTGTTCAAAGCGCGAGAATATGCGACCCATCGCTTCGGGGTCCATGCCGATGCCGGTATCGCTTACTGAACAGACGATGCCATTACAAAGGCCGGTATCCTGATTGATATCGGGTTTCGCATAGATCGCCACTTCGCCATTTTCTGTATACTTTACCGCGTTCGAAACAATATTATTCAGTACCTGCTCCAGCCGAAGAGTATCTCCGTAAACCTGCGCAGGCGTGTCGGGTGCCACTGTCAGGTAAATCTGTGTTCCGTTAGCCTTGGCAGCAGATTGATTGAATCGTGTAACGCGCCCGAGCAATTCGATCATGTTAAATTGGGACGACATGATTCTTATCCGTCCAGCCTCAATTTTTGCGACATCCAGAAGGTCGACCAGTAAGCCATTCAGCGTGGTAGCAGCCTCCTGCATGTCCTGCAGTCGTCTTGATTGACGGGTAATGTTGCCTGGCTCACGAGCTAACAGATCACAGTTCGCTAAAATAACGTTGAGAGGGGTGCGTAAATCGTGGCTGACGTTACTCAGAAACCGGGTTTTCAGCCGGTCCGCTTCGCGTGCGGCCACCAGGCTTTGTTGTAGCTTTTTGAGGAGACTGCCGCAGTAGACCGGGATCACAAAAGCCAACAGAAAGGTGCCAAGCCCTAGAAACCCGAAATTAGTCCGATAATAAGGACTAAAATAAGCTACCGTGTAGAAAGAGAGTAGTGCTAACGCAGCGGATCCGTATAGAAAGCGGGTTCCATACCGGAAGCCGTTACCGATAATTACCCAAATATACATACCGAACAGCATCATTCCGACGTCACCAAGTGCGTAAAGGGTTAAACCTACCCAAACTGAATCATGAATGGAACCCAGCCAGCGTCGGAAGTGGTTGGTCCCTGGAGAATGCAGAATATATATCAATAAACCGAATCCACCGACCATTATCCCAGCGGCAAAGATGTAGACCTGGGTCACCAGGGTCCAGCCACCGATCTGCGTTGTGTATTTATGAGCAAAGACAGAGTACGTTATGCCTCCAAGCCCTGCCAGCATACGTAGATAAATTTGCACGTGCTCGGAGTCGGGCCGTGCGGAAAGCTTATTCTGGAAATGGTTTATATTGTTGAACATGACAGTTATGCTGCGGAAGGCAGTATTGTTGATCGCTTGTTTCATTCCCAGGTCTTAAGGGCTAGCACTGCGTTAGAACCGCCGAAGGCAAAGGCATTGGAAACCGCGATGTCGATCCGTTGCGCGCGCGCCCGGTTGGGCACATAGTCAAGATCACACCCCTCGCCGGGTTCGGTGAAGTTTGCAGTAGGTGGGATCAAGTTATTCCGTATAGAAAGTACCGTTGCAATCAGTTCCAGGGCACTCGCCGCCCCCAGAGCATGTCCGTGCATCGATTTGGTTGAGGATACCGCCAAGGCTTTTGCATGGGCACCGAAGACACGGTGTAGTGCCTCGGTTTCCGCCTGATCGCTAGCTGGAGTACCGGTGCCGTGCGCATTGACGTAATCCACAGTATCTGCGGCCAAGCCTGCATCCTTTAGTGCATTGCTGATTGCGTGCGCAATACCGTCTACATCGGGGCGGGTAATGTGTCCGGCATCCGATGTCATGCCACAACCGGCTAGTTCAGCGTAGATCCGGGTGTCGCGTTGCACCGCATGTTGTTCGGATTCCAGAACCAGCATCCCGGAGCCTTCGCCCAGCACCATACCGGAACGGTCCTTGCAAAATGGCCGGCAGGTGTCGTTCGAAACAACCCGTAATGCTTCCCAGGCCTTCAGCAGGCCGTAAGTAAAGGGAGCATCGGTTCCGCCTACCAGGGCCACATCGACCATACCCGACTGAATCATTAAACGCCCCTGTATCACCGCATGGGCGGCGGATGTACAGGCGCTGTTTACAGAAAACACTGGCCCCTTAATACCCAAGTGCTGGCTTACCAGGCTGGCGGCGGCACTGGGCATGCCTTTTGGGATTGTAAGTGGGTGAGCGCGGGACTTCTGTTCCTTATAAAGTCGCGCGTAGGTTTCCTCATCGGTCTGCTTGCCACCGCAACCTGTTCCGATGATGGCGGCGGCACCGGTAACCGCGTATTCTCCTGCAGCCAGGCCGGCGTCTGCAAGGGCCTCTCGCGTGGCCAGTAAGGCAAACTGAGAAAAACGGTCCAGTAACGGGAGCTCGCTAGAAGTGAAATACTGATCCGGATCAAAGTCCGGAACCACCGCCCCGGTAGAAATTCGTGTACCTTCACCAAGGCGCCCTAGCGGTCTTATGGCTGATCGCCCCGCGCTCAGCGCCGCCCAACATTCGTCAACAGTAGTTCCCAGGCCACAGACAGCTCCAAGCCCGGTGATAACTACGCGTCGTGGCATTCGGTATCGCGGTTTTGTCGCAGCTGATCGATGTTGGTAACGATATCCTCTACCGTCACTATCGTTTCGATGAGTTCGTTAGGGATCTCGATTTCGAATTGTTCTTCCAGTTGGTAAAGGATGGTAATTGCCTTCAGCGAATCGATCCCCAGATCCTCCAGGCGTGTTTCCAGGGTAAGGTCCGCCGGAGAACACTTTTGTTCCCGGGCGATGATCTCATAAACGACATGTTGTACCA
Organism: uncultured Gammaproteobacteria bacterium; assembly: GCA_965603065.1. Lineage (GTDB taxonomy): Bacteria > Pseudomonadota > Gammaproteobacteria > DSM-19610 > DSM-19610 > Thiogranum. Next base: position 5,410 of record CBFDBP010000238.1, read on the forward strand.
TGATTTATTTCTGTTCGAGCCAGAAAAAATAATTAAAGCATGATAACCAAGTTGTCGCTACCGCTAGTTACGACTAGGAAGGCTGACTGTTTACTCGAGAGACAAAATATTGACGATACCTGTCGAGCAACAAGAAAGCGTGGGGAGTATTCAATCCCCATTCTCGCAGATCGCCCGTTTTTTGCGGGCGGGGGGATGGCGTGGCGAG
>CBFDBP010000239.1:0-5589 GCA_965603065.1 uncultured Gammaproteobacteria bacterium
GGCACAGCGCGCCCCGAAAGGTGCCAGCGCCCACCCTGTGTATTTTCAATCTGCTGCTTACAGCCTGGCAACATCACTGGCATGAAAAAAGGCCACCACCTCATCGAAGTCGCGTGTGCGCTTCATGTCCGGCAGACTATTCAGAAAGACCCGTCCGTAACTCTTGGTCACCAGCCGCGGATCACAGATCACCAGCACACCGCGATCGTTCACATCGCGAATCAGGCGGCCTACACCCTGTTTCAACGTGATCACAGCGTGAGGAAGCTGTTCATCCATAAACGGATTGCCGCCCTGCTCCTTCAAGGCATCGATACGCGCCTGCCAGACGGGATCACCCGGTGAGGCAAAGGGCAGTTTGTCGATAATGACGCAGGACAGGGCTTCACCACGGACGTCCACACCCTCCCAGAAGCTGCTGGTACCGAGCAATACGGCATTGCCCAGCTCACGGAAACGTTCCAGTAATTCGCTACGTGGTGCACTGCCCTGCACCAGTAGCGGAAATTCGCAGCTGTCCTTCAGCCGACGCTGGGCAATATTCAATGCCCGATAGCTGGTGAACAGAACAAAGCACCGTCCACGCGATGCGCGGATGATCTGTTCGGCATGTTCCAGCATCGCCTCTGTGTATGACTCGTGACCGGGTTCCGGTAACCCTTCCGGCACATAGAACAGGGCGTGGTTACGGAAATCAAACGGGCTGTCCAGTTTCAGGGTATTTGCATCTTCCAGCCCCAGGCGTTTGGCGAAATGGTCGAACTTGCCGTTGACCGACAGTGTGGCGGAGGTGAACACCCAACGGCTGGGCAGCTCCTGCCGGTGTGTGCTGAAGTTATCTGCGACATCCAGCGGTGTCAGGTTGATGCGGAAAGACTGCCGCCAGGTCTCGAACCAGTGAATATAATTATCGGGAGGCTTCTCGGTGGTTTGTACCAGCACACTCTGCAGCTTCACTGCACGTTGATAACAGTTATCCAGCCCACGGCTGCGCCCGGCCTGCCGGCCAAGCTCGTCGCTCAACTCGGCCAGTGATTCGCGCAGTCTGTCGAGCCGTTCACTCAACTCTTTATCGTTCGCCAGCCTTGACCAGGGCGAACGCTGTTCGCCCTTACCCATCGACAGGCGCACGTCCTGCAGGGCGCATTCCACAGCCCGGGCGGTATCCGGCAGACCTTCCGATTCTGCCGTCTCGCGCACATATTCGCTGATACTGTCCTGTGCCAGTTCCTGTAACTGCCGGCTGGACAGCGTCACTCCGAAAAAGCGTGCTGCGGTTTCGGGCAGTTGGTGAGCCTCATCGATAATGAAGGCATCGACACCCGGTAACAGTTCGCCAAAACCTTCCTCTTTCAGCGCCAGGTCGGCGCATAACAGGTGGTGATTGATAACCACCAGGTCGGCGTCCTGTGCCGCACGCCGTGCCTGTATAACATGGCATTTCTGCAACCACTCGCACTGTTGGCCCAGACAGTTGTCAGCCGTTGATGTTACACGCGGCCAGATGGGCGCATCTTCCGGAATGCCGGACAACTCGGCGATATCACCGCTGCGGGTGCGGCCCGACCAGTCAAAGATGTTTTCCAGGTGGCCAAGCTGCTGGCGTGATGTCAGTCGGCCCTCACTGCGGGTCGTATCGAGGCGGTGATGACAAAGATAATTGGCGCGCCCCTTCAACAAGGCGGCATTGACCGGAACCGCCAGGGCCGACTGCACCGTGGGCAGATCGCGGTGGAACAGCTGGTCCTGGAGGTGGCGGGTGCCGGTGGAAATGATCACTTTGCGGCCGGATAGCAGCGCCGGCACCAGATAGGCGAAGGTTTTGCCGGTACCGGTCCCTGCTTCGACAATCAGCACCTCACCGTGCGCCAGTGCCCGCTCTACAGCAACGGCCATGTCCTGCTGTTGGGGACGCGCGGCAAAATCCGGCACTTCGCCTGCCAGCACACCGTCACTACCCAAACAGTCGGAAGCCTGCATGGAATCAGCGCTGGGATAATCTGTTTTTACTTTCAAGGATCAGTGCCCGGACCGGTTATCCCAGATCTCGTCTTCAAGCTCGCCATCTTCACGGGTCCACACCAGACGGGCAATGATCTTGAAGCGGGCGACCGTCATGGCACCGCGTTTCTTGCGTGCACTCTTGCCGGCCTCATCCATCACGTCGAGTATATCCTCGCGATCGGCCTGGTAGATTTCGTAAGGTTCATAGTTTTCGTCCATGATCACTAACACCACGCTGTCCCATTCCTGTTCGAGTTTGAGTTGCCCGACGCGCTGACCGGACTTTTCCTCGTCGAATATGACCCGCCCCTTGATCTGGACCCGCTTTCCTTCGCGCTTGCCCAGACCGACGGCATCGTAGCCGGCGGATCTTTCTTTACAGAGCTCCAGATTAAGCAGGCGTGCCGCATCGTGTTCAGCAATCTCCCCGCTGACGCCGGGTAAGGCCTTACCGGTGGTGCGACGGAACTCGGTCGCCAGGCGGCGTGCCTCGGAGATCAATTTATCGACTGAATATATGCCCACGGCGCTGACTTTTCGGTATCAGTAGAACTTTTCACCCATGTTGACCGGTATTGTACACCAGCAATCGGGGGTTCCCGATCAGTGCAGCTCACGGGCTTTCTTCTCCGCGGCGCGAGCGCCCGCACTGTCATTCATCGACCAGCGTGCTTTGGCCACCAGGCGCCAGTTCTGTGCCTGCAAGCGTGTCTCGCCGCGCGATAAAGCATTTGATTTCAGCGCCAGTTGTTCGGCCTGGCGGGGTTGTCCCTGGTCCAGGCGTATTGAAGCCAGGCGGTTCCACAAGCGGCCATTATTGGGATCGATACGCAGCGCACGCTCTACGGTCGCAGCCTCGCTACTGATGTCCCCCGACTGATGATAGGCATCAGCCCGATCGAGCAGAGCAACGACTGCGCCCCCGCTGGGTGCCGGCGGAGGAACAGGCACCTCCACTGTGTCGGGGAGTTCCACACTGTCGGTTGCCTCGGGTTGTGAGCTGCCCGGCTGAGTACCATCGACTACCGGAGGTAAGGTGCGCGGAGGCGCCGTGCTACAGGCGCTCAACAACAGGACCAGGGGGAATATGACTCGTTTCATTGCAACCATTCCGGTAACCAGCGTAGCGGCCGTCCTTGTGCGCACGGAGCTGCGGCAGGTTTTGATTCAGACTCGATAAAAGGTAATTGTACGGTATCTTTGCATCCCTTGTCGGCCAGACCTGCGCTCTGCCTGTCTACCCGGTACCATTCAACCGCGTCCGGTTTCGCCAGTTGTTGCCTGACTGCACCCGCGCTGGCGAACAAACCCGCCCACACCTGCATGGCGCCGCTTGCACCGCTGAGTCCCATGGGCTGGTTATCATCACGGCCCATCCAGATCACACCCAGTTTCTCACCGTCGTAACCGGCAAACCAGCTGTCGCGCAAATCATTGGTCGTGCCGGTTTTCCCGGCCAGCCCGAGTGCCGCTGCAAAACGTCGGTTGAGAGAACGCGCAGTGCCTTCTACCACCACCATCTGTAAGGCACGGTTTATCAGATAGGCTGGGGCCGGATCAATGACCCGCTCGACACTGAGTTGGTAGCGTTGCAGGGGTACGCCGTCGGCGTCCAGTACTTCACGGATACTGCGTAGCGGAACCTGGAATCCGCCGCTGGCAAAATTAAGGTACAGGCGAGTAACATCCAGCAGGCTTAAATCGGTCGCCCCGAGAAACAGCGAGGGATAAGGATTGAGCGGTTCATCGACCGACAGTCGCCGCAAGGTCCTGATAACAGCGTTCACACCCAGGTCCAGCCCGAGACGTGCCGTTGCCACGTTATAGGAATCCGCCAGCGCCTGATACAACATGACCTGCCCATGAAATTTCCGGTCATAGTTGTTCGGGCTCCACAACTGGCCGGACTGTTCATATTTGAGCGGCCCGTCGTCGATCAACGACGCCAGATTGTAACGGGCGGATCGTTCCAGTGCGGTCAGATACACGGCCGGTTTGATGAGTGAACCGACATGCCGCCTGGCATCGAGTGCTCGGTTGAAACCGGCAAAACCTGCCTCTCGCCCCCCCGCCAGCGCCAGCACCTCACCATTGGCGGAATGTGTTACCAGTCCGGCCCCCTGCAACTTTGGCTGTTTTTTCAGCATGGGTCTGATCTGTTGATCCAGACTTTTCTGCAACGCCCACTGCAGCTGTGGATCAAGCGTGGTAAAGATGCGCAGCCCTTCAGTCACCAGGTCGGATTCATTGTAGTCACGGCGTAGCTGGCGGCGCACCATATCCAGAAACGCCGGGAAAGTTTTACTGGTACCGGCAGCAGGTTTCACCAGGCCCAGTTTTTCAGACCGTGATTTCTGGTATTGAGCGCGATCGATAATGCCCTGCTCATGCATGACACGCAGAACCAGGTTGCGTCGCTCGCGCGCCCGATCCGGGTGCCTGCGCGGATTATAGTAGGAAGGTCCTTTGACCATACCCACCAGCAAGGCGATCTGCGCCGTACTCAGCTCTTCCGGTGGACGCTGGAAGAAAAACCGGCTGCCCAGACCAAAGCCGTGTATGGCGCGCTGACCATCCTGGGCCAGATATATTTCGTTGAGATAGGCTTCGAGGATTTCATCCTTCTCATAGCGCGACTCCAGCAACAGCGACATGATGGCTTCATTGAACTTGCGCCACAGGCTGCGCTGGTTACTCAGAAAGAAGTTTTTTACCAGCTGCTGGGTGAGCGTACTGCCGCCCTGCACCACCCGTCCCGAACTCAGATTCACCCAGAAAGCACGGGCAATGGCAGGCGGAGAGACACCGTGATGGGTATAAAATTTTCTGTCTTCAACGGCGATTAACGCCTCGACCAGAATGTCCGGTATGTCGTCGAGCCGCAACAGGATCCGGTCTTCCTGGCGTGCGGTATGGATACTGCCGATTTCCAGCGGGTCGAGCCGCGCCAGCGCCAGCGCACTGCCACTACGATCATCCTGCAAACTCTTCAGATGCGTCGACGAAAATGCCACGCGTATGGATTGTGATGATTCCTGTCCGTCCCAGAACACAAATGGCCGGCTGATGAGCTGGAACCGCTTGCCGTTTCTGGACACCTCACCGGCTTTCCGTGCCACTCTGACGGAGCGGTAACCCAGTGCCCGGAGTTCACTGGCGAATTGTTCCGGGGTCAGGTGTAAACCTGCGTACAGCTCCAGTGGGCGGGCGTACACTCGCGCCGGCAACGACCAGCGTTTTCCTTCGAACTGCCGGTAGACCTGGAAATCAAGAAACGCCACATAAGCGAGCAGAACAACCAGCAGGCTGAGGAATATTTTTGTCCAGGGGAAACGACTGTGTCTGCGCTTTGATTTACGCCGCTTTTTTGAGCTGCGGCGGCGAGTTGTACGTTTCTTTCGTGCCATCAAGGACTGCTACAGAAATCACCATATCGGCCCGACTGCCAATATCAGGATGCGTAGTATACCTGCGAGGACACCTTATAGGCAGCCAATCTTCATCTGCCCGACCGCTTTGCCAATTTGAGATCGCAAGTTCGGTGTCACCGAATTGTGGAGCGCCAGCATGCGGTGGTGGCCTCCT
>CBFDBP010000240.1:0-5588 GCA_965603065.1 uncultured Gammaproteobacteria bacterium
TTAAACGCGAATCGCTGCCTATGGACCTGTCGAAATATGGAGGTGACCAGGTCATGCTGGTCCAATAATCGCGCCCTCGCCCCATAACAGACCCTCGTAACCACACCTTTTGCGCATCAATCGTGCCCGCTCTCTTCAAATCGATCAATTTACGATTTTTGTCCTGCATTGATCTAAATCTTGTTTCCAGTCTGCCACCATATGGAGAGACACCTGGGAGAATATCGTGGTTTCAAATCCTCTTCCGATAGACAGTGGATTGCGCTGGTTAATCGGATTTACAATACTGTTCGTATCCTTTCGCTTTCAAAGCTGGTGGATGCTGTTGCCGGCTCTACTCATTCTCTATTCCGCGGCGACAAATTACTGTGCGGTATGCCACTTCCTGAAGATCAACCGGCAGTAGAGCCGGAATAACTATTACCTCTCCCAGCCACCCCGTTTTAACCCGTAACCTGTGTGCATTTTTAATGACAAGGGTCAGGCCGTGTTCTGCAACTCATCGGCCGAGAAAAAATTCGGTGCGTTTAAACATCTCTATCAAATTACCGGCATCGAGTTTATAAAAAGGCCTGGGATCTGGAACGGATACTCGAACATTTTTCCCGTGAGAGAGGTAAACATTTCGACCCTTCCCTGGTCGACATACTGTTTGACAATCTCGACGAATTTATAGCCGTAAGAGATAAATTCAAAGATTACTATGCTGCCAAACCCGAGCCACTCGTAAGCACACCCCCTAAAGAAGTGCCAAGGCTAATCTCAGCTTAACCATAACGCCGTTTCCACACCACCGGATCGCCGGAAAGTAGACCGTCTCCGGGCGCTTGCTTGCCGCTGGGCAACTCGACAAAATTCACAGGTTTTGTCTTCGTCGCTTCCAGATCAGCTGCTAACCTCCTGCTCCATAAGAAAAGCAGGCCGAGGTATTGCGTTGACCGGGGAGTGACGGACGTGATGCCTGAGGCGTACACTGTGGTGCCTCGAGTCAGGGGACGCACAGTATGAAGATTGAACGCAGCCTGCGACAGGTCGAAGTGCTGGCCCTGGAACTGCAACCTCCATTTCTGCTGGACGACTCAACCAGCGTCGCGGAGACCATTCGCGCCATGCGTGAGCAGGGCCTGGGCTATGCACTGATCACGACAGAGGATCGACTGACCGGTATTTTTACCGAACGCGATGTGTTTCTTTCGGTGGTCGGTGATGCCGCGACGCTGTCCCAGGCGGTTTCCGGCTTCATGACCCGCGATCCGGTCACTGTTGCCGAAAATGATCCGGTCTGGGAGGTGGTTATACGCATGCACGAGGGCGGTTTTCGACAGGTGCCGGTACTCGACAGCCAGGGGTGCGCGGTAGCCTGTGTGCGCCACAAGGACATTGCCCAGTTCATGGCCAACCATTTCGCGGACCATGTGCTGAACCTGCCCCCGGACCCCGAACAGCACGCCCGCTCGCCGGAAGGAGGCTGATACCGTGCGTCGACCGTCAGGCAATTTGCAGCCGGTGTTCAGCAAAGCGGATGGCCGTCGATGAGCGCCAGCGCCAGAACCCGCGACGAACTGCAACAGGTCACCGTGCTGTTCTGCGGCGATTCGGGCGACGGCATGCAACTGAGCGGCAGCCAGCTGAGCACCACCTCTGCCGTGTATGGCAACGACGTCAGCACGCTGCCCGATTACCCCTCTGAGATTCGCGCTCCCGCCGGTTCGCTGGCTGGTGTGTCGGCATTCCAGGTCCACTTTGCCGGTCACCAGATCCACACCCCCGGTGACAACCCGGATGTGCTGGTGGCAATGAATCCGGCCTCGCTCAAGGTGAACCTGCCTCGGCTCAAACCCGGCGGAGTACTAATCAGCGATCGGGATGCGTTCAGCGAGCGCAATCTTGCCAAGGCCGACTACACAACAAATCCCCTGGATGACCCGCAACTCGGCTCCAGCTATCGTTTGCACCCGGTACCGATTTCTTCACTGACCCTCAAGGCCTTGGAGGCGGTGGACCTCAAACACGCGGCGAAGCGGCGCTGCAAGAATTTCTTCGCCCTGGGCCTGGTGTACTGGCTCTATGCACGCCCCCTCGAACAGACTCTGGCATGGATCGACAACAAGTTCGCCAGCCACCCGCCGGTGGCGGAAGCCAATCGGCGCGCCTTGCAGGCCGGTTATCACTACGGCGAGACCAGCGAAGCCTTTGCCGTGCAATGGAGCGTCCCCAGGGCACCCGTCGAGGCGGGATGCTACCGCATGATCAACGGCAACGAAGCCATGGCTCTGGGGCTGGTGAGCGCGGCACGACTGGCGCAGAAAGCGCTGGTGTACAGCAGCTACCCGATCACGCCGGCCTCCGAGGTCCTGCACCATCTGTCACGCTGGAAGCATCTGGACGTCCGCAGCATACAGGCCGAAGACGAGATCGCGGCCATGGGTTCGACCATCGGTGCGGCGTACGGCGGTGCTTTTGCCGTTACCGGCACCAGTGGTCCCGGTGTCTGTCTCAAGAGTGAGGCGATCAATCTGGCGGTTATGCTGGAACTGCCGATGGTCATTTTCAATGTCCAGCGTGGCGGTCCTTCCACAGGCTTGCCGACCAAGACCGAGCAGGCCGACCTGTTGCAGGCCCTGTTCGGCCGCAATGGCGAAAGTCCGATACCCGTGCTGGCCGCCAACAGTCCGGCCGACTGCTTTGCCGTTGCTATCGAAGCGTTTCGTATTGCCGTACGACACACCACGCCGGTGTTCGTTCTCAGTGAGGGCTACCTGGCAAACGGCAGCGAACCGTGGCGTATTCCGTCGCTGCATGACCTCGCAGCCATCGAGGTTCAGCACCCCGTTGAACCCGAGGGCTTTCAGCCGTACTCGCGTGACGCTTCGACCCTCGCGCGGCCCTGGGTGCTGCCGGGAACACCCGGCATGGAGTACCGCATGGGCGGACTGGAAAAACATCCGGGCAGCGGCAGCGTCAGCTACGCACCGCAGGATCATGAAACGATGTGCCGTTTACGCGCCGACAAGGTAGAGCGCATCGCCGCTTTTTTACCGGCAATCGAGGTCGATGGTCCCGAACGGGCGGCCTTGCTGGTACTCGGCTGGGGCGGCAGCTACGGTGCCGCAGCCGCCGCAGTACAGCGGTCCCGGAACCGGGGTCTTGCCGTGGCCCATGTTCACTTACGCTACCTGAACCCCTTGCCGTCCGAGCTGGGCGAAATCCTCAGCCGTTACGACCGGGTGCTGATTCCCGAACTGAACGACGGGCAGCTGGCCCTGCTGATTCGCGCCCGCTACCTGGTGGACGCGGTGTCATTCTCGAAGCTGCAGGGACGACCATTCACCATCGCGGAAATCGAGACCAGAATCGAGGAACTGCTGTCATGAACACTGTCCGCGAGAAAATCAAGCTGACCCGCAAGGACTTTGTCTCGGACCAGGATGTGCGCTGGTGTCCGGGCTGCGGCGACAACGCCATTCTTGCGCAGATGCAGAAGATGCTGCCGGAACTGGGTGTGCCGCGCGAGAACATCGTTATGATCTCGGGCATCGGCTGTTCCAGCCGCTTTCCATACTACATGAACACCTACGGGATCCATGCCATCCACGGACGGGCACCGACACTGGCCATGGGACTCAAGTGCGCACGACCTGAACTCCAGGTCTGGGTGATAACCGGCGATGGCGACGGTCTGGCTATCGGTGGCAACCACTTCAGCCACGCCCTGCGGCGCAATGTCGATATCAATATTCTGCTGTTCAATAACCAGATTTACGGCTTGACCAAAGGCCAGGTTTCACCGACCTCGCCACTCGGGACGAAAACCCGGTCCAGTCCGGATGGCTCCATTGAAAACCCGGTCAACACCATCGGTGTGGCGATCGGCTCCGAGGCCAGTTTCATTGCACGAACCGTGGACGTATTCCAGAAACATATGTCCGGGGTATTGAAACGCGCAGCTGAACACCGTGGTGCAGCGCTGGTGGAAATCGCCCAGAACTGCATCATCTTCAACGACGGCGCCTGGGCACATCTGAGCGATCCGGACAAGCGGCTGGAGAATGTGCTCTATCTCGAACACGGCAAACCCATGCGCTTCGGCAAGAAAGAAGAGAAAGGGATACGCCTGAACGGCTTTACGCCTGAGGTGGTCGAGGTTGCAGCGGTGGGCGAGGATCAACTGCTGGTCCACGACGAACGCGCCACCGAACCGACCCTCGCCTATTTCCTCTCGCGCATGGGTCCGCCGCATTTCCCCACACCGGTCGGTGTGTTCCGTGCTGTCCACAAGCCCGTTTACAGTGAACTGCTCATGCGGCAGGTAAAGGCTGCACAGACGCAGCGGCCACCTGACCTGGACGCCCTGTTCCGCCAGGGTGAGACCTGGGTGGTAAGCTGAACGCCGCCACGGAGAGAAGCGATGATATGTCCAAATTGCGGCTATGAGAATCTACCCGGTGCTGACCAGTGCGAGCAATGCCTCAGCAGTCTGACCCGGGACGATGTGCCACAGGCCGACAGTGCGGTGGAACGCAGCCTGATGGAAGACCCGGTCGCCTGCCTGCAGCCGATACGGCCTTTGACGGTCGAAACGCACACATCACTGGCGGATGCCCTCGAGTTGATGCGCAATCACCGTATTGGCTGCCTGTTGGTCACCGCTAAAGAGGGCTCACTGGCGGGTATCCTGACAGAACGGGACCTGTTGCAAAAAGTTGCACTCGAAGCGCCGCGACTGGAACAGTGTACGGTTGAAGATTTCATGTCCGGGGCGCCGGAGACCAGCAAACCCGATCATCCCCTCGGTTATGCGCTTCAACGCATGATCGTCAGCGATCTTCGCTACCTGCCACTCGTCGACGATAGCGGCCGTCCGAACGGCATTGTTTCGTCGCGGGATATCATTGCCTACATTGCAAAAAACCTGAATTAACACCCATAAACCAGGGGTTTCGCGGAACGAAAGCCCTGTCCCACCGGCCAAAAGATTGGCGGGCACGGATTAACCGGATTTCACGTTTATCTCTATCCTGCCTGCTGAAGTGGCATCGCCGGCCGATCGCCACCCGGTATTTGGATGTTAAATCGATTCAGGAGGTAATCATGCTGGTACTGACCCGCCGTACTGGTGAATCCATTTTTATATTTCCGTCAAACGAACTGGATCCGGACACGCCAGTCTCAGAGTTGTTCAAGGATGGACCGATTCAGCTGACCTTGACCCGGATCAACGGCAATCAGGCTCGCCTGGGTATCGTTGCATCCAACAGTTTGACCATTGCACGCGAGGAGGTGGCATAGCCACCCCCTCGGCTAATACTGTTGCCTATATTCGTTGGGTGAAAGACCCGTCCAGCGACGGAAGGCACGGGTGAAATTACTTGGCTCGGAGAAGCCCAGCAGGTAGGTAATCTCACCGATACGCCGATTGCTATCGCGAATATACTGTGTGGCCAGCTCCTTGCGCGTCTCATCGAGCAGGTTCTTGAAACTGATGCCTTCCGAGTGCAGTTTTCGCTGCAGGTTTCTGACGCTCAGGTTCAGAGAGCTGGCGATGCCCTGCTGAGTCGGCTGACCATCCGGTAACAGCTCGATTAACA